>JAGBXR010000021.1 GCA_017629145.1 Alistipes sp. | reverse complement strand
CTTGTTAATCTGTAATGCATTAATCACACATTACTAACGACCATTTCGGTATCGCCATAGACCTGGTGCCATTCGTCGTTCGAACTCCTCCATATTGGTGATGCACTCGACATTGTGTTTCTTGTCGAGCCACTTCTTGATGGCAGCTCGATCGAAGTACAATCTGTTACCTTGACGAATGAACGGGATATCGTGATACCTCACTGCTCGATATATCGCAGATTTCGATTTGCTGAGCAGTTTGCAAACATCCTCCACACTCATCAGCTCATCTTCAAGAGGTAGGGGTTGATGTTTTTCACGAACAGCCTTTTCAAGTGATTCGATTCTCTCTACCAGATTTTGAATGAGCTCCGGTAGCTGCTCAAATGCTAATGATTTTTGTGTCATAATTTTATTGTATTAAGTGAATGGTTTAGTTACCAATTCATACTAAGAGTAGAGGGGCTTTGGTAAGAAGGTTTGAGAATTAGTGATTTTTTTTGCAAAAAAAGATGCGAATGACTTCTTCTGCCTATAAACGACGCCATCTGAATAGAAAGTAGAATTCTTTTCGCCCGTGTCAGATGCAGCTCATTGCACTCCATTTCACCTCGTTGCAGCCCATTGCAAAATGGGCGAAATCTTTTTATTGAAAAACGGTTTTGAGAAGATATTGGACATCGAGGTCGAGAATGGTGCGTACTCGTAAACACCAACGCCCACGAAAAATGGAGTTTTTAGGCACAATTCCGTTAAAACACAAAAAATCCCGAAAGTGGTTGATAAACTCTCAGGATTTTTCGTCTATTTTGTGTGATTTTCAGCCGATTTTTGTAGGCATTAGTGTTTATTAGTGGGCGTTAGAGTGCAAAAATTACTTTCCTATGCAGAACTTGGAGAAGATTGACTGCAAGATATCGTCAGAGGTGATTTCACCGGTGATTTCACCCAGGTGGTGTAAAACCTGACGGATGTCTTCGGTTAGTAGATCTGTAGGCATATTCATTCTCATCGCGTTGAGAGCCATATCGAGAGCCGATGATGCCTGGCGCAATGCATTGTAGTGACGAACATTCGTAACCACAACGTTATCTGCACCAACTTGAGTGCTCGGTACCGATGCACGCAGCATATCAATGAGCTGATCGATATTGCTTCCATCCTTTGCCGAGATATACAACAAGGTATTGTCGTTAGTCGGAGGCGTATTACAGAGCTTATCTGCCTTATTTACGATGCGTATATATGTTTGTTGCTCGTCGATGTCGATATCCTCAAATGTTGGCTGGTCAGCGCTCGCAATGTGTAGCACAATGTGTGCGGTGTTCAAAGCGCGACGTGTACGCTTAATACCCATTTGCTCGAGTTCGTCATCCGTGGTATGCATACCTGCGGTGTCGATAAAACGAAAGCGTATACCATCGATTACACGTGTTGCTTCAATCGTATCGCGTGTCGTACCGGCAATATCCGATACCATAGCTCTATCCTCCTCTACGAGTCGGTTTAGAAGCGTACTTTTACCAACATTGGGCTCGCCTACAATAACCACTGCTATACCTTCTTTAATTGCATTACCTAATGCAAAGGATGAGGTGAGGGTGTTAATCTGCTTGCCAATGTTTTTAAGCATTGTCTCAAGTATCTCGCGGTTAGCAAACTCAACATCCTCCTCCGAAAAATCGAGTTCTAGTTCGAGTAGTGAACAGAGCTTTAGCAGTTCGCCACGTAGTGTGACAAGGTAGTCGGCATAGTCGCCGCGCATCTGGGTTGATGCTAGGCGATGGGACCATTTGGAGTCAGATGCAATGACATCTGCGACAGCCTCGGCGCGACTCAGGTCGAGCTTTCCGGCAAGGAATGCACGACGGGTAAACTCTCCGGCTGTTGCCATACGAGCACCATAATTAACGGCAAGCTGCATCAGACGTGATGCTATATATTGCGATCCGTGGATTGTGAATTCCACTGTGTCATCGCCCGTATACGAGCGTGGAGCGCGGAATAGCGCAACAACTACATCGTCGAGAAAAGATCCATCCTCATCGACTATATCGCCATAGTGAAGCGAGTACCCATTGGCATTTTCGAGTCGTTGCTTGCCACGAAAAAGTCGGTCCGCAATGGTAATAGCCTTGCCTCCGCTAATGCGTATCATCATCACAGCACCACCTGCAGCTGTTGCTGGGGCAACAATGGTCGTCTCGGTGTCGAGTATTTCGATATTCATCGTAGCAGTGTGTATATTTATTAGTTAGCACTTACGCGCAGGCGCTGTCCTATGCGCAGTGAGTTAGCGTTCTTAATGCCATTCCACGTCATAAGTTGTTTAACGCTACGGCCATACTTGCGAGCAATAGCGCCAAGCGTCTCACCCTTCTTGACGGTATGATACTTCGCTGGGGGTGCTTCAGTACGCTTCTTTTCGATATTAGCGTGGATAACATACTCTTTAAGATATGTGGAATCCTTTGCGTGAATGAGTGCTTCATTCTCTATATATGTCGATATGTACTCGACAGGAAGCGTTAGAGCATAGCTCTTTGTTGTCGCAGGTATTATCGACAGCGTGTATTGTGGATTGAGCATCTTGAGAGTCTCGATATCTATATCGATAGTCGATGACACCTGCTCGAGATGCATTGGGCGATTAATCATAATCGTGTCGACAATCAGAGGCATTGGCGCAGGATCAAACTCAATGCCGTGTGCCTTGTGGTATGCAAAAGCATATGTAGCACCCATAAACAAGGGTACATAGCCACGAGTCTCGGATGGCAGATGGTAGTATACATCCCAGAAGTCACCAGTAAAGTGCTCGCGGTTACCTCCCGAGCGTACGATAGCCTTGTTTACATTTCCCGGACCGCAGTTATACGACGCGATGGCGAGTGTCCAGTCGCCAAACATCTCGTACATTGTCTTTAGGTATTGGCATGCAGCGCGTGTTGCTAGGCGAGGATTGCAACGCTCGTCGACAAGCGAATTAATCTCCAATCCATACTCTTTGCCAGTACGCAACATAAACTGCCATAGGCCTTTAGCTCCAGCGCGTGATGTGGCTAAGGGGTTTAATCCCGACTCTACGACAACCAATGCTCGAAGCTCGTGGGGTAGTCCAGCGCGGTCCAGCTCCTCCTCGATCATCGGGAAGTAGTAATAGGCATACGACATAATAGATGCGTAGCTCTTGGAACTGAATCGTTCGATTGCGCGGCGCACCTCGTGGTTATACTTGAGAGGTACTGGAGACATTAGTGCCTGCAGGCGAGATATGTATACAGAGTCTGGAATTGATGTTGCAATGACCTCTGTCGAGCCATCGTTGCCACAGCAAAAATCGTTGAAATATTGCTCGAAATATTCTACCGTGCTGGTCTTACGCCATATAGCGAGTATCGAATCCAATTGCTGTGGCGTATTGTGCTTACGTCGAGACTCCTGCTGTATCTCGGTTTCGTGAACGATCTCCTCCTTTGGTGCTTGCTGAACCTGTGTCTCCTGAATATTATGCAGAGTCTCCACTTGGATCTCATTACCCTTTGCGCGACGGCGCTTAGGACGACGTGTCGACTCTGATGCAGATGCGTCGGCGATAAGCATAGTTATTGCTACGAAGAGTATTGCTATGCCCTTCATTATATTAATTTTCATCCGATAATATTAAAATTTGAAGTTCAGACTTAAGCCCATTGTAGGTTTCGAGCCAACAGGTGTGACGTCGAAATATGGCTCCATATTCATCGTTAGATCATCCGAAATGTCGTAATCCTGAAGATGGGCATCGACGTGGGCATCAAGAATGTTAAGCAGATAGATACCTGCTGTAAGCAGAATGCAGAGGTCACGATTACGGCGATAACTATCCTTTAGATTCTTGAGGAAGGTTGCTGTATAGTTGCCTCGGAACTCATCTGCCGAGCCATTAGGATATTTGTCGGGATTATTGTCGTAGTCGACACGGAGATTATATGCCGTCTTGAAACGCTGATAACCTCGGTTGTTCCAGTCGATTGTGTATATTGTCGAGGCAAGACCACCGACGATAATAGGTACACGCCAGTAACTCTTGTTGTATATCTGGCCGGCACCCGGGCAGATAGTTGATAGGGTAGTCGCCTTCTTTACTTGCGATACCTCGTTTGTTGAGTAGTTGACTGCAGCGTCACCAATGAAATAGAGATACGTAGCAATAGCCAAACCTGCATATATCTGCTGCATAGTATTGTGACGTATCATCTTCGTTTGTATCTCATCGAGCTCGGGCGTACGCATATAGCCGTGGTCGATAAGATACTGGTCGTATTCGGCCTTCAATGGTTTATACTGCTTGTTTTCGTGTACAAACATCGTTACCGACGCGCCAACAACGGGGTATAGTATGGCCAGTTTCCAGTACTGCTTGTTGTATATCTGTCCAAAGCCAGGTAATGGTAACGAGAGCCAGCATACCTTCGATAGCCCCATTGAGTCGCTGATAAAAGGCTGGCGTACCTCACCTCTCTTATTAAGACGGATGCGACGACCATCTGGTGCAATGCTATCGCCTCGGCTGACGATTACCGAATCGCGGTGTACGCGTTCTGCGACAACCTTGCGGATCGAGTCGCGCGATGTCTGGCTGAGGTTGTCGAAGTTGCGAAGTTGTCCGCCGGCAATGGAGTCAAGATAGTGGAAGTACATCGAGTCTCTTCGTGCTGCAGCCTCGGCTTTTGCACGAAGTAGCGCTGTTGAGTCGATAGGTACAAGAGCACCCTGATTAACGGTGCGCACGTTACCGCGCAGCCTCTCGCGATTGTACTCCTGGGCAGATACGCCCAAGGCGATTGTCGCAAAGACAACCACCAAAACGATGCTGCGTATGAACTTCCAAAATACCATTACTATATGCAACGAGCAATATCCAAATTTATTTTACAACTTTAAACTGCTGAGACGAGAGATGAGCGCATCGAGTTCGTTATCGTCGCCACACTCGATTACAATGCGGCTGCCACCCGACTGTGTGCGCTTAACTGAGAAATTTGATGTGAACAAACGCTCTAACTCCTCAATGAGACGAGAGTAACTTTCGGGATACTCCTCCTCTGTTACACTCGACGCTATTTTCTGCGTAATGAGCTTGCGTGCCAGCTGCTCGGCTTGACGTACCGACATACCCTTGCGTACACACTTTTTGAGAGCTGTAATCTGTAGCTCCTGGTCCAGACCTGCAATTGCCTTGGCGTGCCCCATTGTGATAACACCCTCTTTGAGCGCAAGCTGTACCTCTGATGGTAGAGCCAGAAGACGCATATAGTTTGATACCGTAGAGCGTTTCTTGCCAACCTTCTCGGCCATTGCTTCTTGAGTGAGTCCACACTCGTCGATGAGACGCTGCATACCGAGGGCAATCTCGATGGCGTTGAGATCCTGACGCTGGATGTTCTCGACGAGAGCCATTGCGTGAAGATCTTCATCCTCAACCTCGCGAATGTAGGCTGGGAGCTTGTCGAGCCCTGCCATCTTCGATGCACGCCAACGACGCTCGCCACTGATGATGATATAGCGATTATCTCCTGTACGCTTGAGTGTAATAGGCTGAATTACGCCCAACTGTGCAATAGATGCAGAGAGTTCGGCGAGTGCCTCCTCGTCGAAATCCTGACGTGGCTGTAGTGGATTAGGCTCTATCTCATCAATAGCAACCTCGGCCATCTCTGCCATTGGCTGTGCCTGGAGCTCGGGCGCTGTAGCGCCAAATATGGCGTCCAGACCACGTCCCAAACCTCTCTTCTTTTGTGCTGTCATATATTTTATTCCGTTTTATTCTTGTCGTTTTTGCGATTGCGTTTCAAAAATTCGCGAGCAAGGCTGAGGTAGTTTGCTGCACCCGAAGCTGCTGCATCATACAGCATAATAGGCTTGCCGTGTGATGGAGCCTCGCCAAGGCGGATGTTGCGCTGTATAATCGTCTCGTATGCCAGCTCGCCAAAGTGTGTGCGCACCTCGCTTACTACCTGATTGTTGAGCTTGTTGCGCATATACATTGTGAGGACGAAACCCTCAATCTGCAAGTCGGGATTAAGTCGCGATTTTACCATCTTTATTGTATTGAGCAACTTACTTAAACCCTCCAATGCCAAATACTCACACTGCACAGGAACAAGTACTGAGTCGGCAGCTGTGAGGATGTTTACGGTGGTAAAACCGAGCGATGGCGAGCAGTCAATAAAGATGTAGTCGTATTTATCGCGTACCGAATCGACAATACCCTTGATGATGTGGTGGGCATTCTCCATTGTCGACAACTCGGTGTCGGCCGCTACAAGGTTGATTGATGATGGCAATAACCACAACTTTTTGATATCATCGCTGTGTAGGATGACATCTGCTGCATTGCGCTCACCTACGATACACTCGTAGATACCATCGAGGTTTATGTCAAAACCTAAACCCGAGGTGGCATTTGCCTGAGGATCGGCGTCGATAAGCAACACCTTCTTGCCTAATAGAGCTACAGATGCTGCGAGATTTATCGCTGTGGTAGTCTTGCCTACGCCTCCTTTTTGATTTGCTAATGCTACAACTTTTGCCATCCCTGTTCGGTTTTATAGATACTTAAAAATAATACGTGCAAAAATAGTAAATTTTATCGTATAAAGTAGCGTTTAAGTCTAAAATTATCTATCTTTGTTTGATTTTTATTGGTGGCGTATGGCAGTGTGGTATTGACGTGTCTACGCAAAGTGTTAAGATAGTGTAAGATTATGGTTCGTTCGATGAAAATATTGGGTACGCTGTTACTCTTTCTTTTGATTTACGCTTTCTCGCAGATTATCTCCCTGCAACTCATTGTGTGGATATCTGGCTTTGAGGTCGGACATATTATGGCAAATAGTTTTTTGTTTATGTTGTCGTACCTCTCTGCGATGTCCCTTTCGCTTGCTTTAGTCTCGCTGTGGTCGAAAATGCGTGGAACTAAATCCGCAAAAATAGAGTGCTCCAAATTGGGATTTTCTCCGACATATATCCTTATGGGAGTGATCATACTGCTTATGTTGGCGATAGTGCTTTTGCCGCTTCAGGAGATTATCCCTGCCGACCAGCGAGTATTCCCACGTGGAGGTTGGACTCTTATTACTGTTGTGTTTCTTGCACCCATCTTCGAGGAGTTGTTGTTCCGTGCAAAGCTCTACGATATGATGCTTCGTGATATGACTCCATTCTGGTCGGTGATATTCACATCGTTGTGTTTTGGTGTGGTACATCTCGAACCTATTGTCGTTGTCGAGGCAGCACTTTCGGGTGTGATTTTTAGCTATTTTTACATTCAGCGTCACTCGATATTCTCTCCGATAATTCTGCATATGATAAACAATGCTCTGGCTTATTTGATGCTGATGATGAAGTATCAGGAGCGCACCGCGACAGATTTTATCTCTAATAGCAATTTGTACGGCATTTTATACGCTATTTCAGCTGTTGGTGTGCTATTTGCTGCTATAAAGATTGTCCGTCGTCTGCGTAAGCAGAAGTTCCTGCTTGCATATCTGTCGGCCGAGGAGGTGGAGGTTGCAGAGAATGGTGGGGCGGATGCTAATGAGTAAATCTGTAATTTATGAAGTCGCAATCGATGCGAGAAGACGAAATATACAAAGTTACTCTGTGGGGAAGCTTTGTAAATTTTGTGCTTGTCGTATTGAAATTAATCGCAGGTATTGTAGGATATAGTGCAGCGATGATTGCCGATGCAGTGCATTCGCTATCAGATTTTGCGACAGATATAATAGTCATCATATTCGTGCGTATCTCGGCAAAGCCACAAGACGAGGGACACGACTATGGACACGGGAAGTTCGAAACTCTTGCGACAGTTATTATAGGAACCATCCTGTTTATCGTGGGTGTTGGCATAATGCTTAACTCCATAGGAGGTATCATCGATGTGTGCCGAGGACAAGAACTTAAAGCTCCCAGTATGCTGGCGTTAATCGCGGCAATAATCTCTATAATTGCCAAAGAGGGACTATATCAATACACAATTCACAAAGGAAGAGCGCTAAACTCTAGCGCGGTAATCGCTAATGCTTGGCATCATCGAAGCGATGCGTTTTCGTCGATAGGCACTTTAGTGGGCATTAGTGGCGCTATGTTTTTGGGTGTTCGTTGGCGCGTATTGGATCTTATAGCCGCACTTGTTGTCAGCATATTTATTGTGAAGGTCGCTATAATGCTTGTTAAGCCCTGTATCGATGAGCTGCTCGAAAAGTCGCTGCCACAGGAGACCGAGGAGAGAATATTGGATATCATACTCTCTTATCCCGAGGTCAGTGCTCCACATAATCTCCGTACTCGTCGTATCGGGAACTCAATTGCAATCGAGGTGCACATTCGAATGAACGGACAAATAACACTTCACGAGGCACATCGTATTACACAAATGATTGAGGTTGCACTAAAGTGTGAATTTGGTCAACGTACCCACATTGGCATACATATGGAGCCTCAAAAGTAATAAGTAAGTTATAACAATGCAGAATGGGATTGTCCGTACCACAGACAATCCCATTCCGTAATGCACTAAAGGATTAGAGCAAAGCGTCGATTTTCGCCTTGAGCTGCTCCTTGGTAGCTGCACCAACGTGCTTGTCTACCTGCTTACCATCCTTGATGAAGATGATAGTAGGAACGTTGCGGACCATATACTTCGCAGCAACCTCGTCACCCTCCTCTACATCACACTTACCGATAAGAACCTTATCAGCATACTCCTCTGAAAGCTCGTCGATGATAGGTGCTACCATACGGCAGGGGCCACACCAAGTTGCCCAAAAGTCAATAACTACAGGCATACCCTTGCCCATTACCTCATCGTAGTTCTCGTTGTTAATTTTAAGTGCCATAATCTAAAAATTTTAATAGGTTATTAAATATTTATTGTGTAGTTAATTTCGTTCTCGTCCAAAAAGTCCATAAACTCTACTGTTGGCGCTATACGATAGCGTCGCGAACTGAGCTTAATGCGCACATCCTCCGCTGGGTCGTATATGTTGAACAACAGCTGTGTCGAACCCTGATTCTTGCTTGCCTGCTCAACGAGCATTTGTGTAAGTGTCGAACATACATCGCTGATACTTAAGTCAATGCGCACCGAAGAGATGCTTTCGGCAACCTCGGCGAGTTGCTGAATCGAGGTTATCTTAAACTCCAATTCTGCAGGTTCCTTGTATGGTCGAGTCTGTACGCGACCACGTATGTACAAGAAGTTATCCTGTTCAATAAGGAGACCATACTTTTCGTAGTCTTTGCTAAATAGCGTAAACTCGTGCTGTGAGCTGTAGTCCTCCAATACGAAGCGACCATAACGGCGACCATCCTTGGTTGTAAGTGGTGTTACACTTGTGACAACACCTGCCACCGAGATCTCCTTACCGTTGAGTGGCGTAAGGTCGTTCAGCTCTCCGAGCTCCGCCTGACACATCTTGCGCATCACAAAACCGAAGCGGTCGAGAGGGTGTGCCGAAAGGTAAAGACCAATCATCTCCTTCTCCTTATTCAGAAGCACAAGGTTGTTCCAGTCCTCGGCAACAGGTACGCGTGGCTGCTGAATGTCGGTAGCTCCAGATACCGAGCCAAAGAGACTCTGCTGTGCATTCTGCTGTTCGAGCTGCACACGCTGGCCATAGCGTATCAACGATTCGAGGAATATCGCGCCCGTAGCATCGGGACTAAAGAAACGCGAACGGTTGAAGTCGATAAGTGAGTCGAAACCTCCGGCAAGAGCAATACTCTCCAAACACTTACGGTTTACAACCGAGAAGTTTACGCGCTCCATAAAGTCGTATATCGACTTATAGGCTCCGTTTGTGTCGCGCTCCTCGATAATCGAGATTGACGCTGCCTCACCTACACCCTTGATTGCTGCCAAGCCAAAGCGTACATCTCCCTTGCGGTTGGTAGAGAACTTGACTTTAGACTCGTTGATATCTGGGCCAAGTACCGCGATGCCGAGGTTTTTACACTCGGTCATATATGTCGTTACCTGCTTGATATCATTAAGGTTGCGGCTGAGTACTGTCGCCATATACTCGGATGGGTAGTGGGCCTTGATATAAGCAGTCTGGTACGCCACCCAAGAGTAACACGTAGCGTGCGACTTGTTGAAGGCGTACGATGCAAACTTCTCCCAGTCTGCCCAAATCTTCTCGAGGGTCTTCTCGTCGTGGTTGTTCGACTTACCGCCAGCGATAAACTTTGGCTTCAGCTCGTCCAGCTTCGACTTAATCTTCTTACCCATCGCTTTTCGCAACGTGTCGGACTCACCTCGTGTGAAGTTTCCCAATAGTCGCGACAAGAGCATCACCTGCTCCTGGTATACCGTGATACCATACGTATCCTTGAGATATCGCTCCATAATGGGGATATCATATACGATTGGCTTACGTCCGTGCTTACGGTCGATAAAGTCGGGAATGTAGTCCATAGGACCTGGACGATAGAGTGCATTCATCGCAATCAGATCCTCGAATGTCGAGGGCTGCAACTCCCTTAAGTATTTCTGCATACCCGGCGACTCAAACTGGAATGTACCAATGGTCAAACCATCGCAGTACAACTTGTATGTCTTCTCGTCGTCGATAGGTATGTTGTCGATGTCAATCTCCACGCCGTGGGTCTGCTTTACGGTCTCCACAGCATCCTTGATAATCGATAGGGTCTTCAATCCGAGGAAGTCCATCTTGATGAGTCCTGTATCCTCAATTACTGATCCCTCGTATTGTGTGACGAGCATCTTTTCGCCCGTCTCCTTGTCGTCTGCCGTACTTACAGGCACCCAGTCGGTGATGTCATCACGACAGATAATCGTACCGCAAGCGTGCACACCAGTACCTCGCACGTTACCCTCCAGCATCTTGGCATACTTTATCGTATCGTGCATCACAGGATCTTCGGACTCCTCTGCAGCTTTCAATTCGGGAACTGCCATAATGGCGTTCTTCAGGTTAATCTTTAGCTGCTTATCCTTGTCGTTGGGGTCGGTGATACGATCAGGTACCCACTTACACAACTGGTTAGCCTGGGCCAATGGCAACTTCTGCACTCGAGCAACATCCTTGAGCGCCATCTTCGTAGCCATAGTGCCGTATGTAATAATATGAGCAACCTTCTCCTTGCCGTACTTCTGTGTTACCCAGTTGAGTACTCGGCCACGACCATCATCATCGAAGTCGATATCGATATCTGGCAGCGAAATACGGTCAGGGTTAAGGAATCGCTCAAACAGCAAGTCGTACTTGATTGGGTCAATCTGCGTGATACCCAAACAATATGCCACAGCCGATCCTGCGGCCGATCCACGACCAGGGCCTACCGACACATCGAGTTCCTCGCGAGCTGCGCGGATGAAATCCTGCACGATAAGGAAGTAGCCTGGGAAACCCATCGTCTTCATAATGTGCAACTCGAACTTCAGTCGCTGGGTGGTCTCGTCATCGAGTACCTCGCCATAGCGCTGGTGTGCGCCATCCATCGCGAGTTTCGCAAGATAGTCGGCCTCGAGCTTAATACGGTATAGTTTGTCGTATCCGCCAAGCTTGTCAATCTTCTTCTTGGCTTCATCCTCCGACATCACCACGTTGCCGTTTTCGTCGCGTGTGAATTCGTTGAAAATATCTTGCTCGCTATATTTCTGACGATAGCCCTCCTCAGTGCCAAACTCTTCGGGAATAGCAAAGGTTGGCATAATAGGGGAGTGGTCGATAGAGTATGTCTCGACCTTGTTGCATACCTCAATAGTATTGTCTAGCGACTCGGGAACATCGCCAAAGATGGCATTCATCTCGGCTGTAGTCTTCATCCACTCCTGCTTTGAGTAGAGCATACGGCGTGGGTCGTCTAAATCCTTGCCCGTACCCAAACAAATAAGACGATCGTGGGCCTCGGCGTGCTCCTCATCTACGAAGTGCACGTCGTTGGTACATACCAGTTTAATGCCAAACTTATGCGAATATTCGATAAGCTTTTCGTTGACGATAAGCTGTTCGCGATACGCCTCGTGGTTTGCATTCTCGACAGTTGCCTTGTGTAGCTGCAACTCGAGATAGTAATCCTCACCAAAGATATCTTTGTGCCATTGCACTGCGCTCTCTGCCTCCTCGAATTTGCCAGCGCGTATAAGTCGCGGAATCTCACCACCGATACACGCCGAGCAACAGATTAGACCCTCGTGGTACTTCTCGAGCTCTACGCGGTCGGTACGAGGACGCATATAGAAGCCCTCGGTATATCCTTTCGATACAATCTTGATAAGGTTCTTGTAACCCTTGATATTCTTTGCGAGAAGAATGAGATGGTAGCCACTCTGATCCTCCTTTCCCTCCTTATTGTGGAGTCGACGGCGTGCTACATATACCTCGCAGCCGATGATGCCTTTGAAGTCGTTCTTGGGGAATGCATCGAGCTTTGCACGTGCATCGGCAAGTGCTGTCGAAGGATTAACTCCCATCTCGGCCTCCGATGCTGTGCCCTCTTCTAGTCGCTGCACTAAACCCTGCAACTCCTTGAGTTTACCTCGGCGTTCACTATTCTTCTTGGATACGTAGTTGAAGAACTCCTTGACACCAAACATATTACCGTGATCAGTGAGCGCAATACCCGGCATACCATCGGCAATGGCCTTGTCGACAAGATTCGAAATGCTTGCCTGGCCATCCAACAGCGAGTACTGGCTGTGAACGTGTAGGTGTACAAATGGTCGTAATGACATAGTTCTTCGTTAAGAGTTTTTTAGCGTACAAATATAGCGATTATTTTCGGGATAAAATCACTCTCTGCACTTCATTTTATCGAAAATAATTAGTATCTTTGTCCAAAACGCAATAGTTATGGAGGTAGTAAAAAGTTATTCAGGGTCACTGGTCGAACTATTGACCTGCGAGGATAGGATGCAAGCAGAGATGATATTCTCGATTCTGGAGGAGAACGGAATATTCTGTGTTATACACGACGAGTATATGGCTGCAATCTACACGCCGATAGCCTTCCCGATACGACTTATGATTCGTGAGGAAGATTTAGAAAAAGCAAAGGCTCTCCTTGAATAGAGAGCCTTTATTATTCTAGATCGCGTGATGCTATTTTCTGTTCCAGAAGTGCCACGAGGCAATAGCCTGTGTCTGAAGCATAAGCATACCGCCAAAGGTGCGGGCTCCCTGCTCCTCGCCACATCGCATAAACTCTGTCTTTACAGGATTGTATACAAGGTCGAAGAGTGTGTGATCCGAGTCTATTGAGCTATAATCGATAGGCGGACAAGACTCCGTGTCGGGTGTCATACCGAGTGGCGTAGTGTTGATAACGAGCTTATGCTCTGCAATTGTGTCGCTATTAAGTTCGTCGTAAGTTATGTCACCACGACTCTTATTGCGCGAAACTACGCTATACTGCACACCTAACTTGCGCAGAACATACTGTACAGCCTTCGATGCGCCTCCTGAGCCGAGGACAAGCGCCTTGGTCCCCTCCTTTGGCTCAATCCACTGCATCGTAGCCTCGATACCCTGGGCATCGGTATTATGACCTACGAGCTTATCATCCTTTACAACAACACAGTTTACTGCACCGATAGCGCGAGCCTCGTCGGTAAGTTCATCGAGGTAGGGTAGTATACGCTCCTTGTAGGGAATTGTGACATTGAATCCTGCAAGCAGATGTGTAGCAACTACGTTGCGAATCTGCGATATGTCTTCCAATTCGAAGAGTTCGTAGTCGGCAAGAATCTCTTCGGCCTGAAACTTGGCTGTGAAAAACTTTTTAGAAAATGAGTGGCCCAAACTGCGGCCAATAAGTCCAAAATGTCGCATTACTCCTCGGTGTTTAACTGTTCCTCGATAACTATCTCTTGCTTGGCTGGCTCCTGAATACTGTCGCTGTCTCCGCTACCGAATATCCAGAATCCAAGCGCTGTAAAGCCGATGAGCATAAATACAAACAGTGTTGCAAGCATATTGAAGTACTTATCAATGAATGTCTTGATAGGTGCTCCGAACTTCCAAATAAGGCCTGCAATAAGGAAGAAACGCAAACCTCGCGACACAATCGATGCGATGATAAACATCACAAAGTTGATGTCGAACATACCTCCAGCAATGGTGAACAACTTGAACGGCAGCGGTGTGAAGCCTGCTGTGAAGACAATCCAGAAGTTGAAGCGATCGTAGAGCGCACCCACGTTATTAAAGCTTTCGATGCTGAAGACATATTCGTAGAAGAGGTTTGCCAAGGCTGTAGGGTCGCCATCGGGTGTAATCCACGCAAAGTGTCCAATGCCATAGCCCAATGCTGCGCCTGTCACCGAGCCAATAAGACATAGCGTCGCGAAGCGAAACGAGCGAGTGGTTGCTCCGAGGCACAGAGCAATGAGTAGTACGTCGGGCGGTAGCGGAAACCAACTCGCCTCGAAGAGTGCAATAAACAACAGTGCAAGCCATCCCCAACGGCTATCGGCCCAGGATAAAATCCAGTCGTATAGTTTTTTTATCATATAATCTTAAAAATTTAGTGCGCAAATATACGATATTTAATCGTAACCGACAACAATTCCTCCGCCTAATACCAACTTATCCTCATAAAAGACCAATGGCTGTCCTTTGGCTGGAGCCCACGCCTTATCCTGGCACGTAATAGCAAAACCATCGCCATACTTTTCCACCCTGACAGGGAGTTCGGGATTACGTCCGATACCTCGAATCTTGATGGTTATATTCTCGGATGAAAGCAGGCGATCTACATTTACTATGTTGCTCTCATTGATATAAAGTCTGCTCTTATATAACTCCTCCATTCGTCCAACAATCAGAGTGTTATCTTGGCTGTTGATGCCTACAACTCGCACGCCTTCAGGAATGCCAACACCTCGACGCTGACCTATAGTATAGCGAGCTATGCCGTTGTGCTCACCAACGATTCTACCCGATGAATCGACGATATTGCCATAAGGCATACTCACACCTCGCTCTTGCAGAAAGTCACCATAGTGCTTGCCCTTGAGGAAGCAGATACCCATACTCTCGCTTCGCTCTGTAAAGTTGTTGCGGATGTCGTTCTTGAGAGTGTTTCCCATTGGCGTGAGTGCGCGTTGCAAGATGTGCTGTTGCAATCCCCAAAGGTAGTATGATTGGTCCTTGACTGGGTCGATACCCTTGCTAACATAGTGCATATCGCCCTGCTTCTCTACATTGAAGTAGTGACCTGTGGCGATATGTTCGATGGCGAGTGAGTCGGCAACACGCTCGAGTATCGTCCATTTAATAAGTGAGTTGCAACGTGTGCAGGGTGCTGGAGTAAGTCCGCAGCTATAGCTCGAACAAAAGTTGTCGATAATCTTTGCTTCGAACTCCTCGCGTGCATCGTAGAGCATCCACTCGAGACCCGCCTCTGAAGCACGTTGTTTGGCAGTTGAGCATAGCTCCTCGCTTCCCATACAATCAATGGTCAGCGCCACAACACGGTAACCTTCGGCGCGCAGACGTTCTGCTGCTGTGCGGCTATCCATACCGCCGCTATATCCCAATACCACACTTTTGTCCATATCGCAGTTAATTGTGGGTGTAAAAATAGTGAAAATTTGGGAAAATGAGAGCACTTAACATAAAAAGTGGAGCACAGACATATAGCTGTTGCTCCACTAATGTGTTGATAATACTCGGCTTACGTGCTCTATTACTGCTGCTCGAAGTAGTCAGGCTTACGCTGCTTGACCTGCTCCATAGCCTCGTTTATACCCTCAAGGAACTTTTCGAAATCCTCTTTATAGAGGTATATCTGATGACGCGAGAAGCTCGTTGAACCATCGTCGTGAGCCTTTTTGCGTGATTCGGTAAGGGTGATATAGTAATCGTCGTTGCGCGTGGATTTGACATCGAAGAAATATGTGCGCTTACCTGCGCGTACGACTTTGGAGTGCACCAAGTCGCCATAATCCTCGGCATCGTGGCGAGGAACGTTGTTATTAGTCATTGTAGTGGTCAGTTTTAGGTTTACAAAGTTTTAGTAACGCTTCGAAAATTCTGCCGTCTATAACTTCCACTACTACAATCCTACTCACATATAGCTTCGTGCATCGAATATTTCTAATCGTTTCGGTAAACGAAGGTATATATAATTTCGTGATTTGCCAAACTTAATATGTAAAAAAGCGGATAAGAGACCTATTCTATGGTTATATTTTAGAATATGCCGTTTATTTATGCAATTCCAGAGCTTGCATCAATGGCTCATCGTAGCACATAAACATACGTATGAATGCCTCCTCGCCATAGATGTCGCGGACTATCCGTGCACGTATATCATCGAGGAGTCTCTGTACTTCGGCATCCTCGGGCTCGCTATGCTGCATCATCTGGTCTATAACTTCGCGAGATATGCTGTCGAATTCAAAATATTCGGCGAACTCGTCGGCCGTGGGGTAGAGGGATGTATAACCACCATATCCCTTGCGGTCGAATAGGTTGATGATAACCTCATCGATAACGCCTCTAATAATGGCACGACCTCTGTAGCTTGCGGTGTCGATACGCTCGGCTGCGATGTATATGTCGGGTGTGATACCTCCTCTACCATAGACCTCACGACCCTCGTTCAGTGTGTAGAACATCTCCTCGGGGCTATGCTCAACAGTTAGCGAATCGGGATGATTGTAGCGACTGCGATCATTATGGTAACTCTGCTTGTCGCCCTTGGTGTAGGGGCGCTGAATAGCTCGTCCTGCAGGTGTTTTGTACAAGGCACGCGTGACGGCCATACCGCTATTGTCTCCAAGATTTACCAATCGCTGGATAAGGCCTTTGCCATAGCTTGTGCGGCCAATAATCGTTGCACGATCGTTATCTTGCATAGCGCCAGCAAATACCTCTGAGGCTGAGGCTGTTTGTTCGTCGATGAGTACGGTCAATGCTACATCGCACAACTCTCCACAATTCTTGGTGCGGAACTCTTGTGTAGGCTCGGAACGACCCTCGGTAGTTAGTATGAGGGTGTTCTCCTTGAGAAAGATGCCGCATATGTCGACAACAGATGCAAGCAGACCTCCGCTATTGCCTCGCAGGTCGATGATAAGTGAGCGATAGTCCTTCATTGTGGCTAATGCTCGGCGGAACTCCTGGGGTGTATTGCGCGCAAAGTTCTCAATACGGATGTATGCTGTTGAATCGTTTAGCTTGAGTGCTGTAGCGACCGAAGGAGAGGCGATATAATCACGCGTAATCTCTATGTTGTGTCGTGTGCTATCGCTGCAACGCAGAACATCGAGTTGTAGCTTTGTGCCTTGCTGGCCACGCAGCATATTGCTTATGGAGTCGCGCTCGAGACCTACTATAGAGTGGTTGTTGATGGCAATAATCCTGTCGCCATAGAGCAACTTGGACTGATGTGCCGGAGAGTTCTCGATAATACGACGCACGACAAGAGTATCGTGATGCAGCGTATAGTTGATGCCGATACCTGCAAACTCCGAGTGCAACATATCCATCATCCTACGCATCTCGGCAGTTGGCATATATCGAGAATGTGGGTCGAGCTTGTCGAATATAGCGACAAGTGCCGCCTCGACAAGGGTATCGAGGGGCACTTCGTCAATATAGTTGTGATCTATGTATTCGAGAACGTGCTCGATTTTACGAATAGCTTTGCGTCTGTCGCTAACACGGCTCTGTGCCGATAGTGACAATGCTCCCAACACAAGAATAAGTAGCGTGAGGGCTATTCGTCTGTACATCATCATATGCCTCGTTGCTAAAACTGCTGTGCAAGTTCGGTCAATGCTACCTCACGTTGCTCACCCGAGCACATATCCTTAAGTGTAGCAACGCCACGCTGCAACTCCTCCGAGCCGATGATTACGACATAAGGGATGCCACGGCGATTGGCATACTCCATCTGCTTCTTCATCTTCGAAGCCTCAGGATATATCTCGGTAGCTATGCCACGGTTGCGCATCTCGGCCATAACACGCATAGCTGCCAACTGCTCATCTGCGCCGAAGTTGGTGAAGAGTACCTTCGTAGAGCAAGCCAGTTCCTTGGGGAAGAGGTCCAGGCCGAGCATCACGTCATAGATGCGGTCGGCACCAAACGAGATACCCACGCCCGACATACCTGGCATACCGAAGATGCCTGTCAGATCGTCGTAGCGACCACCACCCGAGATTGAACCAATCTGGAAATCGTTTGCCTTAACCTCGAAGATAGCTCCGGTGTAGTAGTTTAGACCACGCGCCAACGAGAGGTCGAGTTCGGGTGTGAGAGCGATACCCAAAGCCTCGACGCTGTCGAAGATGGTGCGCATCTCCTCAATACCAAGCTTACCAGTCTCCGAGCCAGCGATAACCTCACTCAATTTGCAGAGTTTCTCGGTATTAGTACCATTAAGCTCAAGGATTGGTTGAAGCTTTGCGATGGCCTCGTCGTCGATGCCTCGCTCGCGCAACTCATTCTTCACGTTGTCCAAACCAATCTTGTCGAGCTTGTCGATAGCTACGGTGATATCTATCATCTTGTCGGCGTGACCGATACTCTCGGCGATGCCGTACAAAATCTTGCGGTTGTTCATCTTAAGTGTAACCGAGATGCCGAGCTTCGCAAATACGCGCGATACGATATCCACAAGCTCAACCTCCGAGAGCAACGACTTCGAGCCAATGACATCGACATCACACTGGTAGAACTCGCGGTAGCGGCCCTTCTGTGGACGGTCAGCGCGCCATACGGGCTGAATCTGATAGCGCTTGAACGGGAATACAATCTCGTTCTGATGCTG
Organism: Alistipes sp.; assembly: GCA_017629145.1. Taxonomy (GTDB): domain Bacteria; phylum Bacteroidota; class Bacteroidia; order Bacteroidales; family Rikenellaceae; genus Alistipes. The sequence continues at coordinate 29,666 of JAGBXR010000021.1, read as the reverse complement.
TACGACGTAGCGAGCAAAGGGGACAGTAAGGTCGTAACGAAGACCCTTTTCCGAGATCTTCGAGGCCTGACGAAGCTCATCTTCTGAGAGTTTTGCACCGTAGTCGCCCGAGTTAAGTATCTTGAAGAGGAGCTTGTCGCCCTCGTCGCCATACTTGCCGAGCAACGTAGAGAGATTCTCCATAGATGGAGTCTCCAGCGGTGCATAGCCAAAGAGACGGAATATGCTGCGGATCGTGTCGAATATATAGGTGCGACGCATCATCTCCTCGGGAGAGAAGTCGCGCGTACCCTTTGGAATAGATGGTTTCTGTGCCATAGATTACTGCTCTGCCAAAAGTTTCTTGTACTTAACACGCTTTGGTGTTGTATCCTCGCCCTGGGCCTTCTTCCAGGCCTCGTACTCCGAGTATGAGCCCTCGTAGAATACAACCTTCGAGTCACCCTCGAACGAGAGGATATGTGTTGCGATACGGTCGAGGAACCAACGGTCGTGCGAGATAACTACAGCACAGCCTGCGAAGTTCTCGAGACCCTCCTCCAATGCACGCAATGTGTTTACGTCGATATCGTTGGTAGGCTCATCCAAAAGCAATACGTTACCCTGCTCCTTGAGTGCAAGAGCGAGATGCAGACGGTTACGCTCACCACCCGACAACACACCGCACTTCTTCTCCTGGTCGGCACCGTTGAAGTTGAAACGACCTACGTATGCACGTGCTGGCACCTGACGATTGCCAAGCTGGATGAGGTCGCTGTTCTGCGAGATAACCTCGTATACTGTCTTCTCTGGGTCGATAGATTTGTGCTGCTGGTCTACATATGCAAGCTTAACAGTAGGACCTACGCGGAAGCTACCCGAGGTAGGCTCCTCCAAGCCCATAATCATACGGAAAAGGGTGGTCTTACCAGTACCGTTAGCACCGATGACACCTACGATACCTGCTGGTGGAAGCGAGAACTCCAAGCCCTCGTAGAGCACACGGTCGCCAAAGGCCTTCGTAACGCCCTGTGCCTCGATAACTACATCGCCCAAACGTGGGCCGTTGGGAATGTAGATCTCGAGCTTCTCCTCGCGCTCCTTGGTGTCGGCATTCATCAGCTTATCGTATGCCGAGAGACGAGCCTTCGACTTTGCGTGACGGCCTGATGGAGACATACGCACCCATTCCAACTCTCGCTCGAGGGTCTTGCGACGCTTGCTCTCCTGCTTCTCCTCCATAGCCATACGCTGGGTCTTCTGCTCCAGCCATCCCGAGTAGTTGCCCTTCCAAGGAATACCCTCGCCACGGTCGAGCTCCAAAATCCAGCCTGCTACGTTATCGAGGAAGTAACGGTCGTGCGTAACGGCAATAACCGTACCCTTGTACTGCTGCAAGTGCTGCTCCAGCCAGTCGATACTCTCGGCATCAAGGTGGTTGGTTGGCTCGTCGAGAAGGAGTACATCGGGCTGCTGCAACAACAATCGGCACAACGCCACACGACGGCGCTCACCACCCGAAAGCACGTTGACTAACTGGTCGGGGTCGGGACAGCGCAAAGCATCCATAGCGCGCTCCAAGACGCTGTCGAGCTCCCAGCCATTCACCTGGTCAATCTTCTCGTAGAGCTCGCCCTGACGCTCGATAAGACGTGCCATTTCGTCGTCGTCCATAGGCTCGCAGAGTTTCATATTAATCTCCTCGTACTCCTTCAGAAGTGCTACGGTAGAGGCTGCACCCTCCTCGACAATCTCCTTAACTGTCTTCGTAGGGTCGAGCTGTGGCTCCTGCTCGAGGTAACCTACGGTGTAGCCCGGTGAGAATACCACCTCACCCTGGAAACTCTTATCGATACCTGCGATAATCTTCATAAGCGTAGACTTACCAGAGCCGTTGAGACCGATGATACCAATCTTCGCGCCGTAGAAGAACGAGAGGTAGATGTTGTTTAAGATTTTCTTGTTGTTGTTGAGCACCTTGCTCACACCAACCATCGAAAATATAATTTTCTCGTCTGCCATATAATTAAGTTTTAATTTGATTTCTATACAATCGTGCAAATATACGCATTTTTTTGATATTTTACAACCCATCGGGCTTTGGTCTCGATTTTGTAGTACAACGGTGGTAAACGCCTAAAAATTATTGCTATGAGAAAAACACTTAAAGGTACGCTTACCGAGGAGAATCTATTGAAAGCCTTTGCTGGTGAAAGCCAGGCACGTATGCGCTATAACTACTTTGCACGCCAGGCATCGAAGGATGGATACGAGCAGATTGCCGCCGTATTCGACACTACGGCAGACCAGGAAAAGGAGCACGCCAAGCGCTTCTTCAAGTATCTCGAGGGTGGTATGGCCACCATACATCACGCCTCGTTCCCAGCTGGCGTGATTGCTACAACACGCGAAAACCTTATTGCTGCGGCTGAGGGTGAGCACGAGGAGTGGAACTTGCTCTATCGCGAGTTTGCCGATACCGCACAGGCCGAGGGCTTTGCGAAGGTGGCTGCAACGTTCCGTTTTGTAGCAGAAGTAGAGAAGGAGCACGAACGACGTTACCTCAAGCTACTCAGTCGTATAACAGATGGCGACTTCTTCCGCAGAGATGGAGAGATTGTATGGCAGTGTCGTAACTGTGGGTATATCGTGCGTGCCTCGCTAGCACCAAAGCTCTGCCCATCGTGCGAGCACGAACAGAAGTACTTCGAGCCTATGGCCGATAACTATTAGTCGCAAGGCTCGGGCAACAGCTGATTAGGGTTCTGCACACGCCTTATACGCAACCTAACACCTTATAACATTGCTGGATATGAATGCACAGCGTAGCGCCTCGGGGATATTTTATGCCGTACTATCGTCGGCGACCTTTGGCCTCATACCTCTCTTCTCGATACCGCTCCTCGGAGTTGGTATCGGCTCATCTACCATACTCTTCTATCGCTTTGCACTTGCGGCTACGTTTATGGCTATGGTGATGCTTGTGGGTGGCTACAGCTTCGTAATACGGCTCGAGGTTGTGGGGCGTGTGTTGCTGCTGTCGGTGCTATATGCTGCTACGGCAATACTCCTGCTCGAGAGCTACAAATACATTCCGAGTGGTGTGGCAACGACTATACACTTTCTATATCCGCTTGCCGTGACGCTTGTTATGTCGCTCATCTTTCGTGAGCCTATGGGCGTGGGCATCTACATAGCGGTGGTTATGTCGCTGGCTGGTGTTGCACTGCTTGCGTGGGGTAATCATACGATGGGCGACTTTCCGCGAGGTGTGACGCTTGCACTCCTTACCGTTGTGACATATGCAACGTACATAATTGGTATAATGAAGAGTCGCGTAGCGAATGTAAACGCTGTAGTGTTAACCTTCTATATGCTTGCCATAGGAGCAGGACTTTTTCTGCTCTATGCGCTATCGAGCGAGGGTATCGAGTCGGTGCACAACTGGAGCGATTGGCGCGATCTGCTGATGTTGGCGTTGTTGTGTACCGTGATCTCGGACCTTACGCTGATTATGGCTATCAAGCGCATAGGCTCGACACTCACATCGATTCTCGGCTCGATGGAACCTCTTACGGCTGTGGTTATCGGCGTTATATACTTTGGTGAAATGCTTGATTTATCGACAATTATTGGTCTAATATTGATTATCGTAGCGGTGATAATCGTCATCGTAGCCTCGGGTCGTAAGGCACGCACATAGAGTGGCGTAGTTGCTTGGCTATGGTAGGCTATGCGACAAAAAAAATATGAGTAGCTTCCCGTAAGGTGCTACTCATATTTCGTCTTGGACGCTGTGCTTATTTCTGCTCATTCAAAATACGCATTGCAGCATCGAAAATTGTAGTGTCATCCAACGTCACAACACCGCCATCAGGACCCTGCTCAATATGGATACCTGCACCGGCTTTAGCATCGAGGTGCTTACCACCGAAGTAGTTGCGTACAGTCTCTACATCAATTCCCAATTCGTCTGCAATACGCTGTGAGCTACCGCTGGGCAACTTGTCCTTAATGCGGCGCAATTCGTTAAATGTAATAATCATAATGATTCACTATTAAGTTAATATTAGTTTCAATTCGCACTACTAAATTAATGCTTTTTTTTGGAACTGCCAAACTATTTTTAATAATTTTTTGAAATATCTTGTTTTTTGCGATTTTGAGGCTCTGCTATCCATTGTTTTGTGCTATTTAGCTATTTCCTGCACTCCTCTTATGCTTGCTTGTATGCTGCGACCAAGCATCCACGTGCGTTCCAGCGCCTCGCGTTTTGGGTTGTTCGCTGGTTGGTTAGTCAAAAAGGCACTATGAAAAACAACCTCCCAACGGTGGTGTGTCCTCGACTCATACCTCCTATAAACGATAGATGGCCACCCGACAAAGTCGGGTAGCCACCGTTCGTTGACTCCGAAGAGCCACAAGCAATCGTGCTATTAGCGCACCTGCTTGATAATCTCGCCACCGTGCTTGATAGCCTCCTCGTTCTGTGGAAGCATCTTCCAAGCGCGCTCTGGCAAGGTCTTCTTAAGACCCTCCATTACATTCTCCATCTTGACAACGGGACGTACCTTAAGGTATGCACCCAAAATCATAGTGTTGAACAACTTGGCCTGACCCAAACGAGCACACTCAGCAGTAGCATCAATCTGATATACGCTGATGTCTGTACGAGTAGGGTGGTTAGTGATACCGTTGGTGTCATAGATGAGAACACCACCTGGCTTCACCTGGCTCTCGAACTTATCCATTGACTGCTGGTTGAGAACAACAACGCAGTCAAACTCGTGTGCGATGGGCGATGAAATCGCGCTATCTGAAAGAATAACGGTTACATTGGCAGTACCACCACGCATCTCAGGGCCGTATGAAGGCATCCAAGTTACCTCCATATCCTGCATAATGCCAGAGTAAGCCAAAATCTTACCCATCGTGAGGACACCCTGTCCTCCGAAACCTGCAATAATTACTGTTTCCTTCATAAATGCTTACTCTTTAGTTGTGTCCTTCAAATCGCCGAGCTCATAGAACGGCAACATATTCTGCTCGAGCCACTCGTTAGAAGCAACTGGAGATAGCTTCCAACCGCTGTTACAAGTAGCAACGATCTCTACGAGGCTGAAGCCCTTGCCTGCCATAGCATTCTCGAATGCGTGACGGATAGCCTTCTTTGCCTTACGTACGTTGGCAGGAGTGTGAACACTCTGACGTGTAACGTAGCATACGCCATCGAGGTGTGCCAACATCTGAGCAATCTTATAAGGATAACCATTGAGCTTTGGATCACGACCATAAGGAGTAGTAGCGGTCTTCATACCCAAGAGGGTAGTAGGTGCCATCTGACCACCGGTCATACCATAGATTGCGTTGTTGATGTAGATACCTACGATATTCTCGCCACGTGCTGCAGCGTGGATAGTCTCACCAGTACCGATAGCCGACATATCACCATCACCCTGGTATGTGAAGACCATCTTCTCTGGGTTAACACGCTTGATAGCTGTTGCAACAGCACAAGCACGACCGTGAGCAGCTTGTGCCCAGTCGATATCAATATAGTTGTATGCAAATACCGAGCATCCTACAGGTGATACACCGATTGTATCGTGCTCCAAGCCCATCTCCTCGATAACCTCGGCAACGAGCTTGTGCACAGTACCGTGGCTACAGCCAGGGCAGTAGTGCATAACGTTAGGTAGGATAAGCTTCGACTTCTTGAATACCAAATTCTCCTGTTTGATTTCTACCTCTGCCATAGTCTTATCGATTTATAAGTTTCTCTTTAAGTGCTTTAAGTACCTCGTCTGGTGAGAACAACATACCACCCAAACGACCGTAGTGCTCAACTGGAGCCTTGCCGTTTACTGCAAGACGTACGTCCTCAACCATCTGACCTGCGTTAAGCTCTGCTGAAAGGAAGCCCTTCACGCCACGTGCTGCAAGATCCTCGATAGCCTTCTTTGGGAATGGGTAGAGCGTGATAGGACGCAACAAACCAACCTTGATACCCTCTGCGCGTGCCATCTCGACAGTAGCAGAGCAGATACGTGATGATGAACCGAAGGCTACGATGATGTAGTCTGCATCCTCACACTGGATAGCCTCATAGCGTACCTCGTTCTCCTCCAATGTGCGATACTTAGCCTGCAAACGCTGGTTGTTAACCTCCATAACCTCACTCTTGAGCTCGAGTGATGTGATTACGTTACGCTCGCGGTCGTCAGTCTTACCGATAAGAGCCCAGCTCTTGCACTCTGCAGCGATCTCCTCCTTGGTCTTACGAGGACGCTGTGGAGCAAGAACAACCTTCTCCATCATCTGACCAATACAACCATCAGCCAAGATCATAGCTGGGTTACGATACTTGAACGCCAAGTCGAATGCGTCAGCCACGAAATCGTGCATCTCCTGAACAGAGTTAGGAGCGAGTACGATGAGGTGGAAGTCACCGTGTGCGCCACCCTTACAAGCCTGGAAGTAGTCACTCTGTGAAGGCTGGATAGTACCAAGACCTGGACCACCACGCTGGCAGTTTACGATAACGCAAGGAAGCTCAGCACCTGCAAGGTAGCTCAAACCCTCAGACATAAGGCTGACACCAGGGCTTGATGATGATGTCATAACGCGCTTACCAGTCGCTGCACCACCATATACCATATTCACTGAAGATACCTCTGACTCTGCCTGAAGAACAACCATACCAGTAGTCTCCCAAGGCTTAAGCTCCATAAGGGTCTCCATAACCTCCGACTGAGGAGTGATGGGGTAGCCAAAGTAACCGTCGCAACCGTAGCGAATTGCTGCGTGGGCAATTACCTCATTACCCTTCATAAGTTTTACCTCTTTCTCTGCCATAGCTTATTCGAATTTTTGGCGATACACCGTTAGACAACTATCCGGACAGATGATTGCGCAAGATGCACAACCTGTACAAGCGTCCGGCTCAACCATAATAGCGAAGGGGTAACCCTTGCCGTTAACTTCGGCCGACAATCCGAGAGTCTTAGTAGGACACGATGCTACACAAACACCACAACCCTTGCAATGCTCCGTATCGACGACAACTTTACCTTTGATTTTTGCCATACGACAGTAGTTTTAGTTTATTAATAGAACGGTTTATAGCGAATACTTTTTTCAATACTCAATTTTAACCAAACAAATGTACACATTTTTTTTCAAATTGAGCACACTTTTCATAAATATTTTTTTCAAAAATCACATTATACCCACAAAAGCACAGAGTTAGCGCCAAATAATCGATGAGTCTAAATTCGCTACGGCGTTTTTATCCCATTTTGCAACTGTGCGTATTGCAAAATTATACATTAAAGTATATCTTTGCCACTGCTATATCGCCACTGCGATATTATATATTAAATATGTATTATAGGAGTATGAGAAATTTATTGTGTCGAGTATTCACACTCGCGTTTATAACCATCATTACACTTGCGTGTAACGACCTCTTTGTAGAGTCGACATCGTTCGTTGCAGAGCTAGAGTCAAAGCCTCTTCTCGAGGTAGAGGTGGAGGGTGCTTCATCACGAACAGCTATCGACGAGGAGCTGAACATATCGTGGCACGCCGATGACCGTATCGCAGTTTTCTATGGCAACCGCAACAACATAGAGTGTCGCTTCGACGGAGCTACAGGCGATGTTCGTGGAACAATTTCAGCAGTCGAGAGCATCGACACTGGCGATAAGCACTCCATCGACGCTATCCTTGCTTACTATCCCTACGATGCCAATGTAGCAATCAACGACTACGAAGAGCTCGAGATAAAACTCCAGGCCGTACAGTACTATGCCGAGCACGGCTTCGGACGCGGTGCTAACCCTATGGTTGCAGTAACCGAGTCGTTGTCGCACCACTCGCTGTCATTTCGCAATGTATGTGCTATGCTCAAACTTCAGATGTGGGGCAATGCTACCATCAAAAGCATCACGTTCAAAGGTAACAACCAGGAGGTGCTTGCAGGAGAGGCTACACTCATCGCTTCGCACGATATACTCCCCGACATCGAATTTAAGAGCAGCGGTGAGAAGAGCGTAACGCTCGATTGCGGTGATGGTGTTAAACTCAGCACGAATAAGAGCTCACCGACTGACTTCTGGATTATCCTCCCTCCCATAGACTTCCCAAAGGGTTTCACTATAGATGTTGTCGATGTTGAGGAACGCACCTTTACGAAGAGTACTACGAAGAGTGTTAGCTTCGAACGCAACACCATTCAGCCTATGGCGGCTGTGGAGGTGTCGTTTGCTCGCGAGATTGCCTCTAACGAGATATGGTACACGACGACCGATGGTGCGAAACTCGACTTGTCGTCAAGCAAGTTCAATGTAGCTATCGCATCACAGACCAAAGACGAGGATATGTGGGTGGTGAAGTTCAATGGCGATATAACGACACTCAACACCGAAGCTTTCGACTCTCAGTCGCGCCTTAAGAGCATCACTCTTCCAGAGGGTGTGACAACCATCGGAGATTATGCCTTCTATAGCTGTACAAGTCTTAAGACAGTAAATATCCCATCGACAGTTGAGCATCTCGGAAAACAGGTATTCCGCTATTGCAATGCTATCACTGAGCTTACTATTTCGGGTATGCCTAAGAGCTTTGGCACTCTGCCGTTCGATTACTCAACAATACAGACTCTTACCGTAGATTGCAACCTCGATGGCGTTGCGTTGGATAATGGAGCATTGGAGAGCGACCCTCTATTCTATGGTGCAAGTATCACCAACATAGTCTTCACGCCTAAGGTAGATAGCATCGGCAACTACTCGTTTATCGCCTCTCAGTCGCTCTCGTCTGTGACAATGTCCTACGGAGTAGAGAGCGTCGGCAGCGGTGTGTTTATGGATTGTAAATCGCTCACGGAGGTTACATTCCCTGAGAGTGTTACATCTATCGGCGATATGGTGCTCAACGGTTGTACATATCTCACGAGCGTAACCTGCTTGGCAACTACGCCTCCTACGTTGGGTAGCAATGCCTTCCCAAATAGTGTTAAGGTACACGTTCCCGAGAAGTCGATATTGACATATAAGGGTGCTCCAGAGTGGCAAAACTATAGGCTTACAAACCTCGAGAGTGAGGCTTACGTATCGACAGATTACAGCAAAGATGGTCAAGTTACAGCTCTACAATTAGCATCGAAGGGTGCAGGTATCAATGTTATAATTATGGGTGATGGTTTCTCGGACCGTCAGATTGATGCGGGCATCTACGAGAGTCAGTGTCGTAAGGGTATGGAGGCTATGTTTAGCGAAGAGCCCTTCAAGAGCTTCCGCAACCTATTTAATGTATATATGGTAATGGCTGTGTCGAAGTATGAGGGTATTGATGGCGAGCAGTCGGCTAATCACTCTGTCTTTGGCTCATACTTTGGCGATGGCACAGAGATTATAGGTAACGATGCCAAGGTTAACAGCTATGCTCAGAGGGTTGTTACGGAGGAGCAGCTCGAAAATACGCTGGTAATTGTTATCCTCAATTCGGATTACTATGCAGGCACCTGCTATATGAGTATCCCCTATGTTCGCGACCCCGAGTTGTACTACGATGGCTACTTTGGTGATGGTCCAGCTATAGCATATTTCACGACGTGTGGCGATGAGGATACATTCCGTCGTATGCTTATGCACGAGGCTTGTGGTCACGGCTTTGCAAAGCTCGGTGATGAGTATTACTACAGTGGCAATGGTGAGATAACCAATAAAGACTACTACACCTACTACTACAACTTAGAGCCATTGAACTGGTATAAGAATGTGCACCCACAAATGGATGGCACTCCCACAGCCGAGACCGTTAAGTGGAGCTACTTCCTTAAGGATGAGCGTTATCAGTATGATGGTCTTGGCATCTTTAAGGGTGGCTTGACCTATCCTGAGGGTGTCTATCGACCTACGGAGTATAGCTTTATGCGTAGTAACTATGGAGGTTTCAATGCTCCGTCGCGTGAGGCAATATACCGCCGTATCCACTACCTCGCCTATGGTATGGATTGGAAGTACAACTACGAGGAGTTTGTGGAGTATGATGCTATCAACCGTAAGAGTGCGCCCGCAGCAACAACACTTGAGGCTATGCCGAGTGTTGTCTATGGCGAGGCTGAGATGATGCACTGCCCACCAAAGATTACCATCCGATAGTTGTATAGGTAGTAAAAAGATAGTGGCTCGAATTAGGTTTCGAGTCACTACACGCAGCTACAACTACAACGCACCTTCGCGCGAGACTATCTACCGACGCATCCACCATCTAGCCTATGGTAGCAGTTGGATATATGACTACGAGAAGTTTGTCGAGTACGATACTATCAACCGTAAGAGTGCCGCAGAGACCTCGTATAGCGTCTCTGCGCAGAGTGTTGTCTATAGCTGTACGACTATGCCACACAACGTTCCCAAACTAATTTGGAATTAGCTCGTCAGCATCACTAAACCAATAGGGTGTACAACTGTCAAAGTTGCGACACCCTATTTCTTTATCCGAGGATGATAGCTCTGCGATACAATGCCAAGCACACATAAAACAAGACCAGGTCGAGATTGCTCCCGACCTGGTCTTGTTATTGAGTTATTACTCCTCCTCGAAGATATCCTTACCCAATGCGCAAAGAGGGCAAGTCCAATCCTCTGGAACATCCTCCCACGCTGTGCCAGGAGCTACGCCATTATCTGGATCACCTACCTCTGGGTCATAAACATAGTGACAAGCACCGCAAACATACTTTTTCATAATTCTAAATTTTAAGGTTTATACTAACTATTTGTTATAGGAACGTAGTCTGTGTCGAGAATATTGTGCGAACAATTCTCCTATATGAAAGAACAAAAACCCACCTGAAGAGGCGGGTTTTTACTCATTATATGACGCCTCAAGGCTGTTACTCTGTAACCTCCTCTGTTGCCTCTACTGTCTCAGCGTTTGCGTCAGCCTCGACAACGATATCCTCCTCGAGAACAACCTCTGCAGGAGCGGTGATAGCCTGTGCGCCGGCTACAGCCTTGTCAGCACCTACAACAGCTGATGCTGAACCATTCTTTGGAAGAACGATAACAGACATAAGGCTGAAGAATACAACAGCAGCAACCATAGCCCAAGTGAACTTCTCAAGGAAATCGCTTGTCTGGCGTACACCCATAGTCTGGTTAGCAGCACCGAAGTTAGCAGCCATACCGCTCTTTGGGCTCTGAACCAACACAGCAAGTATCAACAAAATACTTGCGATAACAATCATAATGATGCAAAATGTAAACATATCGTTATAAATTTAATTAATCTCTATATGTTATATAGTCAATATTTATCTCTTTCCACACTTCATTGCCTCTATCTTCGCAATAAGTTCCGCAAAGTAAATACTTTTTTCCGAATTTAGCAAACTTAATTTGCGATAAGTAGCGATAGCTTCGTCGTATAACCCCTGTTTTTCGTAAATTTCCGCCAATTCTTCGCTCACCATATCCTCATCCTCCTCATTTTCGAGTTTAGATATATCGTCAGCATCGCCATCTTCCGCAACAATACGGTAGTCGCCACGCAGCAGGAAGCGATCGATGATATCTTCCTCGCTCAAGCGGGTGATAATAGCTGGGTCGATGCTCTCGAAAGTAATCGTAGCCTGGGGATGGAGCATAGCAACGAGTCTGTCAGTAACCTCCTCTGCATCGCCATTAGCTCGTACGGCCATAAGGCGTGGGGTATTCCACCAAGGATAGCGTTCCTTGAGTGAGGCGAGTGCCGAAGAATCCTCCGCAGCCTTACCTTTATTATATATATTGCGTAGTATCATCTCTTACCAGTTGCCGGCAGCGGCCATATAGATATCGTTAACCAACGCCTGAACAATCTCCTCGATAAGCTGATCCTGAACGTCGATAAGAAGCTGCGAAGCATCGTAATCGGCGTATGACGAGAAACTCTTATTGTTGAACGACAGAGTCTGGTCTACGGCGTTCTGGAAGTTTACCTTAACCGTGATCGTGAGACGGTTTTGCAACGCATAGTCGCCACTTGATACCGACGAGGTGTTTGAGGTGTAGTTTGTAATCTCGCCCTCGAATGCGAAATCGCCACCCTCCTCGACCTGTTCCAAGCGTGTCTGACGCGAGAACTTATCGCGAAGACCCTCAGTGAGCACGTTGCTAAGCGTAGGTGCCACCATTGGTGCATTATTCGGGAAGTAGGCTACCGAGAAGGTCTTTGCTTCGGGGGGAATAGAACCACCCGAGAGGTTGTATGTTACCTTGTAGCCACAGCTGTTACACAAGAGTGTCAGAGCAAGCGAAGCGCTGACCATCAGAACGAGTTGAAATAATCGTTTCATATACTATTTTGTGTTATCATCAATACCAAGTGCCTTCATACGGCGATAGAGCGTACGCTCCGAAATGAACAAATCGCGTGCTGCATCCTTACGGCGATAGTTGTTGCGACGCAGTGCTTCGACAATCTGTTCACGCTGTACGTCCTCCTTCGTAAGTTCGCGAGACGTGATGTCATCGACAACCTCGACCAGATCCTCTTCGTAGCTGTATCGATCGTGACTCATCTCTCGTGGCTCGGGAAGCAGACCTACTACATCGGCACGATGGGTTGTTGGTGCTGGCGATGGGGTAGGAACGCCCTCGATAGCCTCGCGCATCATACGTTTAAGGTCGTTTATATCGTTGCGCATATCGAACAATATCTTGTACAGTAGCTCTCGCTCGGTGGCCATATCGCCCATACTATCGCGTTGAGCATCGCCCGACAGACGCATCGAATAACTCTCCGTAGGCAGGTAGCGGCGAAGAATCTCCGAGGTAATCACACGACTCTGCTCCACAGCCGAAATCTGCTCGGCTACATTCTTCAGCTGGCGAATATTACCACGCCAATGATAACTCTCGAGAAGTGCTATAGCACCCTCGTCAAGAGTGATCGACGGCATCTTATACTGTGTAGCAACGTCGCTTGCAAACTTGCGGAATAACAAGTATATATCACCTTTACGCTCACGCAATGGTGGAACTACAATGGGCACAGTATTGAGTCTGTAGTAGAGGTCCTCGCGGAAACGTCCCTCTGCAATGGCACGCAACAAATCGTTGTTCGTAGCGGCAACTACACGCACATCGGTTTTCTGTACCTTGGCTGAACCGACACGCATAAACTCGCCTGTCTGCAACACACGCAATAGACGCACCTGCGTTGATAGAGGCAGTTCGCCAACCTCATCGAGGAAGATAGTACCTCCATCGGCCTCCTCGAAGTATCCCTTACGACTATCGATAGCTCCAGTAAATGAACCCTTCTCGTGACCGAATAGCTCCGAGTCGATAGTACCCTCGGGAATAGCACCGCAGTTTACTGCAATATATTTCTTATGCTTGCGCGATGAGTGGCTATGGATGACCTGTGGGAAGAACTCCTTACCCACACCGCTCTCGCCCGTAACCAACACCGAGAGGTCGGTGGCAGCCACGCGCAAAGCTGTCTCCAAGGCAGTATTTAGTGCCTCGGCATTACCAATAATGCCAAAGCGCTGCTTCAAAGAGAAGAGATCGGTTGTTGATGTCATATGCTACTCTATTACGTCGTTGTTAGGTTCGAAAGCCAGTGTATCGGCCTCCATCATCAGAGAGTCGGCCACAAGGCTGTCTATGTCGTTGTGAAGGCTTGTGGAACTATCTGGCACTAAAGGTTCGATATTTTGAGGTATTGCCAAGAAGTGTTGCCACAAATACCACGCGCCAATAATCGTTGCAGCAAGGAGAATAACAACCACAGCTATAGGCAATATTCGACCACGATTCCTTCTTCGGCTTCTGTTGCGACTGCGTGAGCCTCCACCGCGCGAATCTTCGCTACGCTTACGACCTTTAGTTTTTTCGTAGTTAAGGCCGCGTAAATAGTTGTCAGGCTTGGTTATAGAAGTCTCCGTAGGTGTGGCCTCTATCGTAGCTCTTCTACTTTGAGGTGCAGAGTGAGCTGCCGACGATATATGTACAGGGCGAACACCACTGCGACGCAGACGCTGCTGTGCAAGGACTAGCGCCTCGATAGGTGGCTTGATATTTCCACCAACCTTGAGAGGCTCCTGTTCGCAACGGAAAAGTATGTTGTTGTTATCTCCACCACGGAATTTACCCAGACCATCGATAGTAAATTCCTCTCCGACTGTAATTGCGTGGCGAATTTCGAAGACCATACGGTCAATCATTCCGTTTGCCTCGATGCTGCTGATACCATAGGCTACAAGTAGCGAACGCAGAACACCGTCGTCGGTACGCATAAGTTCCGAGAAGCGCACGATACCCGAAGGCTGCTTCACGATGAACGCACCAAGTTTAGGCACAATAAGACGTTTATTGTGCTTGAGGTATTCGATAATTATGTTCTTAATAAGCTCCACTACCTATATCTATATACAACGCACAAAGATACATAAAAAAAAGGGAACCCCCAAAACCTTATGTGACAAAATGACAAAAAGCGTGACGCAATGTCACGCTTTCATTAATCAGTGTAGTCTGATTATATCAAGCAACACAGTTGTTAAACATTATTAAATTAGTGATTAACAGCGTGTTAAGACTACCATCTATATGAAACACCTACGGTGCCTACTATCTGATAGATATCGCTCGACTTTTTGAATATTCCTGCAGGCTTATACTGCACACCAAGCTCGATACCGAGGTCGTTTATAAGCCAGCATCGACCAGTAAGCATCAACGTAGGCTGGTAGTGACGCTCAAGATCGCCGAGGCGGCTATTGGTAACTGCGAAATCCAGATCCCAAGATTAAATAGTTGGAAGACAGCGCACGCCAAGTTCGTAGTAGATATTGACTGGCTCCTTCACGATGCTGTCATCCTCGAAGTAGAAGGTGCGGTGGTAGTAACCAACGTTAACCCACGCATACTTAGTATTGAGACCAAGACCGCCACCAAATGCGAGACCGATTACATCCTTATCGAAAGATACGTATCCAAGAGCCTCTACCGTGAAGCGGCCGAAATCGAAGTCGTAGAAGTACGCTGGTCGAATCTCCGTATTACTTAGATCCTCGAAGTCGTACTCCTCGCCGAAACGGAAAGCAAAGTATTCATCACAGGCGTAGTCGAAATTAAACGTCGCAGCAAAGATGCCGCCTGTAAACGAGTTGTAACCGCCACGCAACTTGATAGCTGTGTAGTTTTCAAGATATCTCTCCTGGGCCATAGCAGCACTTGCGCAGAAGCAGACGAGAAGGAGTGCAAGGATAAGCTTCTTCATCTCTGTGCTTGGTTTAAATTAAACAATAAAGGCATCCGATAAGCGCGACTTTTGCTTATCGGATGCCTTAATTTGAATGCAGTTGATTACTTGTTCTCTACAACACCCTGTGCTGGATCACCAACAATCATATTTTTGTCGATGCGGAGTGTTACGTTGCTGTCAACCTCTACCAATACTGATGTTGGCTGAACCTCCTTGATAACACCGTAGATACCACCAGCTGTGATAATCTTGTCACCCTTCTTGAGGTTGTTTCTGAAGTTCTGCATCTGCTTGCGACGCTTTGACTCTGGACGCCACATAAAGAAGTACATAATAGCGATCATTGCAATGATCATAATCCAGAAGCTCATACCACCACCCATAGGTGTCTGAGCAGCGCCCTCAACGGTCTGTGTTGCAGTCTCTACAACTGCCTCGCTCTGTGCGAAAAGTAAATTCATAATCGTTAGTTATTAATTGTTTGTATATTTTCTCTATTTACTGCACTACCTTCTATGTAGTCAAACGCAAAGGTAGTAAATATTATTGTATCGCCAAACTTTTGGCCTATACGACGCGGACACTACTCCTTTTACTCTATTTCGGCGCTCATCCACACCGCAATGTTGACATCTGCAAGCGATGTGCCTACTGCAATATAATTGCCAATAGAGCCCCATTCGCCACGCGAATCAAACCATAGCTTTGCGACGACACTCTCGCCGGGAGCAATAGGCTTGCGCGGAAGTTCCATCCCGACACATCGACAAGTAGCCTCGTAGTCGAGCAGCAGCAGGGTGGTATCCGCAGAGTTGGTTAATATTATGTCGTATCCAACTGTTGTAGATCGGCTTACTACGCCCATATCGACCAACACTTCGGTAGTTGTATCTCTACGAAGATAAAACTCTTCAATAGGCAACTCTTCAGCCTCTCTCTGCTCCTGCGATGATGTCGCGTCTGCAATGCGTATTGCTGCGAACGCCAACAATAGCAGTATAACCGCTATGCATATAAACGTAATTAGACGGCGCGACGACATAGTACCCAAAAGCGTGTATCGTTAGAGCAAACCGCGACCACTCTTTGTTACCTCGCCGCTTGCGATAAGATCAGCAGCAGCACGGTCGAGCACACCATTGATAAAGTTGCTGCTCGAAGGTGAAGAGTAATACTTGGCTATATCAATCCACTCGTCTAGGGTAACCTTAACAGGAATAGAGTCGAAGTTGAGAAGCTCGGTAACAGCCACAGAGATAATCAGGTTGTCCATAAAGGCAACACGCTCAACATCCCAGTTGCTGGTATACTTGTCTACAATCTCCTGACGCTCCTCGTACTGCACCAATGACTTAATGAGCAATGTCTTCGAGAACTCCAAATCCTCCTCGCTCTTGAATTGAGGCAAGAGTTTTACGTCGGTATGGCTACGCTTGAGGTTCGATACTGTGCGAACAACCATAAAGAGTACGAAGCAGAGATCATCATTCCACAACATAGACATCTCGTCCAAAGTCTCCTGGAGCAATTCATCTTCAGAGATCCACGCATAGAAATCCTCCACAAACTTGCGATCGTCTACAAATGTATTGGTCGAAGCCGACATATAGTTTTTGTAAAACTCGGTCTCTACAAGGTTGTTGTAGATAGCCTTGATAGTGTCGGGATGACGCGACCAGGTAAGTTTGCGGCTTGCAACCTCGTCGCCAAGTGCATCCGACGTTGCAAGAAGCTGTACTACGCCATTATCCACGAAGCGACGGTTAGGATTCAAATCCTCATACGTAGCAAGCATCTTCTGCTTTGCAACCTCCTGACGGCCCTCTGCATAGCGCGCTACATCAACGATAAGCGTGAGCATCTGGAAATAGAGGTCGTAGGCTTTGTCTATAGATTCAATGAGATACTTCTCCGAAGCCTTGAGGCTCGTCGAATCAGACTTAAGATGGGCATAAAGGCTCTTCAATACCTTTATTCTGAGCAATCTTCTACTCAACATAATTAATGAACTTAAAATTGTGCGGCAAATATACGAAAAAAATCCTATCTTTGCATCTGTATAACGATATTAATTAAATATAAATATTTACTCTATGAACTCGTTTGTTTACGACATTCCCGTAAAGGTGTATTTTGGTCGCGATCAGCTCGGTAATTTGGGCTTGGAGTTGGGTCGTTTTGGCCGTCGTGTACTTCTCGCATATGGCGGTGGATCTATCAAGCGCATTGGCCTATATGACAAGATTATAACGCTGCTCAATGAAGGTGGTTTCGAGGTTGTTGAGCTTTCGGGTATCGAGCCTAATCCACGCATAGATTCGGTACGTCGTGGCGTAGAACTGTGCAAGAAGCATAACATCGATGTAATCCTTGCCGTAGGCGGTGGTTCAACTATCGATGCCGCTAAATTTATGGCAGCTGGTGCTTGTGTAGAGCACGATGCTTGGGAGTTTTTCGGTGCTAATGCCAAGCCAATTGAGCGCGCGTTACCTATTGTGACAATTCTAACACTTGCAGCAACTGGTTCGGAGATGGATACAGCAGGTGTTATTTCCAATCCCGAGACCGAAGATAAGCTTGGCCGTTTGGCACGCCCATTATTGCCACGTATATCGTTCCTCGATCCAACGCTCACATATTCAGTAAGCCCATATCAGACAGCTTGTGGTGCTGCCGATATTCTATCACATATTATGGAGGTATACTTCACTACGCAGCACGATCTATATATGCTCGACAAAATGATGGAGGGTTTGATGAAAACGGTTGTTAAGTTTGGTCCAATTGCGGTGCGTAATCCCGAGGATTATGAAGCACGCGCCAACCTTATGTGGGCATCGTCGTGGGCAATCAATGGTTTTGTGAATGGCGGTAAGCGCAAGGCGTGGAGCTGTCATCCAATGGAGCACGAGCTTTCGGCTATTTACGATATAACTCACGGACTTGGTCTTGCGATACTTACACCACGCTGGATGAACTATTGCTTGAGTGAAGAGCGAGTAGATAAATTCGTATCTTTTGGTGTAAATGTTTTCGACATCGACCCATCGCTTCCCTCTATGGAAATTGCACGTGAGGCCATCGCTCGTCTTGAACGTTTCCTCTTCGACGAACTCGGTTTGCAGCGCACATTGACGGAGGTTGGCATTGGTCGCGAGAAACTCTCGGAGATGGCGCGCAAGGCGTGTCGCTATGGCGATATTCGTGGTTTTATGACTCTTACCCCAGAGGATGTAGAGCGTATCTACGAAATGTCACTCTAGAACGGAGTCGTATAGCCTATAAAAAATAGCGAGAGGACCAATAGATCTTCTCGCTATTTTAGTGTTGTCACACAGCATTACGCACCCTCGATAATCGAGCGAATGTTGTGGATGAGCATTCTTACAGCAACCGAGTTGAAGCCACCCTCTGGGATGATAACATCGGCGTAGCGCTTCGATGGCTCAACGAACTGCTCGTGCATAGGCTTCACCGTTGTAGTGTACTGCTCAATGACAGAATGCATCGTACGACCACGCTCGCAAACATCGCGTAAAATGCGGCGTGACAGACGAATATCAGCATCAGTATCAACAAATACTTTAATATCCATCAGCTTGCGTAACTCCTCGTTTTCGAAAATGAGAATGCCGTCAACGATAATCACGCGCGAAGGCTTTACTACGACACGCTCGTCGGTGCGGTTATGCTCGACAAACGAATATACAGGATGCTCGATAGGAACATTAGACTTAAGCGCGCGAATATGTTCAACAAGCATATCGGTATCAAAGGCAGCAGGGTGGTCATAATTGAGTTTTGTGCGCTCCTCGTACGTGAGTTCCGAGTGGGCCTTATAGTAGTAGTCGTGGCATAATGTAGCCACATCCTCATCGCGAAATGCCTCCTGTAGTTGCTTAACGAGTGTTGACTTGCCCGAGCCTGTTCCGCCAGCAACTCCAATAACAGTTACCTTCATAATTCCCTACTATTACATTATATTAATAATAAGGCTGGACTAAGGAGCTCCTCAATCCAGCCTCTAATATTAAGCATCGATATTTGCGTAGTGCGCATTCTTCTCGATAAACTCGCGACGTGGTGGCACCTCATCACCCATAAGCATTGAGAATATGTGATCTGCCTCGGCTGCATTCTCAACTGTCACCTGACGCAAGATACGTGTCTCGGGATTCATTGTAGTATCCCATAACTGCTGGGCGTTCATCTCACCAAGACCTTTGTAGCGCTGGATATGAACACCCTTGCTACCAAACTCCTGTGTAATCTCATCACGCTCTTTATCTGTCCAACAGTAACGCTCCTGCTTACCCTTCTTAACGAGGTAGAGAGGTGGGGTGGCGATATAAATATGACCATTCTCGATGAGTGCCTTCATCTTGCGGAAGAAGAAGGTGAGCATAAGTGTTGCGATATGAGAACCATCGACATCGGCATCGGTCATAATGATAATCTTGTCGTAGCGTAATTTCTCGAGATTCAATGCCTTGCTGTCTTCAGCTGTACCAATGGTTACACCCAATGCAGTGAACATATTCTTGATCTCCTCGTTCTCCCACATACGGTGCTCCTGTGCCTTCTCGACATTGAGGATCTTACCTCGCAATGGCATAATAGCCTGGAATACGCGGTCGCGGCCCTGCTTTGCAGTACCACCCGCCGAATCACCCTCGACGAAGAAGATCTCGGCGATAGAACGGTCGCGGCTTGAGCAATCGGCCAACTTGCCTGGCAGACCTGCACCAGACAATACGGTCTTGCGCTGTACTGCCTCACGAGCATTACGAGCTGCGTGACGCGCCTGCGCTGCAAGGATAACCTTCTGTACAATGGCCTTGGCATCCTTGGGATTCTCCTCGAGGTAATGGCCCAAAGCTGCTGACATAGCTCGGTTTACAGCACCTGCAACCTCATCGTTACCGAGCTTTGTCTTGGTCTGACCCTCAAACTGTGGCTCGGCAACCTTTACCGAAACAACAGCTGTGAGACCCTCGCGGAAGTCATCACCGCTGATATCGAACTTGAGCTTTGCAAGCATACCGCTATCCTCGGCATACTTCTTCAGCGTACGAGTCAAGGCGTGACGGAAACCTGTAAGGTGAGTACCACCCTCAATAGTGTTGATATTGTTTACGTATGAGTGTACGTTCTCAGAGTATGAGTCGTTGTACTGCATAGCAACCTCTACCGGTACGCCGCTCTCCTCAGTATCGAGATAGATGATATTCTCGATAATCTTCTGACCGCGCGTAGCATCGAGGTACTCCACGAACTCCGAAAGACCGTGCTCTGAATAGAAATGATTCGACAGAGGCTCGCCGTTATCATCCTTCTGACGCATATCAGTGAGCGTAAGGTGGATGCCCTTGTTGAGGAATGCAAGCTCACGAAGACGGTTAGCCAAAATCTCATACTTGTACTCGGTAGTGAGCGAGAATATCTCACCATCTGGCTTGAATGTGATAGTTGTACCACGATCCTCGCACTCGCCAACAACCTCTACCTGTGTGAGGGGGGTACCCTTTGAGTACTGCTGACGATAGATCTTGCCACCACGGTGAATCTCGGCGATAAGTAGTGTAGAGAGCGCATTAACACACGATACACCCACACCGTGAAGACCGCCAGACACCTTGTAGCTGCCCTTATCGAACTTACCACCAGCGTGCAAAACGGTGAGTACTACCTCGAGAGCCGACTTTCCCTCCTTCTCGTGCCAGTCTGTAGGGATACCACGACCATTATCCTTAACCGAGATAGAGTTGTCTTCGTTGATTGTTACATAGATGTCGTTACAGTAGCCTGCAAGAGCCTCGTCGATAGAGTTGTCCACTACCTCGTATACAAGGTGGTGAAGACCCTTCTCGCCGATGTCGCCAATGTACATCGCTGGTCTCTTACGTACAGCCTCCAAGCCTTCGAGGACCTGAATATTCGATGCCGAATACTCCTCCTCGTGTTTTTTGATGTTCTCCTGTTCGGTGCTCATATATCTGTTATTTTTACGTTCTTCGCAATAAACGCACAAAGATAGTAAAATTTTCGGTAAGTTGCGACCAAAAGACCACTTTTTTTTCACATTAGTGAAAGTCTATTTTAACCTATGGTTCTATGACTAGAAGAATGCACCACAAATCCGATGATAAAATTACGAATTAACTGAATATAGCAACAAAAAATATGATTAAAAATTTGCACGTTCGAAAATAATCTCTACCTTTGCAGTGTATTACTTTACTAATACACCTATTGCGGTCAAAATATATAGTGGTCGAATAGAGCAAATAACGCAAAACAAACAATATAATATAGTAGAGCTATGATTACTACAAGAAAATTATCATTCGGATATTCGTCACACCGCGATGTGTTGACTAATATCACATTAAATCTGGAGAATGGACATATACACGGTCTGCTCGGATGCAATGGTATAGGCAAGACTACACTTCTTAAACTCATATGTGGTATTATGCGACCACAGTGCGGCGAGGTGCGAGTTGCTGGTGTCGATCCAATGTCACGACGCCCCGAAATATTCAGCGATATGATTATCATTCCAGAGGAGTTCGATTTGCCAAATATCTCACTCGAGCGCTACGCCACAATTACAAAACCATTCTACCCACGTTTTGATCGTGGAGATATGCGTCGTTATTGTGAGGAATTTGATATAGATCCAAAAATCAAGCTGCACTCCTTGTCTATGGGACAGCGCAAGAAGGCTTATATAGCATTTGCCCTTGCTTGCAACGTATCGATGATTCTCCTTGATGAACCGACCAATGGTCTGGATATTCCATCGAAGAGCATCTTCCGTCGTCTGCTTGCAACCTACGTAAATGAGGAGCGACTTATAATTATCTCAACACACCAGGTTGCCGATGTCGAGCAATTGCTAGATAGCATAATAATCCTTGATGAAATTGGTGTAGCTCTCAATGCGACAACAGAGGAGATTTGCCGTAAGATAAAGTTTGGTAAAATAGATGAAAATGATAAAGTTATATACTCAGAACGAACGATCGTAGGAGATGTAGCAGTATCAGTTAATGAAACAGATGTAGATACACCTCTTAACATCGAGTTATTATTCAATGCAACGACAGCTAATCGCAACGCCATTGCAGCACTTTTTAACACGAAATAAACTATGGGAAATTTTAATTTAGGTAGGGTAGCGCAGTATGCTCGTTATCACTATACTTCACAATATAAACAATATCTTGCTTTTGCACTATTTGTATTTGGCATTCCGCTGATATTTGGTATTCTGGATCGCTCTATTTATAACATTGAAGGCATAGCTTTGGCTATCTACATCTTCGGCGCGATGCGTATTGCAATGAACCAGATGTTGCAGTTACGCGGTCGTGGTACTAAGGTTATAGCATCAACGTTGCCTATATCTAATGAGGAGCGCTTTAGTTTTATGCTCTTTGATTGCGCTGTGGTATATCCACTCGTCGCCTTTGCACTCACATTACTTGCTGTTATCTGCGTTGCTCCATTCCAATATGGAGGTGTGACGGGTCTGTTAGGTGCAGAGCTTAAGGATATCGCCACGCAATGTCACCTCTATTGGCCTATATATATATTGGTTCAGATAATTACATCTACATCACTGTTAATCAATATTCTTGCACGTCGTAGTCTTGTGGCAGCTTCAGCTATTGGCTTCGGTATTATTATAGCAATTCTGGCTTTGTTGGCACGTTTAGGCATCAGCCTCTATGCATACTATACAGAGATGGGTTATGTTATTAATAATATAGTTGTACCAGAGTCAGTTGGTGTAGTGATGTATTGTCTGATTCCTGTTGTACTTTATGCGATATGCTATATAGCACTGCGTAAACGTCAAATTAAGTGGTAGTTATGATGCAATTTTCGGAAGATAAGCCTATATGGCGACAAATATATGAACTTATAGCTATGCGCATTCTCTCGGGCGAATGGCTCGAGGGAGAGCGTATCGTATCGGTAAGAGAACTCGCTGCCGAGGTGGGTGTTAACCCCAATACGGTGATGCGTAGCTACGAAAAGCTCGATGGTGATGGCATAATCTTCAATCGTCGAGGTATTGGATATTTCGTTGCCGAGGGTGCAAAAGCACACATTAAACAGCTTGAGCGACAAAAGTTCATCGACGAAGAGTTGCCAAAACTTCGCGAGCGACTTGCTCTGCTTGAGCTTACAATTGAAGTAAAGTAATAGTTAATTTAATATATTTAAATCATTATGAAAAAGTCGTTAATCGCAGCAATTGCTATATCGTTATTGGCTACATCCTGCATTAGTATAGCCATCAACAAAAACCTTATACGCGGCGAAGGAGATCCTACTACGGCACTTCGCACCTACGAAGGTGAAGTATCTGGATTAGGGATTTCATCCTGCGCAGATGTTATTCTTGACAGCTCTATTGAACCAGGCACAGCGCAGATTACCACATCGCCCAATATTATGGAGTTCGTAGAGATCAGAGTAGAGAACAACATACTCTATATAGGTCTATGCGACGATTATTCATACCACGTGAAGACCCTTGAGATTCGTGTATCTCCAGTAAATCTGTCGTTGTTTGCAATTTCTGGCGGTGCTTCACTTAAGAGCAGTGAAGCAATTACCAGTCAAGACACTACAACATTTGCTGTATCAGGTGGTGCCGATGTGAATGTGTGCGGTGCATTCAACCATTTAAGTATTGCCGCATCTGGTGGAGCAGATATCAATTTAAGCGGTAGATGCAACACCCTGGATGCTGCATTATCAGGAGGTGTTGATGCTGATCTATACGAGCTTCAGGCTGTAGTAGCAACCGTATCAGCATCTGGTGGTTCTGATGTTAAGGTTAATGCTTCGCAAGAGTACCATATTCAGGCATCGGGAGGCGCAGATGTGATATATTGCACAACAGGTGCAACGCTTGATTTGTCGTCATCAGGTGGTGCAGATATTACAGCTCTAAAGCGCTTGATGCAATAGGTATAACAATCTAATAATCATACAAATGGGGTTGTGGACAAATGTCGTCCGACAACCCTATTGTATTTTATTTGAAAATTGGTTGCCAATTTCATACTAAAATATAGGAAATGTTGTATCTTTGCAAAGCATATGCGCTCGCAGTTACTGTGGATAGATAAAAGTGAAAAGCGCTGTACAACCAACTGCACAACGCTTAAGTGACCCCGAAAGGATTCGAACCTTCATCGTAAGAACCGGAATCTTAAATTCTATCCATTGAACTACGGAGCCGATGTGCAAAGATAATACATTTTTTTGAATTACTTGATTGGCCGTGATGTTTATGGCCGAGATAGGGGAAGAAAGCGATAGATTGACCGTATGACAAATAAATACAATAACTGGGAGCGCATTCTCAAGATCATTGAGTGGAGAGGCATCACACTCAACAGGCTTGCGACGCTCTTGGGTATGTCGCGTGTAGAGGGACTCTACAACATCAAACGTGGCAACTATGGCATCTCTCCAGACTTGGCAAATCGCTTGTGCGAGCTATTTCCGCAGCTCGACCGCACCTGGTTGCTATCAGGCGTAGGCTCGATGCTTCTTGGAGATAAAGTCGATACGGCGCAACGTCCATATTATCGCTGTATGGTCGAGGAGTGTATCTTGAATCTCAATGAGCTAAAGCACTCTGGATTGGTCTCTATGCCCTGCATTACTGGATATGATTTCGTTATGCGCTCATCATCGAGAGCGATGTGTGACAAGCAGTGTGCAGTTAGTGACCTCTTCTTGCGCAGCGTCGAGATTGATGAGATTGTTCAGGGTAACGAATATGTACTCATTGTCGACGGGGAACCTCTATGGCGCAAGGTGCGAATCAAGAAGGGTAGTGATGAGTGGCGTCTGGTAGCGCGCAATCGCAGCGATTGCCCCGACATATTTATATCGCCATTACAAGTTTCAAAGGCCTGGAGAGTAGTTGCTCGTCTGGCAGTTATGACAAGTTAGAATTTAATTTATATTGTGCATTGTAATTAACTGAAATACAAAAAATACTATATATGAACCTAATGACAATTATATGGGACTGGAATCCCGTTTTGGTTAGCGTTGGATCGTTTGATATTCGTTGGTACGGCCTTATGTGGGCAATCGCAATACTTGCTGCCGAGCGAATATGTGCATATATGTTTAAGCGAGAGGGACTTCCACCACGCACTGTTGAGTCAGGCTTTATGTGGATTGTGCTCGGCACATTCATTGGTGCACGTGTGGGTCATTGTCTCTTCTATGAACCCGATGTATATCTTGCAGAGCCTTGGCGCATTATCACAGATATTCGACATGGTGGTATGGCTAGCCACGGAGCTACAATAGGCATCCTCCTCGGCATATGGATATTTACACGAGTTAATCGCTTGACATTTATTTGGGGCATTGACCGCATAGGTATAGTAGCCCCATTAAGCGGTGCAATCATTCGTCTTGGCAACCTTTTCAATTCAGAAATTGTCGGATATCCAACAGATATGCCTTGGGGTTTCCAATTCCCATTATGCCACGAGGATAGAATGATTCAGCTGTTGGAGGATGTTCCGGCTCGCCATCCAGCACAGTTGTATGAAGCAATGTGTTACTTCCTGACATTCGGAATTTTATTCTGGTTATACTCTCGTAAAGATTTAGGTCGCAAACGACCTGGATTGCTATTTGGCGTAGCTATGATAGGAATCTTCCTTACTCGTTTCTTTATAGAATTCCTCAAGGAGCGCCAGGAAGCATTCGAGGATGGCTGGGCGTTGGATATGGGACAGTTGCTTAGCATCCCATTTATTGTGTTTGGTGTGTTTATGATTGTGCGTGCTCTTATGAGACCAGCGGTCACCGATGTGAATTTTGTTGTAGAAAGAGCAAATACATTCTATCGTCAGCAGGATCGCGAGAAGAACAAACGTTCAAAGTCGAAGTAACAGCTTGCTATAAATAACTTATGGTAAACGAGATTAATAAGCTAATATTCAATTCTCTGCTAAAATACTCAGCGGTACATTTGCCACACGTTGGCACACTATATATCAAGCGCTTATCCGCCGAATTAAATGGAAGCAAACTGCAAGCACCAGTGACTGTCGTTGACTATTCGTCAACCGCAAGCGCATTCTCAATTGTTGAGATTATAGCTAATCAAGCGTCTGTTTCTATCGAAGAAGCCGAGGATATATATACACGTTGGCACAATCGCACCTGCACTGAATCCACCGTATCAATCGAGGGTGTCGGCACACTGCGCAACAAGAGCTTTATAACATCTACAGAGCTATCTATAGCGCTCAATAGATATAACATTACTGATGTTAGTAAGCTAAAAAAGGGTAGTGCCACTAAGATTATAGTAGCAATATCTATATTATTAATTATCACTGCAATTACGTGGGTTACATACACGAAATTCGATATAGTAAATCGCTTTAAGCAAGACGCTACTATTGAGTTTGTTGCTACAGATATACCTTATGACATAATACCCGAACAGCCTGTAACCGAGACCGTGGTTGTAGAGGTTCTATCACAACCCGTAGCAGAAGGTGAAGAGACTGAGAATCTCATCATTGAGACTGTGGTCGACGTGGCTAAAGAGGAGGGCGGTGATACAAATATTCAGCCTGAAACAGGGTATATGGTTGTTGTTGGCAGTTTTGAGACAATTGAAAACGCAGAGCGCTATTGTGAGTTAATCAAACAAAAAGTTAGCGGTGTAGATTGCCGAATTAGACCCCTCGGAAGACTCAATGCTGTAATAGCATTTATATCGGAAGATAAAGCAGAGTGCCAGGAGTTTATTAATAGTTATATCAACTATTTTCCACAAGCTTGGATTCACACTCCTCGCGAACTTAAATAGCCGACGTTGCGATGCTTGCTCCCGTACTAACATCAATAATCGATAGAGCATACCGACCATTAATCTCGCGTTTTTGCACACGTGAGATGTTTGGCTATGCTTTATGTGGCGGTCTGAATATGACTCTCGATGCATTGTGGTACTTTGTGATTTACCATTTTATTGTTGCGCAAAGATTCATTGATTTGGGTGTAGTCGTTGTCTCGCCACATATAGCTTCACTGATTGTTGTATTTCCAATCACATTTTTCACTGGATTCTGGCTTAATCGCAACGTGGCATTTCGAGTATCTGAATACGCGTGCCGCAGACAGCTATTTAGATATGTGCTCTCTGTTATGGGATCACTATTACTAAACTACGTGTGTATGAAGTTGTTTGTAGAGTCATTCAACATTTGGCCGACACCATCGAAGATGTTCACAACGGTTGTATCTGTATGTTACAGTTTCCTAATGGGCAAATACTACACCTTTAAACAACGCGCCTCTAACAATCAGTAACTTCTGCTATTTGTCGTAATAATTACATTATGTTAAATAATATTGATTAGATATTTAATAAACAGAATAATATATGGATGCACTTTATGCAACACTTGCTGTAATTTTTGGAATAGTCGGACTACTAGGTGCCGTTATCCCGGTGCTGCCAGGAACTATCGTATCATTTCTAGGATTAGTCTTCGTTAATTTAGCTTCGTGGTCTGAAATTACAAATACACAACTTATCGTTTGGGGCGTTATATCATTTGTTATAATCATACTTGATTACTTGCTCCCCGGATACTTCAGTAAGCTGTTTGGAGGCTCGAAGCGAGGAATTATGGGTGCGAATATCGGTGTATTCCTGGGAATCTTCTTTGGTCCAATAGGTATCATTGCAGCGCCATTCGTGGGCGCATTTATCGGAGAACTACTCAACGATAGTACAGACAAGAGCAAAGCCTTTAAGGTTGCTTGTGGCTCGTTTATATCATTCCTTGCCGGCACAGGTCTAAAGCTGATTACCGGCAGTATGATGCTATATTATATTATTAGAGATATTTTATTGACCGTCGCCGATAAAATTTAACATAATTAAAAATCCAATAAGCGATACTTCTTGCGTGTATCAGACATCGAGATACATTCCTCGAAATGCCACCATTCGCGGCGATAAGGAACTAAACCAGCCGAATACATAACCTCAATAAGCAGCATACGATTGATTAGGGCCTCCTCGGAAATCAGACCGCACTGCATCATCGTCGTAAGATCGACACGATATCGCTCAACTGTGCGCGTTTTGGGGTCCGAACTATCAGGTGTAAGCTTAACAGACGCAGCATCATTGAAATCGTCAAACGGTGTACCCATTTCAAGCGGAATACCCTCTAATGTAGCCAATGTAACATCCACAGCAACACCATAATTATGTCGCCCACCTAAAGTTCCATTTGCAACAAATTGTTCGAATTCAGTTCCCTGTACTGTTCTATGCATACGGAGCTGAACACTTATTGGTCGAGCGGCATCGTATACCAATAACGTCAAATCGGGACGGCGGCGACGCAACTCTTGTTGTGCCGCGACTACCCTATTCGCAAATTCCTTTTCAAAATAAGCCTTATCGAGTTCTCCATACATATCCTCACCGATGAAATTATCATTGCCCGAATATCGGAGATCTACCAATATTTCGTCATCCAAAGTTAAGATATCAACCAACCCGTAATCGCGCATCAGACGGTCGAAGTCAACGTATTCTTGCGCCAAGGTGATATCCGGAGAGAAAAAGCATAAGGCTGCATATAGTATATATCGAAAGAGTCTATCCATATAAATATAGGTATCAAAATACTAATCTATTTTCACAAAATTACAACAATTTACCCTTCTATCATTATCTATTCACACATTTTTTTATATTTTTGTGAAGAATTGGTAAATTAGTTAATGGGATATTAACATACGCATATGCAAATAACATTGGGTAGATTGCAACAGTTTAAGTGCAATTATACCTTAAAGTGTCAAATATTTAACAAAAAGTGTTGCAGAATAAAAAAATATTCTTACCTTTGCACCGCTTTATGCACAAAACTTATTAATAATTATTACAATTATGAACAATTACGAAACCGTTTTCATTGTCACTCCCGTCCTTTCGGATGCACAGGTAAAGGAGGTTGCTGACAAATTCCAGGGCGTAATCACCGAGAACGGCGGTCAGATTGTGAATGTGGAGAACTGGGGCTTGAAGAAGCTCGCATACCCTATTCAGAAGAAGACTACCGGTTTCTACTTCCTCGTAGAGTTCACCGGTGAGGGCTCAATCATCAACACACTTGAGACACAGTATCGTCGTGACGAGCGTGTTATCCGTTTCTTAACTTTCAAGCAGGACAAGTTCGCTGTTGAGTACTCTCAGAAGCGTCGTGCAAAGCTTGCTAACAAAACACAGGAGTAATCATGGCAGAGAATACACAGCAGGGTGCATCAGAGATCCGCTATCTCAACCCAGTATCAGTAGACGTTAAGAAGAAGAAGTACTGCCG
>JAGBXR010000020.1 GCA_017629145.1 Alistipes sp. | reverse complement strand
CTGCTCTGGAGTCTCTGGGTCTTCAGGCTGCTCTGGAGTCTCGGGATCTTCAGGCTGCTCTGGAGTCTCGGGGTCTTCAGGTTGCTCTGGAGTCTCTGGGTCCTCGGGCTGCTCTGGATTCTCTGGGTCTTCAGGCTGTTCTGGAGTCTCTGGGTCTTCAGGCTGCTCGGGAGTCTCGGGATCCTCTGGCTCTACAGCCTTCTTTGCCGCCTGACGAAGTTCAACCGTAAAGTTCAACTTATCGTAGCTTACGACAACCTGCGCAGTACGCACCGACTCGACATCGTTTGCTGCAACCACAAACTTGATACTCTCGGCAACAACAACATCGCTCACCCACTCGGCATCTACCTCAACGCCAAGCTTTACATCTGCCACAGAATTCTTCAACTCATAGCGAATCTCTCCATCGCCGCCCTGCTCATCAAACAGAATAACAGGATTGGACAAAAGTTTGAGTTCAGGCTTTGGCGCCTCAACATTGGGAGTCTTCTCACACGCCACAAACGAGGCCACAAGAAGTAGACACATAGTTAGAAACTTTCTCATAACTTACTGATTTTATTACATATTATCTTAATTTATTATATCTCGTTTTTGCACGCTAATCTTCGCCATTGTCGCCTTCTCTTTCATCCAGCCACTCCGCCTCGTCATACGAATTACCGAGCGCACAAGTCGATGGTCGAGAGTTTTTGTACTTAAAAATCAATCTCATACGCGGACGTATCTTCTTCAACTCCTCACGTGTTGGCGGGCGCTTAATCGGTATATCCTTCTTATCATCGCCAGGACATTCATCATTACCATCCTCTTCTACATAAGGTGGCGGATATGCGGATGGCGGATCTGCGCAATCACAATCGTTCTCACACATCGTAAAGGTCGAGGCAATAGCCACAACACACATAACACTCAACAAATACCGCAATATACACTTACATTTACCCATATTTCTTAACTTCTATTTTTCAGACATAGCTGCACAAAATTCCTCTCCATCGGCCGCACCCACAGCCTTAACCTTCTGCTTAATGTTGTATCGCATCTTCGACACCGACGAGGGGTCACTATCTATAAATATCGCTATCGCGCGATTCGAGAAGCCAGCCAACACATATAACGCCACACGCAAATCACGCTCATTGAGTTTTGTGACCTGCTCACGCATACGCGCGTATATATTGTTGCGATAAAGGTTGACAGCCTCCTCCAGCTTATCGAGACGTCGACGGTCGTGCTTAATCTCCTCGATTGTATCCTTCAGACGATCAAACACCAACGTCTTCTGTCGCGCCGTACCATCGTGGTCGTAGTAGATATCGCACAAATGGTTGAGCTCACTGAAGCGGTCGCGATAGAGCGCACTCACCGACACGTTCATCTGCTCGGGCAGATTACGATCGGTATGCTGCAACTCTCTGATAGTCTCGATATAGTGCGCAATATCCCTATTCTTTTGGCGTATGCGACCACGTATGTGGGCCAGTACACCAAGCAACAGTACCAACAACGACACCAGAACAATAGCATTGCGCTGACGTGCCAGACTACGCGCCCTGCGTTCAGCATCGAGTGTGCTATGCAGCGACTCAATCTCGACATTCAGAATCGGATGCTTCAACGACTCGAGCACCAACGCATCCTGGCGACGCTTACCCCTCTCCTGCCAGTAGAGCGCACTCTGCATATCGCCGCGATAGCGCGCCAGCAGATAGTGGGCATACTCCACATCGCCATTATCCACGCCACCAAGCTCGACCGCCCGAGCGAGAAACTCGTCAGCCTCGATATGACGACCACGAAATGCCGAGATTATGGCACGCGTAGCATTGTAATGCACACTATCGACAACGGGAATTTCCTCCGTCTCGAATAGCGACATCCACTCCTCGCCCCTATCGAACTTATCGGCATACACAGCCAACGTAAGCAACTCGCGCAATACGATAGATGCAAAGTCACAATTGTCATTCGCTAGGCAGTAATCGAGCGACGCTAGCAACGACTGCTCTGCCTCATCGTAGCTGCGCATAAGCATATATGTTGTGCCGATGTCGTAGTCGGTACTAGCCGCGTGAAACTCCAGTTCCGCCTCCGAGAAGCACAACCGAGCAAGCAGATACTCGCTCAATGCATTATCAAACAGACAGTCATTGCCATATATATCGCCCTTCAATCGGTGGATAAGACCCTCAAGACGGCTGTTCGACACGCCGATGTCGATAAGTTCTGCCTCATCGAGAAACATTGTCGCCTCGGCATTGCGCCCTGCGTTGCTCAACACAAGGGCGTGCTGAAATAACGCACGCGAACGCTCTTCGCCACGCTCCCTATCGAGATAGTAGGCTGCCATCTCGCGCGTGAGAGTATCGCTGTCGCTGTCGATATAGTTGTGGTAGTAGACCTCGCTTGCCACAAGTGCATAACGCGCACGATGCGCCTTGCCGCGTATCGAGCCACGATCTACTCGACCGAGCAACTCATAGGCACGCTCGGGGTCATCCTGCACACACGACTCCACCTCGGTGAGTAGCGCCTCGTTATGCCTGGAGAGACAACCCACCGACAACATAGCGCCCATCACGAAGAGTCCGCGCACTACAGTCTGCCATATTTTATGGTATGTTAGTCGCATATCCACACACTAATATCTCCACAAAGTTATGTATTTTCTACGTAATACGCAAATGCACGCGCGCAAGCAAAAACACAGCAACACAGCATATGCTATCCCGAACACCCTTTTATGCCATTATCGCCCGAAAATCGAACATTACAAAAATATATTGAAAAAATTTCTTAAATTTTAGAGATAATTACACAAATATTTTATTATCTTTGCATAAACTATTAATGTTTTGCGAACAGATATGACTTCACTTGCAAAGTTTTTTAATATCGATGCCTCGGAGAGTATGAAGGGCATCACACACAAAAACAATATTATTAAGCGAAACATAATCGCCTATATGGCACTCAACGGCGAGTGTACCCTGTCGGAGCTTACACGCGAACTACACATCAGCGTGCCTACTATGACCAAGCTCGTGCAGGAGCTCGTCGACGACCTCATCGTCAACGACTTGGGTAAGGTTGAGACCCCTGGTGGTCGTCGCCCTAACGTCTTTGGCTTGGCGAACTCTGCGATATACTTTGCTGGTGTAAATGTCGGCCGTGACCATATGACATACGTTGTCACCGACCTGCAAAACAACGTGATAAGCGAGCGTACCGACGACAACTTCGAGCTCGTCGACCGCCCACAATGCTTGGAGCGCATATGCCACAATATCGAGTCGTTCATCACCGACTGCGGCGTCGACCGCGAGAAAATTTTGGGTGTTGGCGTATCGATTGTAGGCCGCGTAAATCCCGAGACTGGCCGCTCGTACAAGTACTTTACATCGAGCGAAGAGTCGCTGCGCGACATCATATCTTCGCGCATCGGCATCCGCGTAATGCTCGAGAACGACACACGCGCACGCTGCTATGCCGAGTACACTACGGGCAAGTCGAAGAACGAGAGCAACGTCATCTACCTGCATATGGGTCGCGGTGTGGCTATCGGAATCGTCATCGACGGCAAGCTCTACTACGGTAAGAATGGCTTTGCTGGCGAGTTCGGACATATCCCATTCTTCGACAATGAGATCATCTGTGCTTGCGGCAAGAAGGGCTGCCTCGAGACCGAGGTGTCGGGTATCGCTATCGAGGAGAAGATCGTGCACCTCATCAAGAATGGTGTCAACACACGCCTCCGCGAGATGTACGACCGTGGCGAGAGCATCCACATCAACGATATTATCGCTGCGGCACGCAACGACGACAACCTCTCTATCGAACTTATCGAGGAGGCTGGCGAGAAGGTCGGCAAGGCCGTAGCATTCCTTATCAACACCTTCAACCCCGAGACAGTTATCGTGGGCGGCAACTTGGCTATGGCTGGCGAATATCTTATGCTTCCGCTCAAATCTTCTACCAACCGCTACTCGCTGAATCTGGTATATAAAGACACGAAATTCCGTATCTCGAAGATGACCGACAGCGCAAATGCGTGGGGTGTAGCAATGCTTATTCGCAACAAGATTATCGGCTTGTAATCAATAAGTTGACAGCGCACGATGATCCACAACTGCACGGATAACATATGCCGTCTGCGCGCTCTTGAGCCTGCCGATGTTGAGCTAATGTACCTTTGGGAAAACGACCGCGACGTGTGGCGCGTAAGTGGCAATATTGCACCTCTCTCGAAGCACCGCCTCGCGCAGTTTATCGAGGAGCAGAGCTACGATCTCTACGCCACGCGACAGATGCGCCTTATCATCGAGGCCGAGGGTATCGCTGTCGGCACTCTCGACATCTTCGACTTCGACCCGCAGCACCTACGCTTCGGCATAGGCATACTCGTCTACGCACCCGAAGACCGCCGTCGAGGCTATGCGCGCTCGGCTATCGAGGCTATCAAGGAGTATGGCCGCGAGACACTCGGCGTGAAGCAGATTTGGGCAAGCGTTGCCGATAACAACCCTGCAAGTATCGCGCTTTTCGAGGGCGCAGGATTTGAGCATTGTGGCACACGTCGCGCGTGGCTTCGCACCGCCGATGGCTATGTCGACCAGCGCGAATACCAACTACTCTTCTGACCGTAACACAACGAAGAATCACTCCATCAGGTTCAAAAATGCGATAAAATCACCATTTTTATAAATTAAACTTGTTTTTGTCACATATTTTGCATACCTTTGTGCTAATAACTACCGGTAAAGCAAACACTGATGAGTGTACAACAACTACATACACCACTCACAACACCCTCCCAAAACCATATAGGGGGGGGGTATTTTGCTATATATCAATTAGTTACAATATAACCCATCCTCTTTACCAACCTTTATTAAACTGCCAGTACAGTCCGCGTATTTCACATACGCACGCGAGCGCGACAGGCAACTGCGCAAATAGGGCCGAGGATTGGAAACGGAAGAGATAAGACAAACATATTTTAACAACTAATTTTTAACTATTATGAAAGTAAGATTTTTAGCTCTTGTGGCATTGGTGCTCGGTTTGGCATCGTGCCAGAAGGACACCGAAGGCTTTGACGTCGCAGTCAATGGCGAGGTGTCAACAACAGTGACAGTCAACTTGGCTGACGCTTCAGGCACTCGTGCTAGTGGAACAGACAGCGCAAACAGCGCAATTGCAAACGGTGTGGTAGCCGACACGAACTACACTCTCCGCTACATTCTCCAGGTATTCGACGAGAATGGCGATACTTCAAAGGATATGGTTGTTAAGTACAGCGATGCTAACAACGTAGCATTCGATGTTCGCCTTGTACCTAACCGCCACTACAACTTTGTTGTTTGGGCTGATATCGTAGCAGTTGGAGATGAAGGCACAGAGGAGTACGCATATAACCCAAATCGAGACCTTCACTACACTGTTAACGGCACACTTAAGAATGTTACTTTGAAGGGTGCTTGGAATGCAATGGATGAGACTCGCGATGCATACACAGGTGTATACAGCACAGAGAAGGAGGGCCAGAAATACACTGCAACTTCATCTATCGACCTTACACTTACACGCCCATTCGCAAAGTTGCGTGTTGTGACTACTGATATGGATGAGCTTTTCGGTAGTGTTGAACCATCTAAAGCTACTGTGACATACAGCACAAAGCACCGTACAACATTCGATGCACTTGCTCAGTTGGCAGGTGACGCTGATACCAATGTAACTCACACATTTGAGTATGATAATGATAATGTTTTTGCTTATGGCGACAACAATGACAATAACAAGGTTCTCTTCACTGATTACTTCTTTGCAGCTAATCAGGATGACGTTGTTAAGTTTGTACTCAATGTAATGGAGGCTAACGACGCCCCAATTCGCTCAACTAACTTCAACACTGATATCCCAGTTAAGCGTAACTTCTTGACTACTATCTCTGGTAATGTTCTTACTGATGGCAACAACATTAATGTTAAGATTGAGGATAGCTTTACTCAGCCAGATATTAATGTTGATTATGTAGAGGTTAGCACAGCGGCAGACCTTCAGCAGGCTATCAACAATCAAGAAACAATTGGCGAGGAGACTCACATCGTTCTTGACGGCGATATTAACCTTGACGACCTATTTGCTGCAAACACATCGTCAACACGCGCAAGCGAGCCCTCATACGGCTTGCTTATCCCTGCTGGCAAGGAGGTAGTATTTGACCTCAATGGTCACAAAATCAGCCAGGAGAAGGAGTGTACTGCTTCATACGAGATGATTAAAAACCTTGGTAACCTTACAATCACTGGCAACGGTACTATCAGTTTCAAGGATACTGGCGCAGGTGATCCTTCCTATGGTTGGGGCTCATACACAATCCGCAACGAGGGTACTCTCACAGTTGAGAATGGTACTATCGAGCACCTTGGAGAGCAGGATGCACATATGATTTGCGCTATCTTCCAGTATAGCGGTCATTCTACTATCAACGGTGGTAATATCTCTACACCTAACTATCGTTCAGCACGTTTGTGGAGTGGCGATATGACTATCAATGGTGGTGAGTTCGAGGGTCAGCTTTGGTTGCAGGCTGTTAACGACACTTCAGACTTAACTATCAATGGTGGCACATTTGCACCTCGTCGTGGTGATAGCTCTTCAGTATTCGTAACTAACAGTGACTGGAGTGTTAAGTTCGCTGTAAATGGCGGTTTCTTCAATACCAAGATTGGCATGTCTAAGCCATTTGGCTGCATCACTGGCGGTACATTTACAACAGATGCTAAGGAGGGTACTGCCATCGCACTTCTTGATAGCGACTATGATTTTGCTGCTGATGATGACAATTGGACTGTTGTGCGCAAGGCTGATGTTGCTAAGATTGGCGAGGTAGGTTACACATCACTACAGAAGGCTGTTGCAGCTGTTGAGGATGGTGGTACAATCATCCTTGTAGCGAATGAAGTATTTACTAAAAATAATCGCTACAACAATGGTGGTTATTGGGATGGTTTAGGCTATAGCGGCGACAAGAGCTTTACTATCGACCTCGATGGCTTTACTATCCGTCAGGATGGTGCTCTCAATGATTATTTGATATGGATTAAAAATGATGGTTCTAAGGCTAATACCATTACATTGAAGAATGGTACTCTTGATGCTGGCACAACAGCTTACTGCGCTTTTGCTACTGCTTCTTCAAACAAACAGAAGATAACCATTAACCTTGAGGATGTAAACCTCGTTGGCAACAATTCTGGTGGTGCTGTTGCTAAGATTCGTGGTGGCGCAGAGTTGAATGTTAAGGCTGGTACAGTGATTAATGGCTTGAACAGCTACGTAGGTATTGAGTGTGTTAATTCAACAACAAATATCTATGAGGGTGCTAAAATCTATCAGAAAGGCACATCAAGCTCTTGGGGCTGCCTTGTTGGCGTAAGTGGCAATGGTGTGGTAAATGTTTATGGAGGAAATGGTACAAGCGCAAGAGGCGGCTTTATGGCGATGACATCTGGCGGTACTATTAACGTCGCAGGTGGTGAATGGATTGCTAATACTGATGGTACTTATGCTAACGATAACAAGGGTGTATTGATTGCTCAGAGCGATAAGCAGTACAACGCTGGCGCAGGCAACTCTGTAATCAATGTTACAGGTGGAACATTCAAAGGTGGCTATAACTGCTATGGTAACGCTGTGGGTGATGCTCAGATTAACATCAAGGGCGGTAACTTCAACGCTGACCCATCATCATACTTGGCTGAGGGCTGCGAGGCTACTGAGGCTAATGGCGTTTGGACTGTACGTGTTCTTCCAGTAGCAAAGATTGGCGATGTGGAGTATGAGACACTTGAGGCTGCTGTTGCTGCTGCGAAGTCGGGTGACACTATCACACTAAATAGAGATATAACAATTTCATCTGTAACACTCCCTGCAGGCATTATTTTCAATGGTAATGACAAGCAGATTAATGGTACTATCAACGCTGGTGGCAACCTTACATTTACTGGTCACACTAGGGTTACTGCATTTAGCGCATCATACTACGACCGTGTTATCACAATCGGTGAGGGTGCATGCCTTGAGGTAACTGGCACTGGCCGCGTAACCCTTGGCTACGGCAACACATTCAATATCACAGGCTCTATTGAGAATGCAAAGAATGCTGATAAGACAAATATTCAGCCTTCATTGATTATCCCAGGAGGTATCTCTATTACTGGCGGTAACGACGCTGTATTAAATGTAACTAATGCCTATGTTAAGATTGGTAGCACATCAAGCAAACCTGGTGTAGCAAATGGCGAGTTTGCATTGAACTTCACAAATGCTATTGTAGAGTTCACAAAAGAGTTTGGTTTCTACGATCCAACGGGTGGTGTAAAGCCACAATTCAAAATGAATATTAAGGATAGTGTATTCACAACTGGTACAAAGATATTTCTAACAAAAAATAGCGTGGTGAACGTTAATAATTCAGTTGTAACACTTGGCACATACTTGGCTAACAGAGGTGAGCTTAATTTGACTAATGGCTCTGTAATGACTGGTAAGACTATCCAGTTTGGTGAGAATGGTGGTAACAGCGGTGCTATCACTGTTGATAACTCTTCATTCACTATCATTGGAGGCTCTACTGGCCACGCATTCGATGGTAAGGGCGAAGGTTCAATCAATGCTATTAATGTTGCAACAGTCTCTGTAGACTATTACAAGGCGATGACTATCAACGTAGACGAGACTAGTACATTTACTGGTACTGAGGTTAAGTAATCAATAGTCCTAACTTATATCTCTTTGCGCTCGACCTTTAGGGGTCGGGCGCTTTTTTTTATTTATTAGGAGCGGCAAAAGAGAAGATTGGAAATACAGAGACTTACAATGACCTATAAGGAAGGAAAGCATCTAAAAGCAATACGAAGAGCAACAATAGGTACATACATAATATATAATAGGGGCAAGGGGGATTCGTAGGCAAAAAATGGTTCTCTAATAGAACAGTTTGTGTTTCTTATTTTTTTTGTATCTTTGCCCACGAAAGAGCACAACGCTCCAAGTATTAACCGTCGACATCGGTCGACATAATTTAATGATATGAAACACGCATACGTTTTCCCCGGTCAGGGTTCGCAGGCGGTAGGTATGGGCAAGGATGTATACGACAACGTGCCCGAAGCTAAGGAGCTTTTCGAGAAGGCTAACGAGATTCTCGGATTCAGAATCACAGACATTATGTTCGCAGGAACACCCGACGAGCTAAAGCAGACAAAGGTAACACAGCCCGCCGTATTCCTACACTCAGTAATATTGGCAAAGGCACTCGGCGTGAAGCCCGACGCAGTTGCAGGACACTCACTCGGCGAGTTCTCGGCGCTGGTAGTAGCAGGAGCACTCTCGTTCGAGGATGGTCTCAAGCTCGTTTCGAAGCGCGCAATGGCAATGCAGAAGTGCTGCGAGGAGCAGCCAGGTGGTATGGCCGCAGTATTGGGTCTCGACGACAAGAGCGTAGAGGAGATTTGCGCATCGGTAGATGGCGTTGTTGTAGGTGCGAACTACAACTGCCCAGGTCAGCTCGTCATCTCTGGCGCTAACGCTGCAGTAGATGAGGCCTGCGAGAAGCTCAAGGCAGCAGGCGCACGTCGCGCATTGCGTCTCCCTGTAGGCGGTGCATTCCACTCGCCACTTATGGAGCCAGCACGTCAGGAGTTGGAGGCAGCTATCGCCGAGGCACAGTTTATGACACCTTCGTGCCCAGTATACCAGAATGTCGACGCGAAGCCCTACACCGACGCCGAGGAGATCAAGAAGAATCTCATCGCACAGCTCACAGCTCCAGTACGTTGGACGCAGATTGTAGAGAATATGCTCGCTGACGGCTTTGCAGAGTTCACCGAGGTAGGTCCAGGCAACGTATTGCAGGGCTTGGTTACCAAGGTTAGCCGCGAGGTAAAGGCCGAGTCAATCAGCACTATGTAACAGTCACAGAGAAGTTGAAAATTGAGGCTGTCGGACATTCGTTCGACGGCCTTTTTTGTATCTAAAATATTGATATCATATCTATTTTTGGCGCGATATTTGCGACATAACCGGCTAATAGCACTCTTGTTCGAAGAAGAATTCATCTATAAATCGAATAAATTTATCAACAAACAAGAAGGTATTAATTAAAAAAAGATGGCTCGAAGCTTTGCAATTTGATAGGAATTTACTATCTTTGCGTTGAGGTATAGTGGTACGAAAACTACCATTATAAGTATGTGGCTGGTACTCAGCGTGATAGATAACTGAAGAGATAGAGAGTAAAGCCATAGCCGTGTAACAACAAGTAAAAACGATTAGCTTCTACGATTAGATGGCTGGCAAAGTGCATACAAGATTCATATTGGCCCTTCTTGTGGCTATGGTTCTTATCCCAAGCATAGGCGTGGGACAGGAGCTTTGTGACTCTGCGACACACAGCCGTAAGGTCCGTACAAGTATCCCCGTAGATTTCCGTCAGAGCGACACCGTAATCGATCCTAACTATGCAGGCAACACCGTTGCACTGCACAACCTCGACTCTATCATCAACGAGATCAAGGTGCACGACGATTACCACATCGTCGCGCTCGAGCTCTTCGGTACGGTATCTCCCGAGGGTAGCGCAAAGGTTAACCGTCGCATAAGCAAGGGTCGTGTTCGCGCACTTGAGAACTACATCACCAAGCGCATCGAGGTAGCCGACAGCGTAATCAAGCACAAAGAGTATATCGACTGGGCGGAGTTCCGCAAAGTTATGCTCGACAACAACTCGAGCTATTGTGACGAGGTTGTCAAGATTATCGATACAGACTATCCACGAACTAAAGATTGGGATGGCAGCATCATCGACGGCCGAATCATCGCACTGCGCAAGTTGCAGGGCGGCTGGGTATGGCAGCAGCTTATCGCCAACGAGTTCAAGAAGTTGCGTTCGGCAGGTGCAACTATCATCTCGCAGCTGCCTATCCCCGTAGAGGAGGATGTTGTGGTCATCACCGAGGAGGTTAAGCCCGAGTCGACAATCGTTATCGCAGCACCCGAGCCTATCGTAACCCCAGAGGTTAAGGAGGAGCCCAAGGACGACAGATTCGTTCCTATGGTCAGCATAAAGTTCAACGCTGCGGCAGTGCCATTGATGCTCCTTAACGCAGGTTTCGAGGTACGTCTCGCCAAGCAGTGGTCGCTCGATATGATGGGCGTCTACTCGCCATATAACTACTTCCGTTCGGACCGTAAGGTGCGACTCCTGGCTATGCAGACCGAGGCGCGCTACTGGTGGGGTGAGACAATGCACAAGGGTCACTTCGTGGGTCTCCACGTGCCAATGGGTGGTTTCAACCTGCAGATGAGCGATGGCTACCGCTATCAGGATCCTAACCATATGGCGTGGGGCGTGGGCGTGAGCTATGGTTATGCTATGCCAATGAGCAAGAAGCGCAACTGGATTGTTGAGTTTACGCTCGGCGTGGGCTATATGAACATCAAGTACGATATATACGAGGGCGTGCACAACGGTAAGTACCTTCGCACGGAGACGATGAACTACTTCGGTCCAACACGCTTGGGCATCAACATCGCCTACCGCTTCGACATCCCCCGTAAGTCGCAGAAAACAAAGAGATTAAACTAATAAGTAACAGGCCAGAAGGCCGCAATAGATGAGAGGACTTTTCAGACATATCGTGATGATGCTCCTATCGCTGCTCGTTCTTGCAAGCTGCGATAAGACCATCCACGAGTACCCGGGCCACCGCGAGATGCAACTCACGGTGAATTGCTCGGTAGACCTCTCTGACCCCGAACACTTCGTTACGGTTAAGTGCGAGGCCGACACAGGTGCTTCGTATGTGGTACGTTCGTTTAGCGAGGAGCTCTCGTCTACGCGCTTCGATGAGCCAGTATGCTTGCGATACATCATCGACCTGTACCGTATTACTGCCTCACACTCATCGTTCGTAGAGCGTAAGGTATGCTTCTCGCCTGTCAGCGCGCCAAACCCACAGGCATCGGCTACGTTCGACGTAGATGCAGCCCACTACAAGGTGCTTGTATGGTGCGACTATGTTCAGGACGATGTTCTCGAGTCGTGGTACTACAACACCGACAACCTCCGCGAGATTCGCTACTCGGAGATTATTGCCGAGGATAACGACGATAAGGATGCATTCACCAACGTGTTGGATGTCGACTTGAGCGAGTACTACTATGCTGATGGTATCTTCGACCTCTACTACGATTTGATGCTCGAGCGTCCTATGGGTCGTATGCGTTGTATCACTACCGATATGGACGACTATGTGAATGCAGGTAACAGCATCGAGGATATCATCGTGAAGATCTCATATACGCAGTATGTCTCAGCAGGTTACAATGTCGAAGAGCAGAAGCCTAACTACTTCGAGCCTACGCGAACTTATATCACAACTCCTGAGGTTGACGATGATGGCAATTTGGAGCTCTGCCACGACTACATCTTCGTGAACGGTAAGCAGACCAACGTCAAGGTGGACTTCTATTTCTACAATGGCGAGATTACCGAGGAGAAGGAGATTAGCCACTGGACAGGTATCGTCGTGCCATTGAAGAAGAATATGGAGACTACGGTCGAAGGACGTATGCTCACCACATCTTTCGGTACTGGTGGTTTCGGTATCGACTCTGAGTTCGAGGACGAGATTGTCATCGAGTGGCGAGACTAACGATCGACGTTATACAACAGATAAAGGACTATCCTGCAAGCGTAGGATAGTCCTTTTTTTGTCGCATATAGCAAGGTATTGCGTGAGATGGTTGGGCGCGAAGTTCACACGGTGTAAACCATATTCTGCAAATTCAGGCAGAATAACCGTATTGAACTATTGGTGTGTCACCATTTTTTTGACTTACGATACAAAAATATCGCATTTTATTTGGAGAATGGGCTATTTTGAGCTACCTTTGTTATAGAAATGCACTAAACCCTACACACAAAATGAACAACAACCCAAGATATTATCATCTGTCTGTCGCTACTGGCGATCAGATCGCTGTGTATAGGGGGGGGGGGGAATTTGCAGATTATCAACAAATTACGCGCATAGCGTAGATCTAATCAAACATAATTTTTATAGCTACCGCTCATTTGAGGGCGGTGTTTTGTCGTGTCGTTATCCGAAGGTGTGATAACGACCGCATTGTCGTGCACCTATATATACACATACGCGAGAAGAGATTACATTGAAACAAACAAAATATTAATTACTAATTTACTAAATTTATTAACTATGAAAGCTAGATTTTTAGCAATTACTGCACTGATACTCAGTATGGTATCGTGCCAGAAAGACCAAGCGGGCTTGGACGTAATAGTTGATGGTGAACAGGAAACCACCATTAGCGTATCACTTCCCGAGGCAACCCGTGCAAACAGCGCACTAGGTGCATTTGAGAATTTGGTTAGCTCATCAGAGTACACTATCCGTTACATCTTCCAGGTATTCTACGAGGGCACAGAGTTACAGGCTGCACGCCAGGTTATCTACACAGACGAGAACAGCTTGAGCTTCCCTGTTCGTCTTGTTCCTGGTCGTCACTACAACTTTGTTGTTTGGGCTGATGTTACTACAACAGCAGGTAAGACATTGAACACTATCCACAACCTTACAATTGCTGATGCTGCAGCAGCTGATATCCACTACAACACAGAGAATCTCAAAAACATCACACTCAAGGGCGAGTGGAATGCTATGGATGAGACTCGTGATGCTTTTACTGGCCACTTCGACACAGCAGTTGATGGTGATAAGACTACTTACAACGGTGCTAAGTCTATCAACATTGATTTGACTCGTCCTTTCGCTAAGCTTCGCGTTATCACTACTGATATGGAGCAGCTTAATGACCTCGGCATTGCACCTACTAAAGCCACTGTAGAGTACACTACTGACCTTTACTCATCATTCAACGCCTTTGCTGGTGCAGTTAACACTGATACTATGACAAAGACTCACTCAGACTTCGATATTAAAGTTTACGGTGATAATGTTGATGATAAGTCTAAGGTGTTGTTCACTGACTACTTCTTCGCTAATAACGATGTTGTTAAGTTCAATCTTACTGTTGTCGACCAGAATGGTGCTGTAATCGACGATACTATCGCATTCAACACCGATATCAATGTTAAGCGTAACCATTTGACTACTATCCAGGGTAACATCCTTACTGATGGTAGCAACATTAAGGTTGAGGTTGAGAATGACGGTAAGTTCGAGGGCGAGATAGTAGCGGTTAGCAATGCAACTGACCTTCAGAAGGCTATCAACGATGCTGATGAGAATACAACAATCACTCTTGGTGGCGATATCAACCTCGGTGACCTTTTTGGTGCAAGCACCTTCTCAACTCGTGCTGCAGCTACACTCCCAATCGTTATCGCTGATGACAAGGTAGTGGTATTGGACCTCAATGGACATAATATTACCACCCCTTGGGAGGATGAGGCGGCAGAAAAGCATTACTATGCATTTGAGAACTATGGTTCATTGACTATACAGGACTCAAAGGGCAATGGTCAGATTATCGCACGCGGTATTTTCAACTATGGCACAATGACTCTTGAGTCTGGTAAGATCAATGCTTGTGATCACAATGGTGGTTATGGTGTTCGTAACTATGAGGGTTCATTCACAATGAATGGCGGTACTATCGTTGCTAGCAATGAGAATGGTGACGATAGAGTAGCAGGCAACTATGATGCATCTCCACTTCGTGTTGATGAGGGCGCAACAGCAACTATCAATGGCGGTAACATTACTAACACCAGCAACTACACAGTTGCAATCGACAATTATGGTACTACTACTATTAACGGTGGTAATATCACATCGGTACACTCTACAGTTTCCAACTCTGGTACAATGACTATTAAAGGCGATGCCACTACTATCAAATGTGAAGGTGAGTACACTTCTGCTCATCCTATCTACGCGC
This sequence comes from Alistipes sp., assembly GCA_017629145.1. GTDB lineage: Bacteria > Bacteroidota > Bacteroidia > Bacteroidales > Rikenellaceae > Alistipes. The sequence continues at coordinate 72,333 of JAGBXR010000020.1, read as the reverse complement.
ATGGAGAGGCTTCTGTTACAACCATCGAGAATGGTAACATCATTGGCAATGACAAGGCTAGTTGTTACTATGTAGCTGTTGAAAATAATCCAAAAGTATACATCTATGGAGGTGAATTTACAAACGCAGGACAGGCAGCATTCACAGGCGAGGGCACTATCGTTGTTACAGGTGGTCAGTTTGACAAAGACCCATCAGAGCGCGTAGTTGAGGGTTATAAGGTTATTGAAAATGAGACTGGCACATACAATGTAGTTGAGGGTGATCCAGTAGCTCAGATTGGTGAGAAAACATATACTACTCTCAAGGCGGCATTTGAGGCAGTAAATAATGGTGAAACTATCAAAATCTTGAATGACATAACTATTCAAAGCACAGCAGTTCTTGCAGAGGGTAAGACAGTAACTCTAAACCTCAATAAGAAGGTCATTACACATAAGAACAAAGAAACTGGATATGCTCTTAACAATAAGGGTACACTTACTATCAATGGTAATGGTACTGTAAACGCACGCGGTATCTACAACGGTTATGGTGAAGGTGGTGAGAATATCACAACAGCTAAGCTTACTATCACAAACGGCACTTTCAACGCTATGGGCACAAATGGTGGAGCTGCTATCTTCAATTATGGCGAGGTAGAAGTTAAGGGTGGTAAGATGGAGTCAAATGGCGGATACGGCTTGAATAACCAGTCTTCAGGTATCCTTAAAATCACTGGTGGCGAAATTAGAGGTGGTATCTATAACCTTGGAACACTAACTATTGATGGCGATAAAACATCAGTATATCAGCATCTATCTGGAAAGCACGCCATCTATTGTTACGCATCAACTACTACAATCAATGGAGGTACATTTGATAGCGAGTCAGGTAACGAGCTAATTCTTGCGGATGGTACAAACTGCTCTGTAACAATTAATGGTGGTACATTTAATAAGACTGCCAAGTCGTGGTTGATGGGTGCTACAACTGGTAAAGATATTACTTTTAATATTTACGGAGGTACATTCAATGGTTATGTCAATATGCCAGAGCAGTCTGTTGACACATTCCGTCCATACAACGATCCTATCGTAGTATATGGTGGTATTTACAATTTCGACCCAACAAAGTGGTTAGCAGACGGTTATATAGCTAAGCAGAAAGCTGATAACATATACGTAGCTATCGAGAATAAGACTGTTGCAAAAGTGGGCAATACGGAGTATGTTTTTATTGACGAAGCTATCGCAGCGTGGACTAATGGCACTACTTTGACATTGATGAGCGATGTAACACTTAACGATGTTATCAAACTCAAGTCTACAGAGCATCATACTCTTAACCTCGGCACATATACATTGACTGCGGCAAAGTCTAAGGATGCTATTGAGATTACATGTAATGGTCGTAGCTCAGCAAGCTATGCATTAACAATCAATGCTGACGCAACAAACCCTGGCGGTATTACTGCAACTGGCAAATCCTGCATTTATTACAAAAAGAGTGATTCAACCAAGGATCGTCCTATAATCCTTATTAACAATGGCGTATTCACAGGTTCATATTCTATAAATTCTATATCAAACGGCAACACCAACTGTCCTCAGATATGGATTAACGGTGGCATATTTAATAGCTATATGAATTTGACCAAGAATATGCTAAAGGTTTCTGGTGGCACATTCCACGGTGCTATTAACTGTACAGGTGATACTTCTGCATACCGAGAGATTAATGGCGGCCGTTTCAAGAGTTGGCAGTTTATGACTGCCGATGCCCCAAGCAAGTTCTGGGTAGGAAGTGGCAATGGAAATTATAATGTAGGTGTCTATGTAGATGACGAGGGATACCTCGTTGTAGGAGGTCCAGTGATTACTGAGTTCGGTGATAAGTTTGAGGCAAAAGCAAACAATTATAGCAAGTGGAGCTCATATCTGAAGTACAGTAGCGCAGCAGAGCACGGCCTATATTACACAAATGCAGATATGGCTATTGCAAAGCACGGCGAGGATAACGTAGAGCTAAAATAATTAAGCCCAAACAAGCAACACTATTTTATTTATTGCTTTCATTTTATAGTGTTGCGCACGGGGGTTGTCCATCTATTGGACAACCCCTTCTTTTTTAAGCGGGATAATAGCACGTTATAGCGCATTTAATGGTATAATAGCAAAAGATATGCAAGGGCGCTGCGAATGATACACAATCGCTTAAAAAATCACCGATGGGTAGTACTTGATGTACATCCCATTGGTGGCGTTGACTGAAGTGCCGCAGATTGCTGCTTATCTCGAAAAATTAAAATTTGTTGTCAGAAGAAGTTAGATTTGGCCTCGATAAAGAAATTGGCTCGGATGGATAGTACTTGACGTACATTCCATTCGAGCCAATGATTGAGAGGTCAAAGATGACCTCTTATCACAACAAATTTGTTGTTAGAAGGCTGTAGATGCTGCACCGATAAAGAAGTTGCCCCAGATGGGACATACTTAGCGTATTTCCCATTTTGGGGCAACGATTGAGGTGCGGCAGATATCTGCCTTATCACAACAAAAAAGCAGCGGTGATCTTATTAAGACCACCGCTTTGTGACTCCGCCAGGATTCAAACCTGGAACCGCTTGATCCGTAGTCAAGTACTCTATTCAGTTGAGCTACGGAGCCATTCCTTTGCTTTTGCGAGTGCAAATGTATAGCATTTTTTTCAATCCACCAAATATTTTTACAATTATTTTTCAAAAAAAATTGCAATAAAATACCCACCTCATCCACAAAACTGTGCTATATAATTGATTACAAACAAATTACATCGTAGATATTTTCAGGAAAAATTTATGCTTTTTTGAGCATCAAATTGCATCGCAACCCCAAAACCGAGCAAAGAACGCATTTCTCACTCGAAACATCGCTACCCTACCGCCACAAAAAACCGCGTACAAACACGAAGCCAAAGCACTATCGACATAAAAAAGTGAAGCCATCCAACCACATTGGACGACTCCACTATAAAATAAGAACTCTTTAAGTCCTATTACTTGATATGCTCTGCAAGGATAGCCTCAACCTCTGCGCCACGCAAGTTCTTCGCTACGAGCTTACCCTCTGGTGAGAAGAGGAAGTTCGATGGAATAGACTGCACGTTGTAGATGTCTGCAGATGGGCAAGCGTTATTCGCGTCATAACCCCATACGTTTGTCCAAGTCATACCGTTTGTCTCAACAAACGACTTCCACTTTGACTCTGAACCTGGACGGTCGAGTGTGATACCATAGATCTCGAGACCCATAGGTGCGAACTTCTCGTAAGCTGCTACAAGGTGGGGAATCTCTGCACGGCAAGGACCACACCAAGTTGCCCAGAAGTCAACAAGAACCCACTTACCGCTCTTGCAAAGCTCGGCTGTAGATACCATCTCTCCAGCAACATTAGGAAGCACGATATCTACGATATCAGCACCGATAGCGCTGTTCTTGCTGTTCTCGATAAGTTTCTTGTAGTTCTGGTAGAATGAGATGTACTCATACTTTGCATCGATACCAGCGAAGAGCTCTGCAAAGCGAGCATCATCGCCACCAAACATAGGATAGTACTGCAACATATAGAGCGAGATTGGGTTGTTGCTGTTTGCTACAACGCACTCGTCAACATATGCAATCATAGTCTCCTCGGTGCTGTTCTCATCCTGGTAGAGCGCCATAAACTGCTCCATAGCAGCTGTGAGGCGATCGTTGAGCTCCGAGCCAGTGATCTCGATATCGGCGAGCTCGGCATTGAAAACGAAGTTAAGATCGTTACCATCAGCAAGAGCAATAGCAACACCCTCGCCACCAATGATGAGGTTTACGAACTGCTCACCCTTGAAGTTTGTCTCAATAGCGAAGCACTTGTTAGCATCCATAGTTGTAGTCACAGCGCTCTCCTTGTCGCCAGCGAGGCTAACAACAACCTCGGTACCCTCTGCAAACTCGCCAAAAGCCGAGAAGTCGCCCGTAACCTTGATACCCTTGCTGCCGCACGCCATAAGTGCTACGCAGCTAAAAATTGCAAATAACTTTTTCATTTTTCTATTCGGTTTTAATTAATGTATATAGTCTGAATTATCTCTTTACTCTGTCGGGATTCGACGCGATGAACTTCTCCCACGTCGAGCTACCCTTGCGCGATTTGCTGTCACCACCCAGTCCCTTGCGCTTATCGCCTGCCGTGAGGCGCGTGAGCACGTTAGAGGTTGTGTAGTAGTGACATATAGCCACCGCTGTGCCATCCGTAGCATCGAGCTTACGAGGCTGGAAATCTGTGCCGAGTATCGAGTTTATCATCTGCGCCACGCGCTCCTTCGAGGCGCGTCCATTGCCCGTAATCGCTTGCTTGATACGCGATGGGGCATACTCCTCGATAGGAGTATCGGCCGAGCTACTCAATACCGCAGCGATAGCCACACCCTGAGCCCTGCCGAGCTTAAGCATCGACTGCACATTCTCACCAAAGAATGGCGACTCGAAGGCCACCTCCGTAGGCTGATAGTTCACAGTAAGCGAGTGCACGCGTTCGTAGATGTAGCGCAACTTATGATGGGGGTCGGCAATCTTGTGCATATCAATCTCACCCATAACCACCGCCTGTGGCTTACCATCTACGACATCGATAATGCCGTAGCCCATATAGTTGGTACCCGGGTCGATACCCATTATGCGCCTACGCTCTGCCACGTCCTACTCCTCGACCTTTGCTATACGCTTCTCAAGCTCGCGCACCTTAGCCGAGAGATCGGGAAGCTGACGGAAAACAGCAAACGAACGGTGATACTGCAAACCTGGGAGTGCAGGATAGCCGAAACGAATCTCGCCATCGGGAACATTCTTGTCGATACCGCTCTTCGAGCCTATCTGCACGCGATTGCCGATAGTCACGTGGTCTGCGATACCTACCTGACCAGCGATGAAGCAGTTAGAGCCCACCTTCGTAGTACCTGCGATACCCACCTGCGCCGACATAACCGTATCGTGACCCACCTCAACATTGTGGCCAATCTGAATTAGGTTGTCGAGCTTTACACCGCGACGAATAATCGTCGAATCGGTCTTTGCACGATCGATACAAGTGTTTGCACCAAGCTCAACATCATCCTCGATGATGACATTACCGAGCTGTGGAATCTTTGCAAACGTACCATCCTCGCGCGGAGCAAAGCCAAAGCCATCAGCACCAAGCACCACACCTGCGTGAAGAATACAGTTGCGACCTACAACCGTACCCTCGTAAATCTTAACACCTGGATATATCTTCGTACCCTCGCCAATGACTACATTGTCACCGATGTAGCACTGTGGATAAATCTGGCAATTTGCGCCAATCTTCGCACCGCGCTCGATGACCGTAAAGTCACCCACGTAGCACTCCTCGCCGAGCTCTGCCTCCTCGTTTATCGATGCGAGCTTCGAGATACCCTTCTTGCGTGGGCGCGACGCGTTGTACATCTCCAGCAACGCGAGTACACACTCGCCTACGTTCTCCACCTTAATGAGCGTAGTTACGACACTCTCCTTTGGTTCGAAGCTCTTGTCTACTAGCACGATAGTAGCCTTGGTTGTGTAGATATACTGTTCGTACTTTGGATTAGTCAAATATGCTAAAGAGCCTGGCTGACCGCCATCGATAGACGATACGGTGCTCACTGCCGCGTTCTTATCTCCTACTATTTCGCCGTTCAAAAAACCGGCAATCATCTCTGCTGTAAACTGCATAATTCTGTCTGCGTTATTGCGTCATTTATTCGTTTCTAATATAATCTTTCAAAGCTACACCCTCGGGCAAAAATTCGCGTGTATCGCGGCCGAACGTGTGCAACTCGCGCACCAGCGATGAGGAGATATGCTCCACCTCGGCAGGCACGAATACAAGGATGCTCTTCAGTTCGGGATAGAGGTGGTGGTTGGCGTGCGCCAGCGTACGCTCAAACTCGAAATCCTGCGTATTGCGAACACTGCGCAAAAGTGCCGTAGCACCCACACGCTGCGCCTCCTCGCCCGTGAGCGTTGTGTAGGCCACAACTTCGACACGAGGCTCATTCTGATACACCTTTTCTATCAGACGTTTACGCGATTCAACATCGAGCAATCCGTGCTTCGACGGATTGTAGCCTATAGCCACAACGACCCTATCGAAAAGGGCCAGGCCCTGCTCTACAATTGCCTGATGTCCACGCGTAAACGGATCAAACGATCCGGGGAAAAGTGCTACTCGCTCCATACCTTGTACTTTATTCGTGCAAAGATATGAATAATTGACCAAAAAAGCAAACTCCAACAACAAAGAGTTATATCGGCATAAAGCGAGAAGAAAAGAGTGTCGCAAAACCGCAAAAAATGGGGGCCAGATAGAGGCTATTCAAAAAAAATAGATATCTTTGCACGGGTTATCTCTATCATTAAGATAGAGAATTGAGAAAGCAAACAACACGAAAGAGATTAAGTAAAACTATAAACCTATGAAAAAACTCTTCCATAACATCGCAATCATTGCTTCGTTAGCTCTTGGCACAGCGTGCGCCGAGACCGTCACCGAACAGCAGGCTGCCTCATACGAGGCGCTTAAGATTACACTCTCCGACACCGAGGTAGAGAGTCGCTTTGCAGCGTCGGTACGCGGCCGTCAGGATATCGATATCGTGCCACAGGTCAGCGGCACAATATCGAAGGTGTGCGTATCCGAGGGTGCTGTAGTCAAGGAGGGCGACAAGCTCTTCATCATCGACCAGGTACCGTATAAGGCTGCTTTGCAGAGTGCCGAGGCCAACGTCAAGGCTGCCGAGGCAAGTGTCGACAATGCCAAGATTACGCTGGAGAGTAAGCGTAAGCTCTACGAGAACAACGTAATCTCGGAGTATGAACTCCACCTTGCCGAGAATCAGCTCCTCACAGCCAAAGCATCGCTTCTTCAGGCCGAGGCGGCTCTCACAAATGCTGCAAACAACCTCAGCTACACCGAGGTCAAGTCACCTGCAAATGGTGTGGTCGGCACAATTCCTTTCCGCGTAGGTGCATTGGTTGGCCCTTCAATGGGTCAGGCTCTCACCACCGTATCGGACAACTCCGAGATGTATGTATACTTCTCGATGAACGAGTCGCAGTTGCTCAAGCTCACTCGCACACACGGCACAATGGAGGCAGCTATTGCAGCCTTCCCAAAGCCTGTGCTCCAGTTGAGCGATGGCTCGATATATGAGCACGAAGGCTACGTAGAGTCTATAAGTGGTGTTATCAACAGCTCGACAGGCTCGGTATCTATTCGCGCTGTATTCCCCAACCCAGGACGCATCCTATTGAGCGGCAGCTCGGCAAATGTTATAGTGCGCTACTTCGAGGCCGACTGCATCGTGATCCCTTGCATCGCAACCTTCGAGCTTCAGGACAAGGTCTTTGTTTATATGCCCGTAGATGGCAAGGCCAAGGCCCAGATGATTAACGTATCGCGCTACGACGGCACACACTACATCGTGCGCGAGGGCCTTCGCGAGGGCGACACAATCATCAGCGAGGGTGTAGCAATGCTCCGCGAAGGTGCTGCCGTCAACATCGTCGAAGAGAATGCCGCAGCAAAGAACGAAATCGAGGAGTAGTACCATTTTACGTCAGATGCTATGAATCTTAAGATGTTTATCGACCGTCCAGTGCTTTCGACGGTCATCTCAATAACCATTATGCTCGGAGGCATCATCGGCCTTATGTCGTTGCCAATCGAGCAGTATCCCAATATTGCCCCACCAACCATCAAAGTTACGGCATCCTACCCAGGTGCTTCGGCCGAGACTATCCAGAAGGCCGTAATCGCACCGCTCGAGGAGCAGATCAATGGTGTGGAGAATATGACCTATATGACCTCAACAGCCTCGAATACGGGTGCTGCCTCAATCTCGGTATATTTCGAGCAGGGCACCGACCCCGATATGGCTGCGGTCAACGTACAAAACCGTGTAGCACGCGCCACGTCGGTGCTCCCTGCCGAGGTTACGAAGGTGGGTGTACAGACCGACAAGCGACAGACCTCAATCATCAAGGCCATAGGTCTCTATTGCGACAATGGCATATACGACGAGGCTTTTCTGTCGAACTACTTTGTGAATAACATCCAGCCCAAGCTGTTGCGTATTAATGGTGTGGGCGAGTGTCAGGCTCTCGGCTCGAAGTATGCTATGCGTCTATGGCTCAAGCCCGACGTTATGGCACAGCACGGCCTCGTTCCTTCGGACATCACTTCAGTACTTGGTGAGCAGAACATCGAGTCATCAACGGGTAACCTCGGCGAGAACTCTGGCAATACGTTCCAGTATACGATGCGCTACACGGGTCGCAAGGAGCTTCCCGAGGAGTTCGAGCAGATTATAGTCCGCGCACTCCCCAATGGCGAGGTACTTCGTCTGGGCGATGTGGCGACAATCGAGCTTGGCAACGAGAGCTACGCCTTTACATCGGAGGTTAATGGCTACCCAGGTGTAGCAGCTATGATATACCAGACAGCTGGCTCGAATGCTACGGAGGTAATCCACCGCATCGATGCTATGATCGAGGAGGAGCAGGCTAAAGCCCCAGCAGGTATGACCTTCGTGAGCATTATGGATACCAACGACTTCCTCTTCGCTTCGATTCACGAGGTTGTCCACACCCTCATCGAGGCCATTATGCTCGTTATCCTCGTAGTCTTTGTCTTCCTGCAGAGTTTCCGCTCGACACTCATTCCGCTTATCTCGATTATCGTATCGCTTGTCGGCACCTTTGCGGTAATGCTTGTCATCGGCTTCTCGATCAATATGCTTACACTCTTCGCACTAGTACTCGCTATCGGTACAGTTGTCGACGATGCTGTGATTGTCGTTGAGGCCGTACACGCCAAGTTCGAGACAGGCTACCGCTCGGCATACTCCGCAACGGTGGATGCCGTAAGAGGTATCTCTACGGCGATCTTCACCTCGACGCTTGTCTTTATGGCTGTGTTTATCCCCGTGTCGATGATGGGTGGCACGTCGGGTATCTTCTATACACAATTCGGCATCACGATGGCTGTTGCCGTAGGTATCTCGGGCATCAATGCCCTTACGCTCTCGCCAGCATTGTGTGCACTTATGCTCAAGCCACACGACGAGCACGATGGTAAGAAGCAGGGCTTCGCCGCACGCTTCGGCAAGGCCTTCGATGCTGCGTTCAACTCGCTTACTACGAAGTATCAGCGTGGCGTAAACTTCTTCTTCAAGCGCCGCTGGGCACTCTGGGCTGTATTGCTTCTTACGGTTGTAACGATGGGATATCTCTTCACTACCACCAAGACCAGTCTTGTCCCATCGGAGGACCAGGGTACGATTATGGTAAACGTGACAATGGCCCCAGGTTCGACACTCGAGCATAGCGACAAGGTTATGGAGCTTGTCAGCGACCGTATATCGACACTTCCACAAATCAGTTCGTTCTGCAAGGTTTCGGGTTATGGTATCATCTCGGGACAGGGTTCGTCATACGGTACGATGATTATCCGTCTGAAGCACTGGGATGAGCGACCCGAGACGGAGGATAGCGTTGAGTTTATCAGCAACAAGATTATGGCGATGTGTGCCGACATCAAAGATGCACAGGTTATCGCCATTGTGCCTCCTATGATCTCGGGTTATGGTACATCAAACGGTATTTCGATGTGCTTGCAGGATGTCAACGGCGGCGACATCAACGACTTCTATGCAGTATCGCAGTCGTTCCTCGCAGCGCTCAACAAACGCCCCGAGATTAAGATGGCATATACGACCTACAACGTCAACTTCCCACAGTATATGGTCGACGTTGATGCCGCAAAATGTAAGCGTGCCGGAATATCGCCTGCCGAGGTGCTTGCAACAATCGGCGGTTACTATGGCGGTCAGTACGTATCGAACATCAACCGCTTCTCTAAGGTGTACCGAGTAATGATTCAGGCCGACGCCAAGGATCGTGCTAACATCGAGTCGATGGACAACATCTTCGTACGCGTAAATGGCCAGATGGCACCTGTCAGCCAGTTCGTGACACTCGAGAAGGTATATGGTCCCGAGACGCTCAACCGCTTCAATATGTTCAACTCGATTTCGATCAACGGTGAAGCTGCCGAGGGTCACTCATCGGGCGAGGCAATTCTGGCTATCAAGGAGACAGCTGCCGAGGTATTGCCTCGCGGATATGGCTACGAATTTAGCGACCTCACACGCGAAGAGGAGAGCACATCGAGCAACGCGATGATGGTCTATGGCATCTGTCTGTTGCTTATCTATCTGCTCCTAGCATCGTTGTATGAGAGCTACCTTATCCCATTCGCAGTATTGCTCTCTGTGCCAGCAGGTCTTATGGGATGTCTTCTCTTCGCCCGATTTATGGGTCTCGAGAACAACATCTACCTCCAGACGGGTATGATTATGATTATCGGTCTGCTCTCGAAGACTGCGATTCTGCTTACGGAGTATGCTACCGAGCGCCGTCACGCAGGTATGAGCCTTAAGCAGGCAGCGATGGCTGCTGCACGTGCTCGTTTACGCCCTATCCTTATGACTGTACTTATGATGATCTTCGGTATGCTGCCACTGATGTTCGCATCGGGTGTCGGTGCCAACGGTAATATCTCGCTCGGTTCGGGCGTTGTGGGTGGTATGCTCATCGGCACCACAGCACTTCTCTTCCTCGTTCCAGGACTCTTTATCGCCTTCCAGTGGATTCAGGAGAAGTTCCGTCCAGTGACACCTCCTGCGGAGCTGGACGAGGCTACCAAGCGCGATATCGAGGAGGTAGACAAAATCCTCAACGAATAAAGAAACGAAGCTATGAAAAAGTTTATAACACTCATATGCGTTGCCGCACTCACTGCTGGTTGCGGCATCTACAAGCCCTACTCACGCCCCGATGTAGATATGTCGGGACTCTATGGTGCAGAGCACGAGACACAGGATACGCTCTCAATGGCCGATGTCGAGTGGCGAGAGTTCTTCACCGACAGCCACCTCCAGAGACTTATCTCACAGGCACTGGAGCAGAATGCCGATATGCAGAGTGCCTACTGGCGTATCGAGGAGGCCGAGGCTGCACTAAAGTCGGCACGTCTGGCATTCATCCCATCATTCAACCTCGCTCCTAATGGTGGCGTATCGAGCTTTGCGAACTCTAGCGCTCAGTGGAGCTACACTGCCCCCATATCGGCATCGTGGCAGATAGACATCTTTGGCGGTCTACGCAATGCCAAGCGTAAGGCACAGGCTACCTATGCACAGTCGAAGGAGTATCGTCAGGCGGTACGCACACAGCTTATCGCAGCTGTGGCGAACTTCTACTACACGTTGCTTATGCTCGACGACAGCTACGAGGTGACACTCCGCACTGCCGAGTCACTCGACGCAAGTGCCGAGGCTATGCGTTCGATGATGAGTGCAGGTATGACCAACCTCGCTGGAGTTGCACAGATGGAGGCTGCAGCATTTGCGGCACGTGCCTCACTCAACGACATCGAGCTACAGATACGTCAGGTTGAGAACTCTCTCTCACTCCTACTCTTCGAGACACCACAGAGCATCGAGCGCGGTAAGCTCGACGAGCAGCAGCTCCCCGAGACTATAGCTACTGGTGTACCTTTGCGTATGCTCTCGAACAGGCCCGATGTTCGTATAGCGGAGTATGGCCTTATGCAGTCGTACTACGCAACAGCTGCCGCACGCTCGGCCCTCTATCCATCGCTTAAGCTCGAGGGTGTAATCGGCTGGACAAACAACGTCGGCTCGATTATCACTAATCCTGGAGGCCTTATCCTTTCGGCTGCAGCATCGCTCACAGCACCTATCTTCAACGGTGGCAAACTTCGCGCACAGCTACGCATCGCCGAGGCACAGCAGCAGGAGGCGGCACTCAGCTTCCGTCAGGCACTTCTCAATGCCGGCGCCGAGGTCAACAACGCACTGGCAGCAGTGCAGACAGCACGCGCAAAGCGTGAGTTGCGAGCCAAGCAGATAGAGTCGTTGCAGAGCGCTGCCGAGAGCACACAGCTGCTTATGCAGTATGGTTCAACAACATATCTCGAGGTGCTTACCGCACAGCAGGAACTCCTCGCAGGTCAGCTATCCGAGATTGGCGACCGCTACGACGAGATCGAGGCTATGGTGAGCCTCTACACATCGCTCGGCGGTGGCCGCGAAAGCGACACCGAGGCGGATGCATCGCTCAAGAGCATCAAGGAGCAGAAGAAGAGTGAGAAGAAGAATCGCAAGCGTAAGTAAACCTAAAGCTATAGCAATGCTACTACACGACAAACTCAAAAGCTACGACATAATCCTCGCATCGGCATCGCCACGTCGTCGTGAGCTACTCACCGCTACGGGCATCGTCTACCGCACAGCAGCCAAGTTCGAGTGCGACGAGATATACCCTGCAACCCTCGCACGCGAAGATGTTGCTGTTTACCTCTCGGCATTGAAGAGCCACGCCTACCCCACACCTCTGGAGCATAACCAGATACTCATCACTGCCGACACCACAGTCGTGCTTGACGATGAGGTTCTCGGTAAGCCCCACGATGAGGCAGAGGCAAAGGCTATGATACGCCGCCTGGCAGGACGTGAGCATAGCGTGATTACGGGTGTGACGCTCCGCGACCGAGAGCGCGAACGCAGCTTCTCATCGTTGAGCCGCGTACGCTTCAGCGACCTGACAGAGGAGCAGATTGCCTACTACGTAGACAACTACCGTCCAATGGATAAGGCCGGAGCCTACGGTATACAAGAGTGGATAGGCTACATCGGTATCGAGTCTATCGAGGGCTCGTTCTACAATGTTATGGGTCTGCCCGTACAGCGTTTGTGCCGCGAGCTAGAGTGCTTCATCGAGGCGTGGCCCGAGTGTCATATAGGCTAAATCTACTACGACAAACAATAACTTAAATATAAGAATATGAAAAAAACGCTTTTACTTGTGGCGTTGCTCTGTGCAACGACCATCTCGGCGGTTGCCGACAAGGGTATGTGGCTGCCCTCACTCATCTCGTCACGCATTAAGGATATGAAGTCAAAGGGCTTCAAGCTCTCTGCCGAGGATATCTACTCGATCAACAAGGCTTCGCTCAAGGATGCTGTCGTATTGTTCGACGGTGGCTGCACCGGAGAGATCGTATCGGAGAAGGGTCTTCTTATCACCAACCACCACTGTGGTTACGATGCTATTCAGGCACTCTCGTCTGTTGAACACGACTACCTTACAAATGGTTTCTGGGCGATGTCTCACGCCGAGGAGCTCCCTTGTCCAGGTCTTAAGGTGCATATCCTCGTACGTATGGAGGAGGTTACCGATCGCATCGCAGCTGGCGAGACACGCGAGGATATTATCGCCAAGGCCGAGGCCGAGGGTGTTGGCTACCGCGCACGTGTCGAGTCGATGTACTACGGCAATATGGCATATCTATTCCTCTACCGCGAGTTCAACGACGTGCGTCTTGTAGGTGCACCTCCAACAACTATCGGTAAGTTCGGTGCCGACAACGACAACTGGATCTGGCCTCGCCACACAGGCGACTTCTCTGTATTCCGCATCTACGCCAACGAGAACAACGAGCCTGCACAGTATAGTGCTGACAACCGTCCATATACCCCAGCACGTCACTTCGAGATCTCGACTGATGGCGTTAAGGAGGGTGACTTCACTATGATCTACGGCTTCCCAGGCAACACACAGGAGTATATCACATCGGATGCTGTGAACTACATCGCCGAGCTCTCGGATCCTACGAAGATTGATTTGCGCACACAGCGCCTCGACATTATTGGTGCTGCCCAGGCAAAGTCGGCAGAGACTCGTATTAAGTATGCAGCAAAGCAGGCAAACATTGCCAATGCGTGGAAGAAGTGGCAGGGCGAGGTTAAGGGTATCAACCGACTTGGTACAGTAGCCAAGAAGCTCGCATACGAGGAGCGTTTCCGCTCGGAGAATCCCGACAAGGCATACTTGCTCGACTCACTAAAGGCTGCATACGAGCGTAACGCCGAGGGCTATTTCAACTATGAGCTATATAGCGAGACATTGCTCGGCATAGAGCTTCAGAAGGTAGTACGCTATATGCACAACGAAAGACTTACAAACGAGGAGAAGCAGGCAGCAATCGAGCTCTTCTACAAGGACTTCGAGTTGGACGTAGACCGTCAGCTTGCAGTAGCAATGCTTACCGCATACGAGAAGATGGGTACATTCTGCTCGGAGGAGCTCAAGGCCCTCTTTGCAAAGCACGGTGGTGCAGCAGCATATGCCGAGTGGCTATATGACAACACTACGCTCGGCACATTGGAGGGCTACACAGCGAGAATCAAGCAGCAGGAGCTCAACGAGATGGAGTGCAATGGTCAGATTGTAGCAGCAGATCCTATCGAGGAGTTTGTGGCAGCCATCACTCCTATTATGGAACGCGTGATACCATATACACGTCGCAACTTCAGCAACATTCCCGACATCGAGCGCTGGTTCCGTCCATACGTTAAGGCTCTTATGGAGTGGGATAAGGAGCGCGCATTCTTCCCCGATGCAAACCTCACGTTGCGTGTAGCCTATGGCAAGGTAGCAGGTTATGAGTATGCCGATGGCGAGTACCACTTGCCACAGACCACATTGGAGGGTATCATCGCAAAGGACAACCCAGAGATCTACGATTACAACGTACCACAGGCATTGCGCGATGCATATGCTACAAAGGATTATGGTCGCTGGGGCATCGAGATGTATGGCAAGTATACCGTACCTGTATGCTTCATCGCTACTAACCACACAACAGGTGGTAACTCGGGTTCACCAGTTCTCAACAGCAAGGGTCAGCTTATCGGTGTTAACTTCGACCGTACTTGGCTCTCGACAATGAGCGACATCGAGTTCGACGAGACATTGTGTCGCAACATCATCTGCGACATCCGCTACGTATTGTTCGTTATCGACAAGGTGGGTGGCGCCGGTTGGATTATCGAGGAGATGGGCGTGCGATAATCTCGCTACTGCACTATACAACAAAGATAGGGTGACCTTGAGGTCACCCTATCTTTGTTTCAATGGAACAGACTCCTCTACTTAATATCGAAGTTGAGCACCACTTTGTCGCCAATCACAAGACGGTAGTTATCGCCAGCCTTGGCCACAACCTCAACAGGTGCGTTGAGGTAGATCAGATCGCCAATGCGTAGTGTCATAACCTCCGACAACGAGCTCACCACTCTCTCGGCCGTAAAGCGCATCTCGCCGAGCGAGAATTTTGCGCGCTCCTCACCATTTATATATAGGTATGCCTCCTGCGACATAGCCTCGCTACCTAAAGTCTCAAGCGAGAGCGCCGACGAGTGGTCGAAGCCTACAGCCTCATCCCAGGGCAATCCCTCGCCACGCAGAGCCTCCAGACGCTCCGCAGCCGTAAAACATACGCCACCCATAACAGCGTCGATACAACGCAGTGCAAAACGCTCTCCAATACATTTTGCCAGGCGCGACACACGCAGCACTATGCTTGGCGAAGCGATCACACGGCCCATACCCTCGGGAATGTAGAAGGCATCGTTGTTACGCAACAAGGCTGTATCGGCCTTGAGATAGAAGCGTGGCGCATCACCCTCACCACTATAGTTGTTTATAACGTTTATCAGTTTCATCCTTTAAGTGAGTTTACCATATCTTTTGCAAAACGCTCGGATGCTCCCTCCGAGCCCATCATACGACGCAACTCCTCGAAGTCGCCCAACATACGCTCCCTCTCTGTGCCACCGCGCAACACCGCGCGAAGCTCGCTACGGAGTTCCTCGGTAGGTAGCGACACTCGGACAAGCTCCTTTACGCATTCCCTGCAGAGATTAATATTGACCAGCGAGATATAGGGAATTCGCAGAAAGTAGGGCTTAAGCTTCTCATAGAGCCACGGAACGTGATAGAGCACCACCTCGGGGATGCCCATAAGTGCTGTTTCAAGTGTTGCCGTACCCGACGTTACAACTGCCGCCTCACTATGAGCCAAGGTCTGCTGGGTACGGTCGCAGAGGTAGCGTACATTCTCTACACCTGCAACATACTCCTCATAAATCGCCCTATCTATCCATCCGACTGCCGTAACGACAAATTGGTATTCGGGCATTGTACGTGCCACGGCAACCATATCGGGCAGGTTAGCACGAATCTCCGATATGCGGCTGCCAGCAAGCAGTGCAACGATAGGTCGCTCGTCCAACGAGTTATCGCAAATAAACGACTCTCGCTCGGGAAGCGTAGCACGTCGCTCTGCGATATCGTCTACAAGGGGATTGCCACAAAATATTGGCTCGATACCCTTGCTACGGAAGTATTCCGTCTCGAACGGGAATATCGTATAGAGCCTGTCGACATACTTACGCAGACGTTTCACACGACGCTCCTTCCACGCCCACACCTTGGGGGCAATGTAGTAGTATAGCTTTATACCCTTGCTCTTCGCCCACTTGGCAATACGCAGGTTGAAGGCCGGGTAGTCGATGAGAATTACAACATCGGGCTCGAAGGCCTCGATATCTCGCTTGACATTGTCCATCTGCTGCATAATGATACGAAGGTTGCGCACCACCTGCACCAAACCGAAGAACGACATCTGCTTGTAGTGATACAGCATCGCATCGACACCTGCCACCGCAGCCATAGCATCACCTCCGCAGAAGCGGAACTGCGCCTCACAATCCTCCTTCGCGATACCTCGCATCAGCTTGCCACCGTGCAGATCACCAGAGGGCTCGCCCGAAATAATG
This sequence comes from Alistipes sp., assembly GCA_017629145.1. GTDB lineage: Bacteria > Bacteroidota > Bacteroidia > Bacteroidales > Rikenellaceae > Alistipes. Next base: position 55,569 of record JAGBXR010000020.1, on the reverse strand, counting down.
TAATACCTCATAGCCTCGAAAACACCTATTTTATCAAATCGGGACGCAGAGCCTTCGTACGCTCCCACGCCTGCTCATCCTGCCACTTCTCTATCTCGGCAAAGTTACCCGAGAGCAACACATCGGGCACCTTCCAGCCGTTGAACTCCGCTGGACGTGTATAAACCGGCGGTGCGAGCAGATTATCCTGGAAACAGTCCGTAAGTGCCGAAGCCTCGTCGCCAATAGCTCCAGGGATGATACGCACCACCGAGTCTGCAATGATACACGCCGCCAGCTCTCCGCCCGTAAGCACATAGTCACCGATAGATATCTCGCGTGTGATAAGATGCTCGCGGATGCGATAGTCGATACCCTTATAGTGACCGCAGAGGATGATAATATTCTTCATCAGCGATAGACGGTTAGCCTCGTGCTGATTGTATGTGATGCCGTCGGGCGAGGTGAAGATAATCTCGTCGTAATCTCTCTCCGACTTGAGTTTCTCGATACAGCGAAACACTGGCTCGATCTTCATCACCATACCTGCCTCACCACCGAATGGGTAGTCATCGACCGTACGACGCTTGTCGTCGGTATAGTCTCGCAGATTGTGGACATATATCTCGGCGTGCCCCGACTCTTGCGCACGCTTCAGAATCGACTCATTGAGCGGTGAGGCCAAAAGCTCGGGAACAACCGTAATAATATCTATACGCATACTCTAACCTTTGTAGTTAATCTCGTTGTTGAGCACCTCCGTAATGAAGGGGTTATACAATGTCTCGTGACCGATTGTCGAGTCGGCCTCGTGACCAGGGTAGATGACAACATCGTCACCCAGAGGCACAATATGTTCCAGAATAGAGGTCATAATCCACGAATAGTCGCCACCGGGAAGGTCCGTGCGGCCGATGCTCTCGCGGAAGAGCGTATCGCCTGTGAAGAGCACTCGCTGCTCGGCATTGAACAACGATACGTGACCAGGGGTATGACCAGGGGTCTTGATAATCTGGAACGAGGTATTGCCAAACTTGATGCTCTCCTCCTTGTCCAAATCGATATCTATGGCAGGAGCAGGACGGCACTGCATACCAAACATTGCACCCTGCTGTGCTGCACTCTCGATAAGGAATGCATCCTTCGATGAGCAGGCGAACTGCACACCGTAGCACTCCTTGAGATGAGCCACACCCGAAACGTGGTCGAAATGGCCGTGTGTATTGATTGCAAGCACTGGCTTGAGACCATTCTCACGGATGAAATCGATGAGCTGCGCATCGTCACGTGCTGTCATATTGCCAGCATCGATTACAGCACACTCCTTCGTCTCGTCCCAAACAACATATGTATTCTCCATCAATGGATTGAGGACCAATCGCTTAATCTCCATAACTAAACTTTATAATCTAAATTTACTATTCCAAAATATTTGCTTTGAGCGTCACATACTCCACGCCGCCACGCGACGTTGAGTGCACCTGCAACACTCTGTAAAGCATACCTAATGAGGCTTTTCGTGGGTCGAACGTGATGTTAAGCACGCCCTGCGCCTCGGGCATAACCTTTTTGCGGTCGTACTGCACAGTTGTGCACACACAACTTGTTCGCACCTCGGTAATGACCAACGGCACATCGCCCACATTGCGAAACGTGAGACGATATATCTGCTTGTCGTCATCGAGGTATAGCTCGCCGAGATCAATCTCCTTTGTCGAGAGCTCGAGCATTGCACCCTGGGGCTCAACGGCCACAACACTGTGCGACGACACGACGAGCGAGAGCAGCACAACAACTGCGGTAACGATTCTGCGCATCATACCCTATCGTAGTTTAAAGACATAGGTAATTGTACCACCCTGCGCAACGCGGCTACTTGGCTTGAATTTAGCCTTACGTGCCGCCTCGATAGCCAAACGGCGAAGTGTAGAGTTCTGCGTAGTTGTGCCCTGTTGACGTATCTCGGCCGTAGCCACATTTCCATCGCTATCCACCGTAACGTATACCACAACTGTTCCCTCCTCGTTGTAGGCTGCACTCGGACGTGGCAGACCCTCTCGGAGGCCTCGACCCTGAAGTCCTGCATCGAGCTGATCGCTACCCTGAAGGTTGTAGCCTGCACCATCACCACTATGACTCTCCTTCTCGCCATCGGGAGCAAGGCGGTTACCCGTAGCCACAGTCTCGGGGCTGTTGCCCGTAACTGGCTTAAATAGCGCATTGGGGTTGATAGTCTGCACCTTCTCGGCCTCGCCTGAGCTTTGAGCGCTCTGCTGCTTGGGTGCCTTCTCGACGTGAGCAGGAGCTTTGTCGCGGCGCACATCGCGAGGTGAACGATCCTTCTCGACAACCTTTTCGGGCTCGGGTTGAATAAACTCCTCGAAGATAATCTCCAGAGGAGGCTCCGCCTTAGGCTTAAGGGTTATGTCGAATCGCAGATAGCTACACACTACAGCAGCCACTGCAAACACAACCGCTGTTGTGATTGCTGCGACACGCTGCGATGTTCTATCTATGGGGTTGTAATACTCCATTATCTCTTCTCCTTGGTGGCAAGCACCATTTTATAGTTCTGCTCACGCGTCAGGTCGATAATCTCGACAAGAGCATCGACCGTAACCTTCTCGTCGCAACGCAACGAGATATATGGACGCTCCTCAACAGGGCGACTCTCATATGCATCGTAATGCACTCGGAGTGCTGCTGCCACCTCCTCGACACTCTTGTACTCCTCGTCGCGATTGATAACATAGCGGTAGCCCGAAGCACTCGCCTTGTCGCCAACTACCGAGAGGGCTATAACCGAGGGATCGCCCTCCTCGCTTGATGACGAGGGAAGGGTGAGCTTAACGGCATTGTTTGGATTAATCATCGTTGTTGCCAACACCATAAAGATGAGCAACAAAAAGACGAGGTCGGTCATCGACGACGACGAGAACGATGAACTTATCTTTGAACTTCGTTTGATTGCCATATACTTACTTAGATTAGGTGTTTAAGCCCGCAGCGATACTACCCCGGGCCTGCACTTAATTGCCGCCTATTACTTCTGTACAGGCTGGTTCAAAATATCCATAAACGCGATGGTTGTAGCCTCCATACGGAAGATAAGCTTCTCGATACGCGCTACGAGGTAGTTATGAGCGAAGTATGCTGGGATACCCACGATAAGACCACCAATAGTGGTAACCATAGCTACGTACATACCTGCCGAGAGCTGCTGAATCTCGATACCACCAGATGAGTTTGCCGACATATCGATAAACACCTGCACCATACCTACTACCGTACCAAGGAAACCAATCATAGGGGCACCGCCCGAGATAGATGCCAACCAGGGAAGACCCGTCTCGAGCTTTGCAACCTCGACGTTTGCCACGTTCTCGATAGAGTTCTGAATATCGCCCATTGGACGGCCAATACGCTCGATACCCTTCTCGACCATACGTGCGATAGGCGAATCGGTGCGACGGCAAAGGTCTATAGCTGCGCCGATGTTACCCTCCGAGATGTAATCGCGGATGCGATTCATAAAGTCATTATCGATAGTTGTTGCCTTGCGGATAGCGATGAAGCGCTCAACGAAGATGTAGACCATAACGGCTGCGAGCAATACGAGCACCCACATAAGCCAGCCACCACCGAGGAACAAATCCCAGAAACCGATAGAGAGTGTCTCTGCCTTATCGGCAGTCTCCATCATAGCCTGCTCGACGAGTGCCAATGAGTCGATTTGCGCCTGTGCTACCTCCGCAGCAGCATCTACGTTGGGCGTAGTAGTTAGAATGTTTAGCATAACAAAATTTGGTTTTAGTATTATTAATTAATTATTTATTGACTCGTTCATTTCGTTTGTCACTTTCTGCTTTGGTCTTTGGCTGTAGTACGATGACCTCATCCTCCTCGAGCATCTCCTCCTCGACAATATCGTCATCATCATCTATAACGCTCGCCTCAACGCGCAACGTATCCGCTGCAGCAGATTTCTGCGCCTCGGCCATCTTCGCGGCCTTGCGCTCTGCTCGGCGTGCCTTACGCTCCTTGTTGGAGAAACGATTGCGCAAAGCATCCAGCAAATCGGCAAAGGTATTGAAACTCTCGCCATAATAGAATCCCAAACCTGTCTCCTGCATACCCTGGTTTTCGCCGTAGCGATCGATAGTCTGCGTGAAGCCCTTGAGACGGAACGTACCATCAGGATCGATTACCCACGTTACGAATGCCTCGCCCACGAAGTTCGAAGCGTTCTGTCGCGACTGTACCGAAGCATCCGAGAGGTATCCACCCTCAACCTCGACAATAAGGCGGTTGTTGAGCCATCCCTTCGAGAAGCCTACGTCGACCTCGTCTCCCGTGTACTCCGTACGTGGTCGATAACGCACCGTGAGGTTGTAGTTATCGCCCGATAGCCAGTTGCTCAACTGATTCGAGAGCAACTCGAAACCAGTTGTAGCGGTAAGCGTAGCACCCATCGCGCCTGCATCCTCCGCAGCAAAGCTGTTGGCCGCCAGCAACCACACCATCTGCGTAGATATAGCCTGCTGGTCGTTGAGCGTCGACTGGATGATGGTCTGAATCTCGGGTGCAACATTTGGAACCTGCACATCGAAGGTCACCGTAGGCGACATAAGCTTATCCGTAAGCTTGATGTAGCAATCTACAGGTACGGCACGCGACACATCGATACCCTGCATCGAACTACCGAGCAGCGGCTGCAACGATGCCTTGGTACTATATACAGCATCGATATTAAGTATCGCACCGAGCGGATCGCCACTCCAGTGTATCGATGAGTTCGGCTTAACCGTAAACCTCTTGTTCAGAATATTTTGCAGCGTAAAGAGGTACGTTCCCTCCGTAATCGTATAGTCACCACGCATCTCAAATACATTTGCCTTCGGCACGATATGTACCGAGAGCTGTCCGTTACCCTTCGCCTTGATGATATCGCCCACCGTAGGGTCGATGACGAGCTGAATTTCGGTATTTGGCGATACGTTGAGCAACATATCCACATCCATCACACCCTCCGAGCTGCTCACCTGACGCTGCTTACGCTCGTGAGCCATCATTCGACGTGTGAGGAAAGCTGTTGTATCTCGTTGATCTCCAACCTTCGACTTGAAGGTCACAAAGTCGGCAGTCGAGATATCCGACTTACCCGTAAGCGGCATAAAAAACGTAGAGTTATCGCCACTCGTAGCGTCGATATCTATCTTCATACCGAGCTTGTCGCCGTGGAACATAGCACTACCCGAGGCATATACGTGACCATAGAAGAGGTCGTTGTTCTTCTCGGTAGTGTTGAGTACAAGCATATCCTTGATATCGATGCCAATGTCGTATACCAGATTCGAGAGGTTCTGCAAATTTAGGTCTATCGAGAAGTGGCCCTCGTTGCCCTCGCTATCATAGACAGCAACACGATCGGCGATGATATGGTTGTCGACAATGTTCACCTCTGCAACCGGTGCGCTGTAGCGTGTGTTAAGGTAGTCGACCGTCACGGCCAGCGAATCAGCTACAGCACGACCATTGAGCTTCGCATTGCGACCCTGACCACGCACCGTTGCCTCAATATCGGCCTCGCCATCGATATCCGAGAGTATACCCTTAAGGAATGGCGAGATTAGGTCGAGCTTCACACCTCGCATATTAGCACGCGCATAGTAGCGGTTACTTGTTGGCTGATAGTAACCCCTTATTGCCGTATCCGTACGTTCGGGATTGCAGATGATGATTCGCGCTCGGTTTTCCTCGAAATCCCAGTTCGACGTGAGCAACTGCTCGGGAATTGCGATATCGTTCACACGGAGACTATCCAGATCGATATGCGCCTCGATCTCGGGAGCGTGGAGCGCCGACTTAACCATAGCGTAGCCATTCGAGCGACCCACAAAGTTGTATCCCACACGGCTTGTGATGGCCGATAGTGGCGATAGATCGAAGTTCTCGAGAGTCACACGCATCGAGTCGGTTCTCTCGCGCGATGCTACGCCATTGATCACCAGACGCTGACCTGGTCGTGTAAGCATAAAGTTGCGGATATTGACGTGCGTAGAGTCGATATCGATACCGCGCGAAAGCAAACGCCACTGCTGCGTAGATGTGGTGTAGTGCGAAGGCGTGAGGTCGATATGCACCGAACGACGCCTTGTCTGCTCGTTGCGCTTGAACTGCGCACGAATACCGAACAATCCCGACTCGGAGTTGCTCTTATCTCTGAAACCAGCCGACAGAGTGATTCGGTTGCGCTGCGCGCCTCCCGTAAGCGAGAAGTTAGGCATAATGGGTCGCGAACCGAGATAGATGCACGATGAGTTAAGCCACATCGAGAGCGAATCGCTACGGTTGTTGATGTCGAGTTTATAGTTTGCCATAAGCACACCTGCATACTCCAGCGTCTCGGACGATGCCTGCAACGACAGAAGGTTAGTACCCGGATTGAGCATCATCGTAGCCTGCGTATCAGGAGCCATAACAAGACCTCCGACAATAGCATCGAAGAGCATATTGGCATCCTCGTGCGTCGTAATCTTAAGGATGGTGTAGTCGTCGGCATAGTTCACTGTCTGACTCTCCTTCCCGCCCTCGGCGTGCTCGTCGTAGAGCAGCGGCACATAGTGCTTGAGTGCGTTTGTAAGGTAGTCGATAACCTCCGAATATTTCGAACGACTCTGATACTGCATATCGAAGAAATCGGACTCTAAGTGGAGCGTACGCAGCTCATCGCCTCCTCGCACATCGAGGAGCATACGTCCGGTGCTTAACTCACCCTGCGGATATTTGTAGTCCACATCCGCGATACTTGCAAATCCCTCGAAGTCATCCAGACCACGACCCACCAGGTCGATACCCATACTTGTCGAGAGCTCCGATATACTATCACGGCGGTTGATTCCTACGGCGTGGAGATCGGCGTGCTCGAGATTAATCGACAGACCATAGTGTGGCACATCCTCGCGACGATCGGCCATAGCATAGAGCGTAAAGCGCATATTCTCATCCTCGGAGCTAACCTCTGAATAGTACTGACCATTCTCCATAAGACCTGTTGCCGAGATATCCGAGTAGGCATAATTGCCAACACCGAAACTATCGATCTGGAGATTAAGCTCCGCATTGATATCATCCAGCGACATTGTCTCGGCACTACCCTTGAAGTCGACACGCGCATCGAGGCCGTGAAGCAAACCTACGTCGAGAAGTCGTCCCAGGTCGAGATGCGAGCTCTTGACGTGACCTTCGAGCGCCAGACCATCATTTGGCTTCGACAACGTCACATCGGTTGAGATGGCACCACGCTCCGAATTGAGGTTACCTATGACTCGGAAGTTGTTGAGTCTTCCTCCAAACGTGCCGCGAACATCGATCCACTCGGCACGATCGATTATACTGTACACCTCCTCCGAGAGTGGCTTCTTCACAACATTTTCCAAAATCGAAAGGATATCCTCCGATGTAGAGTGCATATTGCGCAGACCAACGACATATTTCGAGCTCTGCCAGTTAGGCATACCTACGATATGACAAGTTGCCGACACCGTAGAGCTATTACCTAACTTTGCGCTTTCGAGCTCAACCTCGAAGTCGCTGACCACACCATCGAGAGAGGCTACACCGTGATGCACCACTACATTCCAATCCTTGAGTGCAGGAGCAAAGTAGCCGAGATCCTCCGTCGACAGAGTCACATCCGCGACATTGCCCACCATACGCACATTGTTGATGAAATCCTTGTATTCGTCCCAGTTATCACCCAAAAGGCTAAACTCGGGGATGACAATAGAGGAGTTAGGCGTAACGAGCGAAAAATCCTCGAAGCATATCACACCCCTGTCGATCCACAGGTTTGAGGTTAGATTATCAATCGTAATACCACACTTCTCGCGAGCCGAGAGCCTCTCGACACCGATATCAACACGGCCCTTTACTACCGACAGAGAGCTAACCCTTGCCGAGATATTCTCAATACGCATATCGAAGTAGTCCATACCGTACTCCGGATTGCGATGCTCGAGTCGTTCGTAGGCAAATACCACATTATCCGCCTCGATATCGTCCATAAACAAGCGGAAATTACCTTTGGGATTAGGGGTTTGCAACCTCTGGACAATAGGACGTATATTCAGCTCGCCTGATGGCAACTCTCGGATGTAAACCTTGGCTCCTTCGGCACGCGATGCCGAGAGACGCAATCCATCCTGCACTATGTTAAGACTCGATATGCGAGTTTGTGCCGTACGTGCATAAATCAGCGTATCGCGGTTGTAATCCTCGACATAGAAATCCTCGACATTTACCGTTGAGAGCAGTCGCAAATCGATGCGACCGATAGATACGCGAGCACCGAGATACTCCGATGCAAACTCCGCAGCTCTGTCAACGACAAAGTTCTGCACGCATCCTACGTGGAGCAGCAGAGATATGGCAACAGGCAAAAATATCGACAACAAAATGATGGTCGATAGCACCTTTACCAATATTTTTGTAACTTTGCGCATTGAAAGAGGTTTATTACTACATAGCAATTAACCTACAAAAGTAATCATTTTCTATTGAAATAGAAAAAAGAGAGCATAAAAATAGTAAAAAAAGAGATATAGACTATGGATATTACAATACTTGGCATTGAGTCTTCGTGCGATGACACCTCTGCAGCTGTCATTCGCAACCGAACGCTACTATCAAATGTCATAGCTTCGCAGGCCGTACACCAGAAGTATGGAGGCGTAATTCCCGAGCTCGCATCTCGCGCCCACCAGCAGAATATCATCCCTGTGGTGGACACAGCACTGCGCGAAGCTGGAACAACAATCGACAAGATCGATGCGATTGCGTTCACACGCGGACCAGGCTTGCTCGGCTCGTTGCTCGTTGGCGTATCGTTCGCAAAGGGACTATCAATCGCCCACAACATTCCGCTTGTCGAGGTCAACCACCTTCAGGGACACATCCTTTCGCACTTTGTCGACCTTCCCGACAGAGAACTACCACACCCCGATTTCCCATTTCTCGCACTCCTTGTGAGTGGCGGTCATACGCAGATTGTACGCGTAGACTCGCCTACCGAGATGGAGATTATCGGCACAACGATTGACGATGCCGCAGGTGAGGCATTCGACAAATGTGCCAAAGTTATGGGACTACCCTATCCTGGTGGTCCAGTCATCGATCGCCTGGCAAAGGAGGGTAATCCCAAGGCATTTAAGTTTGCCAAGCCACACGTCGAAGGCGAGTTCGACTACTCGTTCTCGGGTCTCAAAACATCGTTCCTCTACACGCTCCGCGATGCAGTAAAGAATGATCCCGATTTTATCGAGAAGAACAAGGCTGATCTCTGCGCATCTCTACAGCATACGATTGTCGATATACTTGTAGATAAACTTATTAAGGCATCGAAGGCTACCGGGATCAAGGATATAGCCATCGCTGGTGGCGTATCGGCAAACTCGGGTCTACGAGAGGGCATTACCGAGGCTGGCCGCCGCCGAGGCTGGCGCACGTTCCTTCCCGAACTGAAGTTTACTACCGACAACGCTGCGATGATAGCAATGGCCGGCTACTACCGCTATCAGGCAGGCGAGTTAAGTTCACTTGGGGTGTCGCCCGTAGCCCGACTTCAAGATCTCGAAAAGCGCTAATTAGACCAAAAACCAAGACCTCGCCACATTGCTGGCGAGGTCTTAATATCTATTGCAAGATGAACACCTCCCTTCCATACAACGACTACGGAAGCGCTATGCAACGTCGCTTTGGCGGACGTGTGCAAAAACTAGCCATTGACGCTGGTCTGGGATGCCCAAATCGCGATGGAAGCATCGGTTATGGAGGCTGTACTTTTTGTCGTAACGACGCTTTTTCGCCTTCATATTGTCGCGAAGAGAGGAGTATCGCGGAGCAGATAAATCGCGCTATCGAGTTCCACACATCACGCCACCGCAATGCAGAGCACTATTTAGCCTATTTTCAATCAGGCTCAAATACTTATGCCAATGTAGAGCACCTCGAGAGGCTCTACGCCGAGGCTCTCGCACACCCCGCTATCAGCGGCATTATCATTGGCACACGCGCCGACTGCATTAGTTCCGAAAAGCTCGACCTTTTAGAACATATTTCGCGCATCAAATATGTAGCTGTTGAGTATGGCATCGAGTCAGTTTATGACGCAACTCTTAAGCAAGTCAATCGCGGTCACGACTTTCGCACGACAGAGCTTGCTGTTGAGGCTACGCACCAACGCGGAATCGACGTTGGAGGTCATCTGATAGTAGGACTTATGGACGAAAGTCGCGAGTCGCTAATCAGTGGTATGAAGCGCATCAACGCGCTGAAACTAAACTTTATAAAATTCCATCAGCTGCAAATATATCGTTCAACACCTATCGCCGAGGAGTGGCTACGCAATCACGAACGCTTCCTCTTTGGTAGAGCAGATAGCGTCGACAGCTATATCGAGCTTATCATCGAACTACTCCGACACCTCGACCCTGCGACCGCAGTGGAACGAATGGTGAGCAGCGCACCACACAATCTCTTGCTCCACTCGCCACTCGGAGGTCTGCGCCCCGACACGGTGCGTCAGCGCATCATCGAGCGAATGGTTGCCCTCGACCTGCGACAGGGCGATGCTTTAGAGAGGTAAGCACAAAAAACGGACTATTCTACCACAATATATTCCAGCCGTACATACGACTGATTATAAGCACATTAAACAAAGCCTACAACTATACCGCGACCTTTCACGATATAAATATGTTGCGTGGCGTTAAAAAAAGCGGTCTAAATGTGCCTCAAATTGGAATAAAATTCCTAACTTTGCTCATTCATTAATTACAACAACTTACATATGGCAATTAAGAATAATGTAATGATCGTTCGCCAGAGACTTCTTACGAAACTCGTAAGCCTCTGGAATGAGGGCCAGCTTGTCGAGAAAATCGACCGTTTGCCCATTGAGTTTAGCCCTCGTAACTCACAGGTACGTGGCCGTTGCTGCATCCACAAGGAGCGCGCAGTTTGGAAGTATAAGTCTTTGCCTTTGCTCGGCTACGATATGACCGACGAGAAGGACGAGCTTATGCCTCTTTCTGACTACGCAAAGATGACTCTCGACCGCGAGAAGATTAAGGATAACATTATGTGCGTTATCGATGAGGCTTGCTCATCTTGCGTTCGCACAAACTACGACATTACAAATCTTTGCCGTGGCTGCGTAGCGCGTGCTTGTGAGCACGCTTGTCCAAAGAATGCCATCGAGTTCGATCCCGATACATCACAGGGCAAGATCAACCACAAGGTATGTATCAGCTGCGGTAAGTGCTTCGCTGCTTGTCCATACCACGCTATCGTATACATCCCAGTTCCTTGCGAGGAGGCTTGCCCAGTTGGTGCTATCTCAAAGGATGAGTATGGTGTAGAGCATATCGACGAGTCGAAGTGTATCTACTGCGGTAAGTGTATGAACGCTTGCCCATTCGGTGCTATCTTCGAGATTTCACAGGTATTCGACGTATTGCAGAGCATCCGTCGCGGTGAGCAGGTTGTAGCTATGGTAGCTCCATCAATCCTCTCACAGTACAACGCTCCTACCGAGCAGGTATACGGCGCAATCAAGGCTATCGGCTTTACCGACGTTATCGAGGTTGCTCGTGGTGCAGAGGTAACTACTGAGAAGGAGACTCACGAGTTCGCAGAGAAGATGGAGGAGGGTCAGGCATTTATGACCACATCTTGCTGTCCTTCATATATGGAGATGGCACGCAAGCACGCTCCAGAGTTGCAGAAGTATATCTCATCTACATACTCACCTATGGTTTACACCGCAGAGATCGCTCACCAGAAGTATCCTAATGCGAAGGTGGTATTCGTAGGTCCTTGTATCGCAAAGCGTAAGGAGGCACGTCGCGAGGATCTTCCAGAGAAGATCGACTACGTTCTCACATACGAGGAGATTCACGCTATCCTTGGCGGTATGAACATCGAGTTGGGCGAGGCTAACATCCACCCAGTGGATTGCGCATCACGTCGTTCGGCTCACGGCTTTGCAGAGAATGGTGGTGTAACAGCAGCTGTTAAGGAGCTTGTTGATGGTAAGCTCGACTTCACAACATTGCAGATTGCAGGTCTCAACAAGAAGAATGTTGGTTTGCTCAAGGCCTACGGTAAGACAGGCAAGGCTCCAGCACAGTTCATCGAGGTTATGGTCTGCGACGGTGGTTGTATCTCTGGTCCAAGCGTCCACACCGCATACGAGACTGGTAAGAAGACCTTCACAGCAGAGTTATTGAAGAGATAATTGATGAGGGAGTTGGTTGAGCATTTGGCGCGATGTCACAAGCTCGACGCCACAGCTTTGGGACAGTTGCTTCGCAGCGCTGTCGCAGAGGATGACGTGCTACAACTACTCCGCGACACAGCGGTCCGAACTGCTCGCCAGCAGTTCGGACTTGGTGTATATGTACGTGGCCTTATCGAGTTGAGTAGCTTCTGCCGTTGCGACTGCTTGTACTGTGGATTAAGGCGCAGTAATCGTACCGCGGAGCGTTATAGACTCACCTCCGAGGAGGTTATGGAGTGCTGCCGTGAGGGTTATGCCCTCGGCTTCCGCACCTTCGTGTTGCAAGGCGGCGAGGACGGCACACACACAGATGCGTGGCTTAGCAAGCTCATCGGCAAGATGCGCACGACGTATCCCGATGTTGCAATCACGCTATCGCTTGGTGAGCGCAGCGAGGAGTCGTACAGAATCCTCAAGGAGGCTGGTGCCAACCGCTACCTTCTGCGCCACGAAGCAGCGAACGACGAGCTTTACGCATCGCTCCACCCATCGAGTCGTGGCCTTGAGCATCGTCTCGAGTGCTTGCGTGCACTTAAGCGTTGCGGCTATCAGACAGGAATGGGTATGATGATTGGAGTAAAGGGTCAAACCATCGACCATATAGTTGAGGATCTGTTGCTCATCGAGCGTATGCAACCCGAGATGGTTGGCATAGGTCCATTCCTACCCCATCGTGCAACACCTCTCGGCGAGGAGCCGGCAGGCGAACTACGCCTCACACTCGCCACAATTGCTATAGTAAGACTTATGTTACCACACGCTCTGCTGCCCTCGACAACAGCACTGGCCACGCTCACACCGCGCGGCCGCCTGGAGGGCATACTATCGGGAGCAAATGTGGTAATGCCCAACCTATCGCCCTCGAGTGTAAGGGCGAAATATGCCATATATGAGAATAAGGCCTCGTGGGGCAAGGAGGCAGCCGAGGGTATCGTAGCTCTGAACAGCGAGCTCGAGACCATAGGCTACCACATCGACTTTTCGCGAGGCGATTATCAACCTTAAAACTAGTTATGTTATGAGTACAATAGAATACAACCCTAAATCTCCCCACGCGGCAGAGTTCATCCACGATGGCGAGATTCGCGCAACGTTGGAGTATGCGCGCCAGATGCGTAATGACCGCGCACTTATCGAGGAGATACTCCTCAAGGCCGAGCAGGGCAAGGGCATCACGCACCGCGAGGCTGCTGTTCTTATCGAGGTGGAGGACAAAGAGATCGAGGAGCGCATCTATGCCATCGCGCGAAAGCTCAAGGAGCGCATCTACGGCAACCGCATTGTAATGTTTGCCCCACTATACCTGTCGAACCACTGCGTCAACGGCTGCGTCTACTGCCCATACCACGCGCAGAATCGCACAATTCCTCGCCGCAAGCTTACGCAGGAGGAGATTCGTCGCGAGGTTATTGCATTGCAGGATATGGGACACAAGCGCCTGGCCCTTGAGACTGGCGAGCACCCCAAGCTCAGCCCTATCGAGTATGTACTGGAGTCGATTGATACCATATATTCTATAAAACATAAGAACGGAGCTATCCGCCGCGTGAATGTAAATATCGCAGCTACGACTGTCGAGAACTACACACGTCTGAAGGATGCCGGCATCGGCACATATATCCTCTTCGAGGAGACATATGACCGCGAGGCATATGAGAAGCTCCACCCAACTGGTCCAAAGAGCGACTGGGCATACCACACCGAGGCTATGGACAGAGCTATGGAGGGTGGTATCGACGATGTTGGTGTCGGTGCTCTGTTCGGTCTATCGAACTATCGCTACGACCTTGTTGGTATTCTTATGCACGCTGAGCACCTTGAAGCACGCTTTGGCGTCGGCCCTCACACAATCAGCGTACCTCGTATCCGTCCAGCCGACGATATCGACCCAAAGGATTTCCCCGATGCAGTCACCGACGAGGTATTCCGCCGCATCGTAGCCGTATTGCGCATCGCTGTGCCATACACAGGTATGATCGTATCGACGCGCGAGTCGAAGCGCTCACGCGAGTTGGTGCTCGACGTAGGTGTATCGCAGCTTAGCGGTGGCTCACGCACCAGCGTTGGCGGCTATGCCGATGAGCAGGAGATGGAGAATGTCGAGGACTCGGCACAGTTCGACATCTCGGACAACCGCACGCTCGACGAGATTGTAGGCTGGCTACTGGAGCTCGGCTATATGCCAAGTTTCTGTACGGCGTGCTACCGCGAGGGACGTACGGGCGATAGATTTATGTCGCTTGCCAAGCGAGGTCTTATTGGTGACTGCTGTGCACCAAATGCGCTTATGACACTTGCTGAGTATCTCGAGGACTACGCATCGCCGAATGTCAAGCTGCTGGGTAAGAATATGATAGCTCGCCAGACGCAGATTATCCCTTCGGAGAAGATTCGCCGCATCACGCTCAAGAATCTCGAGGAGATTGTCAAAGGCAAGCGCGATTTTAGATTCTAACGCATTGAAGCTATGCAGACTACATCAAGCGCCGAGCGAGTGCATATAGCGATATTTGGTCGCTGCAATGCCGGAAAATCGACACTTATGAATGCCCTCACAGGTCAGCAGACGGCCATCGTCTCTGCACAGCCGGGAACAACCACTGACCCTGTACGCAAGGCAATGGAGATCAATGGCCTGGGCGCTGCCGTAATCATCGACACCCCAGGTCTGGACGACACCACACTGCTCGGTACGGAGCGCGTTGCACGCAGTGCGAAGATTCTCGACCAGACCGATATAGCACTGATACTCTTCACCGACAAAAGCTTCGAGACAGAGCTTCAGATTATGGAGGAGTGTCGCATAAGGGAGATCCCTACTGTAGTGATTCTTTCGCAGGCCGACCGCCTCAACAACAGTGAGGCGCTGGCAGCCGACATCGCAGTAGCTACGGATAAGAAGGTGCTCACCATTAGCGCACTTCGCGGTGAGGGTATGGAGCAGCTCTACGAGGCACTGCGCGCACTGCGCAGTGAGGAGCAGCGCCTCATCACCGAGGGCTTCTGCAATGCTGGCGACAAGGTGCTTTTGGTTATGCCACAGGATAAGTCGGCACCAAAGGGCCGCCTCATTCAACCACAGGTGCAAACCATACGCGAATTGCTGGATCGTGGCTGCATTCCGATTTGCTGCACGCCAGATACTATGTCCGCAGCATTGTCAGCACTAGGCAAAGCTCCAGAGCTTATCATCACCGACTCTCAAGCCTTCGATGCTGTATACAACCTCAAGCCAGCGGAGTCTACACTAACGTCATTCTCGATTCTCTTTGCACGCTACAAGGGTGATATCGCGCTCTTCACCGAGGGCGTAAAGGCACTGAAGAGCATCACCTCTTCGTCGCGCATCCTCATTGCCGAGGCCTGCACCCATACGCCACAGAACGAGGATATAGGCCGCGTGAAGCTTCCGCGCTTGCTACGCAAGAGATTTGGAGAGGAACTACACATCGACATTGTCGGTGGCGCAGACTACCCCGAAGACCTCACGCCCTACCACCTGGTGATACACTGCGGTGCGTGTATGTTCAACCGCCGCCACGTGCTCAGCCGCGTTGAGAAGGCGCGCAAGCAAGGCGTAGCAATCACCAACTATGGTGTAATTCTCGCTGCATTGAGCGGCATCCTCGAGCGAGTAAGAACAAATTAGTTTTGCAGATTAGGATAAATTATGTAACTTTGAGCAAAATTACTACCACTGTGGAGAACAAAAAGATAAAATTGCTGGATCGTAAGTTCAAGATTATGATCCCTGCTGAGGAGATTGATAAGGCTGTAGAGCGCGTTGCCGAGCAGCTCAACGAGCGTTATGAGGGTAAGACACCGATCTTCTTGGGTGTGTTGAGCGGCGCATTCCTCTTCCTCAGCGACCTTGTACGCAAGGTTAACTTCGACTCGCGTTTGGCCTTCGTAAAGATTTCGTCATACGACGGCACGCAGTCAACAGGTACTATCAAGCAGCACCTCGGCATCGACTTCGATATCGAGGGTAAGGATATCATCATCGTTGAGGATATTGTCGAGACTGGCCACAGTATGAACTACCTGCTCGAGTACCTTAAGGAGCGCAAGCCAGCGAGTGTGGCTATATGCACGCTCTTCTATAAGCCCGAGAAGTTCCTCCACGAGTACAAGATCGACTACGTAGCTATGCCTATCGGCAACGAGTTTATCGTAGGTTATGGCTTGGACTACAATCAGATAGGTCGTAACTTAAAGGACATATACGTCTTAGACGAGGAGTAACACCGAGTGATGGAAGATAGTGCTAAGGAGCGCGTGATGCGCTATTTCTGGCGAGGCTTGATTATAGCCCTGGCCATCTACACCGTCGTGGTATGTATCAGCACGGTGTGGAAGATTACGCGCACACACTTCCGCAAAGCCGAGGTCAAGCACCATATCGAGCGACTCGAGGCCAAGATTGCACGCGATAGCATCTTTATTGAGCAGATACAAAACTCGCCCGACTTCTTGGAGCAGTTTGCACGTGAGCAGTACCATATGCAGCGCAGCGGCGAGACGGTTTACATCCTCGAGGAGTAGCCAAACGAATAGAGATAAAAATCTGCCGAGCACAACCTGCTCGGCAGATTTTTTGTATCCACACAATAATAAATCGAGTAACTGCGTTTGATAGACAAACAAACAACATTAAACCACGTGCCTATGTAGCATTTCGCCTCCTAACATTTTGAAACTTAAGAGTATGATTAAGAAAACGTTCACATTTTTGTCTATCGCCGCACTGTCGGCGGTAAGCGGTGTTGCAGCTGCACTTTTGGCTGACAACTACTTTGCAAAGGAGGGAAATAGCGCAAATATCACAACATCATTTGCCGATAGTAATATCTCGGGCAATAGCCTTCAAGGCGATACACGCTTCGTGACATCGGCACCTACCCTCGACTACCCCGACCTGACATATGCTGCCGAGAACGCCGTAAAGGCCGTAGTCAGCATCGAGGCAATAAAGGAGGTCGCCACACGTGGCGGACAGATCGACCCATTCTTCCAATTCTTCGGCTTCCCACAGGGCTATGGCCAGGGCGGTGGCAAGCGTGAGGCACGCGCTGGTGGCTCGGGTGTAATAATCTCGGAGGATGGCTACATTGTCACAAACAACCACGTGATCGAGGATGCAACAAAACTTCGCGTAAAATTATACGACGGCCGAGCATTCGACGCTAAAGTTATAGGCTCTGATCCTGCAACCGATGTGGCTCTGCTGCGCATCGAGGCCGAGGGTCTGCCCACCATTCCTTTCGGTTCGTCGGACGATTTGCGCCTCGGCGAGTGGGTACTCGCCATAGGCTACCCTATGGAGCTTCAATCGACAATCACAGCAGGCATCGTCTCGGCTAAAGCACGCAGCCTCGGCGCACTCAACGACCGCCACGGCATCGAGTCATTCATACAGACCGACGCTGCAGTAAACCCAGGCAACTCGGGCGGAGCACTAGTCAACACACGCGGTGAGCTCGTCGGCATAAACACCATAATCAAGACCTCGACCGGCAGTTATGTGGGCTACTCATTCGCTGTACCCGAGACTATCGTTCGCAAGGTAGTAGTCGACCTCAAGGAGTCGGGTGTTGTTCAGCGCGCCGTACTCGGCATCTCGTTCCGCGCAATAGACCAGGCATTCATCGACGAGATGGGCAAGGAGTTGGGCATTGACAAGATTGGAGGTATTTACGTAGCATCAATCGTTGAGGATGGCGCAGCCTCGAAGGCAGGACTCCGCAAGGGCGACATCATCGTAGCGGTAGATGGTATCGACGTCAACGACTCGGCACTCTTCCTCGAGCAGATAGGCAAACGTCGCCCAGGTGACGAGGTGAAGCTCTCGGTACGCCGCAACGGCGAGATACGCACGCTGACAGCTACGCTCCAGAATCGCAGTGGCGAGACCGCCCTACTATCGCGCGAAGATGTAGATATCGTAGCAGCACTCGGCGGTCAGTTTGCGACAGCCTCGGAGCGCATATGCCGACAGCTTGACATTCGCGGAGGTGTAGAGGTACGCTCGGTGAAACACGGAGGACTACTCGAGAGAGCACGCATCAAGGAGGGCTTCGTCATCACCCACATCAACGATAAGCCTGTATATGGCGTTGAGGATTTGGAGCGTCTGCGCGACAAGATCACATCTATCGACGGCATATATCCTAATGGCCGAGCATCAAGCTATATGATTGTGCAGTAAAACACAAAAAAGACTGTCCGATTTGCAGGACAGTCTTTTTTTGTCATATGCAGAAGTGGCGTTTACTCTGCGTAAACAAACTCTTAACAATATTCGCTACTCTACCCACACAAGCGGAGCACCAGCCTCAAGCAACTCTGCCTCGGAGATCTCGACTGTGACGATGCCAACATTGAACGCAGCAACCTCATATGGCTGGTAAACAAGAAGCAATCCGTCATCTGTAATCTTAACTGAACGAGGAATATAGATACTCTCGGGAGAGTCTACAAATAACACTTCATCGCAAACCTCATATAGTTTGTGGTAGATGAGCTGCTGCACAGCATCGGCCCACTCACCATCGATGAGGTACTCAAAATCGAAGAACGCTCCCGTAGCCAAATCGTAGCACTCATAAAGCAATGAGTAGCCACCGTGCGCACCACCTGAATAGGTCTCCACGCAGGTCTCGAAGCATAGTATCGTCTCGTTGCGAAGGAGCATCGCCTGCTGATCAAGCGTATAGCTACACGCTACACACTCCTCATCCTCTGTATGGTTATGGTTGCAGATTGCAGCATAATCTTCGACAAGTGCTGCTACCGACTCCTCGACACAAGGTGGCACAACGAAATACTCGTCGAACGTATGCGCATAGTTCAGGTTGTCGATACTTGCCAGCGCCTCGCTCCTTTGGGCATTTGCAATACGCTGATAACGGATATTGACACTATAGCGTCCCTCTTCGGCCGAAGAGAATGTATACTCCTCGAATTCTGGCAGCAACGTACCCTCGCTATTTCGATGTCCACAGCTGCACGCAGCAACAATCAGGAGCACTACGCAAAGCAGATTTTTGATATTAGTTCTCATCATTAAACTGGTTTAGGAATGTAAAATTAGTAATTTATACGGAAAATTTCAATTTTTCACACATTTTTTTGCAAAATATTTTGGAGATTAAAAAAAAGGCCGTATATTTGCACCGTCAAAATGAGACAACTGGTCGATTCATCTAAGGGCTAGGATACCTGCCTCTCACGCAGGACATAGGGGTTCGAATCCCCTATCGACTACCAAAGCAGACAACTTAACGGTTGTCTGTTTTTTTGTTTATAGGCCCAACTGGGTATCAGGCAAAAAAATTGCCCCAGATATCTGGGGCAATGATTGAGAGTGGGCAGATGACTGCTGTTCACTCTAAATTAGAAGGTGTAGGTAAATGTAAGACCTGTATTCCAAAGACCTGCACGGTGGAAGCCTACGTAAGTACCCTTACCTGATACCTCGGTATCACCCAGGTAGTCCTTGTTAAAGCCATAAGCGAAGTCAAGACCAAGAACAGGAGAGTAGTCGATTGAGAGTGAGATAGGCACATTGCGGAACTTGAAACCGAAGCGAGCCATACCTGCTGCACCAATGTAAGCATACTGCTTTGCACCACCGACACCAGCACCAACACCAGCATCAAAGAACCAAGTACCTGCGCTTGGAGTCCAGTTCCAATCGAACAAGTGCCAGTTGTACAAACCTGTAAGGTCTGCAGCAGCACCAGGAACCAAATAAAGACCGAAACGAGCCTCAACATAGTTCTTAGAGTTAAAAGAATACTGACCTACAGCCTGGAAACCAGAACCAACACGAGCACCAACTGACCAATCCTGTGCGAATGCGCCAGTAACGAAGAGTGATGCGACGATCAAAAGTAAAAATTTTTTCATCTTTGTTATGGTTTAAATTGATAATAGAATTTCTTTTCGATTACAAATTTATGAATTTTTTAGCAAAGTTCAAAGCATTTTTCAACCAATTTGGGCAATTACATATTATAAATTATAACACTCAAGAAGTGGATCATTACTGAAAATAGAGGTAAAATAGTGTTAAAGAGCTCTCTACTGAGATTTTGACCACGCAGTCACACTCACGTGAAAAACGCAATAGAACAACATCGGGCGAAAATAGAACAATGACCATCTTGGCCGATGATGTATATTTAAGTATCGGGCTGAATTTTATACGTAGAGGTAGTCAAGGCCGATGTTTACGACCGATGAAGCCGAGGATGCTATTTGTATAAAAAAACCACTGATGGATGGTACTTGACGCACGTCCATCGGTGGCGTTGACTGAAGTGCCGCAGATTGCGGCTTATCACAACAAATTTGTTGTTAGAAGGCTGTAGATGCTGCAGCGATAAAGAAGTTGGGATGGATGGGACATACATAGCGTATTTCCCATTCATCCCAACGATTGAGCTGCGGCAGATATCTGCCTTATCACAACAAATTTAGCGCTTTGTCTTATACGCCGCACGATACGACCCTCGTGCCATCTTCTGCAACTTGTTCTTCAACAAGTTACGGCGCAGGGGTGCAAGGTGATCAGTAAATACGCGACCCTCGATATGGTCATACTCGTGCTGAATAACGCGCGCAGGCTTACCAGTAAACTCCTCGTCGTGCTCAACGAAGTTCTCATCGAGGTAACGCATCTTGATAGTCACTGGACGGCGTACATTCTCGTGAAGACCTGGCAACGACAAGCAACCCTCCTCGAAGAGGGATGTATCCTCGGATGTCTCGTAAATCTCGGGATTGATAAACACACGCTTGAAGTCTGCAAGCGTAGAATCATCCTCGCCCCAAGGTGTACAGTCAACGATGAAGAGACGGATGTTCTTGCCAATCTGTGGCGCTGCAAGACCTACACCCTCGGCCTCGCCAAGTGTGATCCACATATCCTCGATAAGTTTCTTTAGCTCGGGATACTCGGGTGTAATGTTCACCGACTGGTTGCGCAGAATCTGCGAGCCGTATATAACGATTGGGTAAATCATAATCAATAATGTTGTTTACGTATTACATATTCAACGATGACATATAGTCCTGTAGTATTATGGCTGCCGAAACTTTATCGACAAGCGACTTATCGCGGCGTGCCATCTTGCCTATACCACTCTCACGAATGGTGCGCTGCGCCAATACCGAGGTGAAACGCTCGTCGTAGGCCACAACCAGCTTATCGGGGTAGGCGTGACGCAGACGTCCCATAAGCGGCTGTATAAAGCGCATAGTCTCCGAAGGCTCGCCATTCATCTGGCGAGGATGTCCGACAACGATTGTCGTGACCTCCT
Source organism: Alistipes sp. (assembly GCA_017629145.1). Lineage (GTDB taxonomy): Bacteria > Bacteroidota > Bacteroidia > Bacteroidales > Rikenellaceae > Alistipes. Next base: position 33,924 of record JAGBXR010000020.1, on the reverse strand, counting down.
CGCGCGAGAAGTAGTCGGCAAGATAACGCTCCAACTGCTTGGTATCGACCGTCTCGAGTGGCGAGGCGATGATGCCGAGCGGATCGGTAACAGCAAGACCTGTGCGCTTCGTGCCGTAGTCTATGGCGATCATTCGTGACATACTACAATAGTTTTCCGATAAGCAGTCCTACACCATATCCTACAACGAAGAGCAAGGCTACAAGAGCAATGAAGCTCAATGCCTTATGGCGTTTTGACTGCATATGTGTCATAGTTGCAAACGTAGTTTTATGCCTTCATCTTCTTGAAGAGTGCTGCGTATGAGCAACCCTCATCAACCATACGGCGGAGGTCAGCAATAGCTACGCGCTCCTGCTGCATAGTGTCGCGGTGGCGAACAGTAACTGTGCCATCCTCCAAAGTCTGGCCATCGACAGTTACGCAGTATGGAGTACCTACAGCATCCTGACGGCGATAGCGCTTACCTACAGAGTCCTTCTCGTCGTATACTACGTTGTAGTCATACTTGAGCTCGTCAACAATCTTGCGAGCAACCTCTGGCATACCGTCCTTCTTAACGAGTGGCAATACTGCAACCTTAACAGGTGCAAGAGCCGCTGGGAGGTTGAGCACTACGCGCTCCTCGCCATTCTCGAGCTTCTCCTCGTTGTAAGCAGCTGACATAATCTGCAAGAACATACGGTCTACACCGATAGATGTCTCGACAACGTATGGCACGTAGCTCTCGCCACGCTCTGCATCGAAGTACTGCAACTTCTTACCAGAGTACTCCTGGTGACGACCGAGGTCGAAGTCGGTACGTGAGTGGATACCCTCTACCTCCTTGAAACCGAATGGGAAGTTATACTCGATGTCGGTAGCAGCGTTAGCGTAGTGTGCCAACTTATCGTGGTCGTGGAAACGGTAGTTCTCGTCACCGAAGCCCAACGCGCGGTGCCAAGCCATACGTGTCTCCTTCCACTGCTTCCACCAATCCATCTCTGTGCCTGGCTGCACGAAGAACTGCATCTCCATCTGCTCGAACTCACGCATACGGAAGATGAACTGACGAGCAACGATCTCGTTACGGAACGCCTTACCAATCTGTGCGATACCGAATGGAAGTTTCATACGACCAGTCTTCTGCACGTTGAGGAAGTTCACGAAGATACCCTGCGCTGTCTCTGGACGAAGGTAGATGGTGTTAGCACCGTCAGCTGTAGAGCCCATCTGTGTAGAGAACATAAGGTTGAACTGACGTACATCTGTCCAGTTGCGAGTACCCGAGATTGGGCAAACGATCTCGCAGTCGAGAATAATCTGCTTGAGCTCCTCGAGGTTGTTAGCGTTGAGAGCCTCTGCAAAGCGAGTGTGAACAGCATCCATCTTGGCCTTGATCTCCAGTACGCGAGGAGATGTTGCAAGGTACTGCGACTCATCGAACTGCTCACCGAAACGCTTGCGTGCCTTCTCTACCTCCTTGTCGATCTTCTCCTGCTGCTTTGCCAACCAATCCTCAACCAAAACATCGGCGCGGTAACGCTTCTTTGAGTCCTTGTTGTCGATGAGCGGATCGTTGAAAGCACCTACGTGGCCCGATGCCTCCCACGTCTTAGGGTGCATAAAGATAGCTGCATCGATACCTACAATATTCTCGTGGAGCTTAACCATTGAGTCCCACCAGTAGCGCTTGATGTTGTTCTTAAGCTCAACACCATTCTGGCCATAATCGTAAACGGCACCGAGGCCATCATAAATCTCGCTCGAAGGGAATATAAAACCATACTCCTTACAGTGAGCGACCAACTTTTTGAAGAGTTCTTCCTGTGTCATAATCTATATCGTTTTTTTGCTATTATTTCACCCTATTAAACCATAGGTTTATTCCAAGCGACAAAGATAGTAATTTTTGTCTAAATCTGCGCTATTTCACAAGATTATGTGCTCGGAAAGAGTAGTTAGATCCACGAGCTATTATCACGTGGTCGACAAGACGCATATCAAAGAGCTTTGCACCCTCGGCCACACGCTCCGTAAGCGCTATATCCTGCGGACTTGGCTCACAGCTTCCCGAGGGATGGTTATGCACCAGAATAATCTGCACGGCCAATAGCTCGATAGCACGCTTCAGGATTAGTTTGCTGTCGACAACCGTTGCCTGCACACCGCCCTGACTAATACGCTGTCGCTCAATGATTTTGCCCGACGTAGCAAGATAGAGTGCCCAGCACTCCTCGTGCGCTAAATCACCAAGCAGCGGCTCCATAATGCGCACCACATCGCTCGACGATGAGATCACGTCGAGAGCAGCCGTCTCGGCACACACTACCCTACGGCCAAACTCGGCCGAAGCCTTAAGACGCAGCGCACGTCGAAGTCCTAGACCCGAGACCATTCGCAGACGCATAGTGTCGACATCGACAAGTCGTTGCAGGAAGCCATCGGCATTTGCCAGCAGCTCCGAAGCTGTAGTCTTGGCGCTCTCGTCTGCGGTATTATCCGAGAGAATCACCGCGAGGAGCTCCTCATTAGTAAGACTCTCTGCACCACGTGATTGCAGTTTAGCTATGATATTCTTCATCGCACTCAATATTATGGTTACCTCACACGCACAATCTGACCATCAACCAACTTATCGGGATTAACTCCTGGATTGAGTTCGATGATTCTGGCGCGTGTTGTACTATGCATTACGGCAATACGGCCGAAGTTATCTATCTCCGAAGCCTCATAGTATAGCATATCGGTGCACGCTACCATAGCTGTGGAGTTGTAGATGCTCGGCAAAACATAATCCAAAGGCACAACAAACTCTCCGCCCACACGAATAACCTCTCCGACGGTCAACTCATTCGGGTCGACACCGGGGTTGAGAATCTCGAGATTCTTGCGCGTTGTACCATACTTTACAGCGAGCGAGAGATAGCTGTCTCCGTACTCAACGATATGCGACAGACTATCTTGTATAACATAGGCTACGGGGCGATGCTCCCACCAGTTGAGGTTATACATATAGTTCTCTCTCACTGGAGTATTGCAGAGTATCACACATCTATTATCAGCCTCCATATCTCTCAACGAGGTTTCGACAACCACCTTCATACCATCCCTGACAAGAGGTCGGAGTTTGTCGAGATTCTCGCTATGCATACATATACAACCCTCGGAAGCTCGCTTGCCGATAGATGAACGGCGAATCGAAGCGTGGATGCCGATACCACGATGCGGAGGTGTCTTCAAACGCATAAACCAGTTGCCATAGCAGTGAGGAACAAAACCGTTGCCATCACCCGAATCGTGCCCCCACCACGAAGCATCCTGAATCTTCTCGATGGAGAATAGACCCTCGGGCGTTCTCAAATCACCAGCAACCTGCTTATTACCAAAGTTACGACCTACCGATACAGGATAGCAGCATATAAGGCCACCCTTTGAGTCGTAGAGCGAGAGTGTCTGGCTCTGCTTCGAGATGACAATCTGTGCTGCATCCTTTGGGTCGCCGTCATAGAGCAAATGAGCATACTCATCAGCTCTGCGGTACGGCTTACTTCCATCCTCGCTAACACGCGAAACAGATGAGGTGTTCGCACCCGCAGTACTACGACCATCAGGCTCATTATCATACATTTGCATCGACATAGCAAGCGATGCACTAAGAAACAGAACTACTCCTGCAACAAGAAATCTACAGCTTCTGAAATAGCTATTACGCTGCATTACGTTTTACGAATTTAGGTTACTGAACGTTGAGCTACAACTCAAAACAAAAGTAGCAAATATTTTATCTTCGGACAAATATTTGCTACTAAATCTTTTAGCCACAAACTAATTGGCAAGTTTATCTATGCGGTCGAGCATCTCGGCACTACTCTCATCCGAAATTGCTGCTGTCCTTGCCTGTGACACCGAGAAGGCAGCATTCTGCTCCGCAGCCTTCTTCGAGTCACCACGACCGTGACCCACAGCTATGCCGTCGACATAGACCACCGAGTGGAAACCAGAGCGCGAAGCCTCATTGCTTGTGCGGAACTCAATAGAATAGTGATTCTTCTGACACCACTCTATTAGGCGACTCTTGAAGTCGGTCTCCGACTGCAAGACATCATCCAACGAGAGATAGCGACCATAGATATCGTTGATAAGCAGACGGTTAGCAAAGTCATATCCCTTATCGAGATAGATTGCTCCCATCATCGCCTCGAAGGCATCACCATAGATATGCTTGTGGGTAGTGTTACCCACAGCATTCGATATGACGTGCTTATCAAGACCGATACGTGCGGCAATATTGTTGAGCGACTGACGCGATACAATCTTCGAACGCACCTGGGTCATAAAGCCCTCGTCTCTGTCGGGAAACTCTATGAAGAGATAATCCGACGTGATGCTCTCGATAACAGCATCACCCAAGAACTCGAGACGCTCATTGTTTATGTGGCTACCATCCTCAAGTGCTACCGATGCCGACTTATGGATAAGCGCCAATTTGTAAAGCTCAATATTGTTGGGCACGAAGCCAAACATATCATCAACAGCGACATAGAACGCCTTGTCGGCACCAAACCGACGGCGGTATGCGCGAACAAAAAAATCGAACATAGCGACAATCCTAACTAAAGTGTGAACTTCTCCGCATCGCTGCGGTATTAACTTTTTTGCTGTCACCCACGCTACATCGCTTTCCGTAGTTGTACTCCCTACAAAAGGGTCTGACAAAAAGCCACGCAAGAGCCGAATAGCTCTTTGGGGCACGCAAAAAATGGACTAGACCGAGAGAGTATACTCCCTGGTATAGTCCATACTTTCACTACATTGGATCCCGAAGATGCCCTCTATCGAAGGCTTCGAGTCCTCTCGTAATTTGACTTCACAAGCGACAAGAACCTTGAACTGCGAATATCGTTATGGACAGGGTTCAAGCCCTATGAAGCTTTAGTTGCTATTACTTGTGAGCCTCGATGTAGTTGATAGCATCGCCTACAGTCTGGATCTTCTCAGCGTCAGCATCTGGAATCTGAAGATCGAAAGCCTTCTCGAACTCCATAATAAGCTCTACCTGATCCAAAGAATCAGCACCGAGGTGTGCAGTGAAGCTTGCCTCAGCTACTACCTCTGACTCCTTAACACCCAACTTGTCAACGATGATCTCGACAACTTTTGACTGAATTTCTGACATAATAAATAAGTTTTAGTTAAACATTATAGTAGTATAAATCGTCTACTGTAATTTTAGTCCCGAATCACTTTTTTTCTCGGTACGGTGCAAAAGTAACACTTTTTTTATTATCTTTGACATTATGACGCAAAAAAATTATTGACAATTTACTATCAACATATATTAACTTACTAAAAATCACAGCATTATGAATCTTTTGCTAATTTCCAATTCCACCAATGCAGGTGAGCCTTACTTGAAATATCCTATTGGTGAGATCGCAAAGACTCTCCAGGGCGTAAAGGAGGTAGTTTTCATTCCATATGCAGCAATTACCTTCTCTTACGACGAGTACGAGCGCAAGGTACAGGAGCGCTTCAACGAGATCGGCATCAAGGTCAACTCTATCCACCACGCTATCAACAAGCGTAACTTCATCCGCCACGCCGAGGCAATCGTCATCGGTGGCGGTAATACCTTTGCGCTTCTCAAGAAGATGCAGGAGGAGGATCTTCTCGATATGATCTTCCGCCGCGTGAAGGCTGGCGTACCATATATCGGTTGGTCGGCTGGTAGCAACGTTACCTGCCCAACAATCTGCACTACAAACGATATGCCTATCGTTCAACCAGAGTCATTCCGCGCTATCGGCCTTGTATCGTTCCAGATCAACCCACACTACCTCGATGCTAACCCAGAGGGTCACGCTGGCGAGACACGCGAGCAGCGCATCAACGAGTACCTCGAGGCTAACCGCAGCCGCTACGTGGTAGGTCTTCGCGAGGGTTGTATGCTCCGCTTGCAGGACGACAAGATCGAGCTTATCGGTAACCGCTCGATGCGTATCTTCAAGAAGGGTCAGGAGACCTACGAGGTACAGCCAGGCGAGAATATCGACTTCCTCATTCGTCGCAAATAGGCGAGAATGGATAATCTCAACGCCATAATAGGCTCGCAAGGTGAAGATGCTGCGGTGGAGTGGCTCCGCGAAAGGGGCTACTATATCGTAGAGCGCAACTGGCGTGTGGGTCGCTACGAGATAGACATCATCGCCCAGCGCTGGGACGTGATGCACTTTATCGAGGTGAAGACGCGCTCGTTAGGTGGCTGGCAGTCGCCATACGCAAGTATCGACGACAGCAAACGCCGCTCGATGCGTCGCGCAGCTTTGAACTACGCTGCGCTGCATCGTCTTAACCACGAACTGCAGTTCGACCTCATAGCCATCACAATCGACAGCCACGGTCATATGGTCATCGACTATACCGAGCGAATACTATAGAGGCCACAACAAGCAAGGCGCCATTACACATCTGTTCACATCGACAGCATTGTGTAATGGCGCCTTACTCTATCTACAATAATAAGCTCTACTTATCCTTTTGTGGCAGAAGCTCGGTCAACGAGCCGAGTGCTCCCACAAGGTTGCTGGCCTCGAAAGGCAGGAATACGGTCTTGGTCTGGTCGCCCGAGCCAATCTCCTTGAGCGTATCGACATACTTCATAAGAAGCATATATGTTGCTGGATCGGTCTTTGATTCGGCAATAGCCGCTGCCACCTTACGGATAGCCTCCGCCTCGGCATTAGCCTGCAGGATTCTGGCATCGGCCTCACCCTGCGCCTTGAGAATCTGTGTCTGACGCTCCGCCTCGGCCTGGTTGATTTGTGACTCCTTCTCACCCTCCGACTGCAAAATCATAGACTCCTTCGCACCGCGCGCCTCGAGCACCTTGGCACGACGCTCACGCTCTGCCTGCATCTGTTGCTCCATAGCACGACGCACCGAATCGGGAGGAGTGATATCCTGAAGCTCAACACGATTAACCTTAACACCCCACTTATTGGTAGCCTCATCAAGCACAATGCGTAATTTCGAGTTGATAGTATCGCGCGATGTGAGTGTCTCATCGAGCTCCAGCTCGCCAATCACATTACGCAGCGTTGTCTGCGTGAGCTTCTCGATAGCATTTGGCAAGTTATCGATCTCGTACACCGACTTTACCGGATCTACAATCTGGAAGTAGAGCAACGCATTGATGGTCGTTGTCACGTTATCCTTCGTAATCACACTCTGCTTATCGAAATCGTACACCTGCTCTCGGAGATCAATGCGCGATGTAGTGCGCATAATGACACTCTTCGAGCCATCACCATACTTTATCTCATCACGCTGCACAACCTCTCTTGCACGATCAACTATAGGCAGCAGGAAGTTTATACCCGACTGCAAGGTACGGTCATAGCGACCCAGACGCTCAACGACACGAGTCTCGGACTGCGGAACAATCTTGAAGCCCTTGAGAACATATATCACCGCAATGAGGGCAATAATCAGAAATACGATAAATGTAAGACTCATAGCTATAACTTTTTAACGGTTAGTACTACACTATTAATGGCCGTAACCACCACCTTCGTACCTATGGGCAGCAGCTCTCCATCCTCGCTGTTGGCTCTCCAGTCGACACCCTCGACCATTACTCGTCCCGAGACCTCGTCAACATCCTGACACACCACCCCACGCTTGCCGACCATCGCCGAGGCGTTGGTTGCCACCTTCTCGCCATTTTTGAAGAATAGACGCTTGAGCAGTGGACGCACGCAGATGATTGCTACCATCGAGACTATCGCAAAGGTCAGCAACTGCATCTCGATAGAGGTATCGTTAGCCGCAGCAATAGCTCCGCCAATAGCACCAATCGACAGGCATATTACAGCAAAACCAGAGGTGAAAAGTTCGACGATAAATAGTAGCAGGGCTGCAATAACCCAATAGAGCCATATATCCATAGTCACGAAGTTTTAGATTAAACAGAGGTTTACGGTTTAAAATCTATCAAATTTACGAACTATTTTTATTTAACGCAACCATTCGACAATTATTTTTAGTCTAATTAGCGCAAATTGCTGCGCGTCTTGACAATTTTTATATATCTTTGTACTACTATAATAATTAAAGCGAGAGTAAATGTTCGCATACAATACATCAATGTGGCTCTACGAACGAGCCGTAAACATCGCTGCACTACGCAACCCGAAGGCGCGCCAATGGCGCGATGGTCGACGTAACATCTTCAAGCGTCTGAAGGAGTCTATCAGCTCGACAGAAAATATCGTATGGGTACACTGCGCCTCACTCGGCGAATTCGAGCAGGGACGCCCCATCATCGAGCGACTGAAGCAGGAGCGCCCCGAAGTACGCATATTGCTCACCTTCTTCTCACCGTCGGGCTACGAGATTCGCAAGAACTACACAGGTGCAGACTTCATCTTCTACCTACCCATCGATCGCCACAGCTACGCACGCCGCTTCCTGGATATTGTGCGTCCGGTAGCTGCCGTATTCGTAAAGTATGAATTTTGGCACAACTATCTCGCCGAGCTTCGCCGCCGCAAGGTGCCCACATACGTAGTCTCGGCCATATTTCGTCGCGACTCGATATTCTTCCGTCCGTGGGGCGGTGCGTGGCGCAAGGCGCTGCATAGCTTCAGCTCGATATATGTGCAGAACGAGGAGTCACGCACACTACTTGCAGAACTTGGCATCGGCAATGTTATCGTAGCTGGCGACACACGCTTCGACCGCGTGGCAGCCATTGCACGTGCTGCACGCCAGATTCCTCTTATCGAGAAGTTCAAGGGCGAATATCGATTATTTGTTGCCGGCTCGACGTGGGGTCCAGATGAGGAGCGCCTCGTAGAACTTATCAACGAAAATCCCGAGATACGCTTTGTCGTAGCACCACACGAGATGGACGAGGAGCGCATAGCTTGGCTTGCCTCTGCCGTAAAGGGTGGTGCAGTGCGATATACACAGGTTGACACAAAGAGCAATTTCGAGAATACACAGGTGCTCATACTCGACACCGTAGGTATCCTGTCTTCGGTATATGGTTATGCCGAGTGGGGATATATTGGCGGTGGCTTTGGTGTCGGCATCCACAACACGCTGGAGGCTGCGACATTCGGTCTGCCTATTGCCTTTGGTCCGAAGTACCAGAAGTTCAAGGAGGCGTGCGACCTTATTGCAATTGGAGCAGCACGCAGCATCAACTCGGCAGATGAACTTTTGGAGTGGTTTGCCCCACTACGCGATGACCGTGCACTCCTCGAAGCACAGCGTAATGCTGCGCGCAGCTACACCGAAGCAAACTGCGGAGCAACGGAGCTTATCACAGCAGATATACTCTCGAAGATAGAGCATCGATAGCAGAGACAAAAGTCTTCACAAAAATATAGGCGACAACGGATATACTCCATTGTCGCCTATATTATTTAATCGCACCAGATTAGAGGAAAGGAAGAGCCTCTACCGAACGAGTCTCTGCAGCCTCGACCTTCACTGCCTCGGGGATAATCTCGCTAACATAGACACTTGTTACAGGTGTTGTGTCGTTGCTAACCATTGTAAGCTGGCTGCCATCAGCCGATACAGTGTAGTTATATGTTGATCTCCACGCCTTACCGTCGGCATAGGTACCAGTTAGCTTACCATCAACAGCTACGTAAGTACCGCTGTAGCATACGTAGTTGAGGGTGTATATCTGCTGATACATATCGAAGCTACCATCCTCCTTGAATGCGATATAAACATCGAACTCGGGTGTCTGGTCGTTCCAGCTCTCGATACGCCACTCGTTGGCGATTGTGTTCTTTTCGTTCTTTGGCTCCTCCTTTGAGCTATCACACGCAACAAAGAGGGTAGCCACAGCAAGCAGAAGTGCAAATATCTTAATATTCTTCATATCCTTAATGTTATTTAAGTGTTATACGATTACAACCAACCAGCAGCATCCTCGACCACACCGCTATCGCCAACAGTGTAACCCTCGCGAGCTACGAGTGCGAACTCCTTCTCGATAGCCATACCGCCTACAAGCTGGCCACCACCTACAGTCGAGCCACCTGCAACCAACGATACCTTGATAGTGCCACAGCCAGGCTTATTACAAGTAATGACAAGCTTATCACCGATGATGCAATCGTTCTCGATACCGAGTGTCGCGCGTGTCTCATCCGAGATTGTGTACTGTGAGAGCACCTTGATAGCAAGCTCGCCATCGCCCATATACTTATTGAAGTCAACGACAACCTCCTGACCTACAGGCATAGGGATACAGTTAGTTCCACGCAACGACATAAGGAAACGATAGGCATCCACCTTACCTGTACCCATCTTACCACGATAGTTGGTGAGGTTGAGTATACCTCCTGTGTCGATCTTCTCCTTAGAACCTGTAAGCACACTGTCGAAGTTGTTTACAGAGGTGAGGAGCTTAGACTTAAACTCATCGAGCGTGAAGCTCAAACCATTATCCAAGGCGTAAGAGAGACCCAACGCAGCAATTGCCGACACGTGGGGGCACGCCTGCGATGTACCCTGCATATAGCCATAGTCACCATTCGCCAATGTCGAGAGGATACATCCGTACTCGCGCATAGAGTTGCCAATGTAGTAATACTCACCACCAGGTGCCGAAATATTGCAACCTCTATCGTAGCAGGTGTAGTATGTAGGAAGACCATCGGGCGCAAATGCCGTAACTGCAAGGTAGTCGTTGTATGCCGCAGGATAGCCAGCCAAAGGCATACCCTCGTTACCAGCTGCGAAGACTACCAAACCGCCCTCCATAGCTGGGCAGTTGTTTGCGCTGATGAAGTACTGCAATGCTGTATACTCTGCCGATGCACTACCCGACTCGAAGAGTGCATCATTGGCGATATCGCCTGGTTTGAAGCCCCAAGAGCACTGAAGGATTGAAGCACCGCGGTCTGCCGCGTACTCGATAGCCTTACCGATGCTCTTTACACCAGCTGTATTGTTACCAGACATAATCTGTGATGAGAATACGCGCACACCATCGCCATTACCCGAGCCACCTGCGATACCTGCGATACCGATGCCGTTGTTACTTGTAGCAGCGATAATACCAGCTACGTGTGTACCGTGGCTATCATTTGCTGACCACATAATACGACCCATATTGTCTGCGAAATTGTAGCCGTAGATGTCATCTACATAGCCATTCTCGTCGTCATCGACACCCTCGACGCCGTTAAGCTCGGCCTCGTTGACGTGCATATTTGCCTGGAGGTCAGGGTGAGTGTAGCATACACCAGCATCAACTACTGCAACGATAACGTCTGGACGGCCTGTTGTGAGCTTCCAGGCAGGAAGCACGTTGATATCCTCGCCAGCCTTAACTGTAGGATAGAAGTGCGCCTCACCAGTATTGTTGAGGCTCCACTGCATCTTGATACGCTCATCGCTGAAAGGCATAGCCTCGGCACGTGTCGATGCGCACATAGATGCATCAAATGGAATAGCCTCCGACGAAGGACGCTCAATAGGCATATTGAACTCTACGCGCTCGATGCTCTCGAGAGATGCGAAGCGACGTGCAACATCCTCGAGGTCTACACTCTCGGGAAGGCTCACTGCATACCAACGGTCCATACCCAAAGCGCGCTTACGCTCGGCATTAACCTTGAGATTAAAGACTGGCTCGATGCACAAAGCACCCACCTCGTCGGCAACAACCTCGATATCGGTCATCGCTACTCGGGTTGGAGCGCCAACGCCCTCGAGCATTGCGACGCTCGACTTGTCGACGTAGATGATGAGCTCACCTGGAACTGCCGAGTCAATCGAGTTGACAAACTTACGAGCTATCATCGCCTCCTCGGCAGAGATTGCCCCCTGATCGACTGTATCACGCATACACGACACTGCAAGCATAGACACAAGTGCGAAGAGAAAAATTTTGGTCTTGTTCATATAAGTTGAAATTTAAGTTGTTGCTTAAAAAATATTCTCCTAAAGTGCGAAGTTAAGCATTTTTTTTCAAATAACAACATTTTGACTCATAACTATACCTCCACAACAATCATAGGCCACCTACACACGTAACTACGGATACAATAGCGCCTATAACGATGGCGGTTATAGAGGTGTGCGATATTAGAGAATATAGTGAGTTTAGGAATTTCCATAATTCACCACCTACCCACCTGCACACCCTAATTTTTCGATAGAAGTAGTTAGCTGTGGCCTCGATAAAGAGATTGGCTCGGATGGATAGTACTTGACGTACATTCCATTCGAGCCAATGATTGAGAGGTCGGAGACAACACCGTTCCGGGCAGCACACCCCTAATTTCTTGTCAGAAGGGGTTAGATGTGGCCTCGATAAAGAAATTGCCCCAGATGGGTAGTACTTGACGTACGTCCCATTTGGGGCAATGATTGAGAGGTCGCAGATGACCCCTTATCACAAGAAATTCACAGGAATTACAAGAAAGGTACACCCTCCACCTCAACACCACGTGTTGCTGTAGCCTCGGCCTTCACATCCTCTGGAATTACTGTTACATCGTAAACACCTGTAGTGCTCTCTGTCTCGTTGCTTACAAGAGTGAGAACAGTACCATCAGCGTTCATAGATGCAACATAGTCACACTTCCAAGCGCTGCCATCATTGTATACACCGCTGAGTGTGCTACCCGAGATTGAGTAAGTACCAGCGTACATCTCGTAACTCAAGGTATAAACCTGCTGATAGATTGCAAAGGTGTTGTCCTCGTTGAAGTCGATATATACCGTATACTCGGCATCCTCGCCACCCCAAGTAGCCAATACCCACTCGTTAACAATCTTATCGAGACCCTCTGCTGGAGCCTCCTGAGACTCACTATTGCAAGCTGTCAAACCGACAAACATAAGTGCAACAAGTGACCATATCTTCAATGTCTTCATATCTGTATATGCTTTAGATGATATTCGTTATTTGTTAGACTACAACCAACCTGCTGTGTTGTTGTTTACACGTGAGATGATAGCAATCTCCTTCTCGATAAGCATACCACCCATTGTCTGGCCACCACCAACGTGTGAGCCACCAGCCACGAGGTTTACCTTAATTGTACCGCAACCAGGCTTTGTTGTTGTAAGGATAAGCTTGTTGCTAAATACTGTATCGTCTGGCTTGATACCGAGACGCTGGCGAACGTCGTCAGAGATGACGTAGTCCTTAAGCACCTTCATACCGAGGTTACCATCACCCAAAAGTGCGTTAACATCTATTTCGATCTCCTCGCCAACAACCGCAGCAACACAAGTTGTACCACGAACGTTCATAATAGCGCGGAAAGCGTCGATAGAACCTGTACCCATCTTACCCTTGTACGAAGACAAGTTCATCTGACCACCATAACCACCGTTAACCTTTGAACCCTTGAGCTTCGAGTCGAGATCGTTCACAGATGTTGTAAGAATCTCGTAGAGCTCGGCATTTGTAAGCTTGATGTTGTTCTCAATAGCATAAGAGAGTACCAACGCAGCGATACCAGATACGTGAGGACAAGCCATTGATGTACCCTGCATATATGCATATGGAGTACCATAAGGAGCCCCTGAAAGTTCGTCGATTATCTCGGCTGGAACTGACGAAAGCACGCAACCATCCATCCAGTAAGAGTCTGCCTTGTTGCCACGCCATATAGTGTAAAACTCACCACCAGGGGCAGCTACGTTACAACCAGAGTTGTAGTTTGTGTACCAAGCAGGAAGACCATCAGGACCAGTCGCAGTAACTGCGAGGAACTCGTTGTATGCACCTGGGTATGAAGCCATAGGCTGACCATCGTTACCAGCAGCAAAGATAATAACATTTCCATCCATAGCCGAGCAACCTGAAGCAGCGCGGAAGTATTTGAATGCCTCGTACTCAACGCTCCAGTAATTTGTGTAATCTGCATCGGTAGCTGAATCTTCTACTCCATAACCCCAAGAGTTCTGCAAAATTGAAGCGCCGTTGTCAGCAGCATACATAACAGCACGCGCATTACCAACAACACCGCCAGTCAATACATTACCATCTGGAGAACTCGAGAATGTCTGGCAAGACATAATGCGAGCACCAGTACCTGTACCAGGGCCAGAACCACCAGCAACACCTGCAAGACCACCGTTGTTGTTAACAGCAGCTACTGTACCAGCAACGTGTGTACCGTGACCTGAATCCGCAGGACCTGCATTCCAAGTGATCTTACCAGTATTGGTAACACCATTCCAACCGTAAACGTCATCAACATAGCCGTTACCGTCATCATCGACACCCTCGGCACCTGTGAGCTCTGCCTCGTTTACCCACATATTTGCTGCGAGGTCTGGGTGGTCGTAGTATACACCCTCGTCAACAACAGCTACAACTACCTGTGGGTTACCTGTAGTGTACTTCCAAGCCTCGAAGAGGTTGATATCAGCATCAGCAACTGGCTCGTTAAGGCCGTTGAGATCAACATCACCACGGTTGTCATAGTGCCACTGCAAAGGCAACATCTCATCGTTGAAAGGCATATCTGTAGCACGTGTTGATGCAACAGGCTGAACAGGGAAAGCCTGAACCTCTGGCTTTTCGACCTGTGAGTTGAACTGAACGCGCTTAACAACGTCAAGTGAAGCAAACTTTCTTGCAACAGCCTCGACATTGCTACCCTCGTCGAACTTAACCACAAACCAGCGGTGAAGACCAGCAGCCATCTTACGCTCGGTATCAACCGTCATATTGAAGACCTGCTCGATAGATGCTGCGCCGAACTCGTCAGCCAAAGCATCGAACTCGACATTACCAGAGCGTGTAGCGCACTGTGCCGCTGCGAACTGCTCGACAGCCTCGTCGCTAACATAGAGAATCAACTCGCCATCGATAGCCGAATCAGCAGAGTTCAAAATCTTCTTGGCTACAAGGTTGTCAACCGATGCTACTGGAGACTCATCAACTGGATCAGTAACACACGATACGGCTGCAAAAGAAGCCAAGGCAAACATTAAAAATTTAACCTTATTCATATTTTAGTAATTAAAAGTTATTTCTTCCGCTACCAATTCACTCACCACACCATAGCCGACCTTTATTGTCAAAATGGGCATAGTTCACGAATTTACAAAACGTTACTCGGTGCAAAGTTAATAATTTTTCGCAATTCTCGGAATTCTATGGCTGTAATTTTACATTTTCGACATATATATTCCGCATATCACGACAACTGACAGATACTACGAATCATATACACAGCCTCATTGGGCACAGCGCACAAAAAAATATGGGCGACTCGGCATTGCCGAATCGCCCAATACATTGATTTGTGCAATCTTAGTTGAAGAACACTACTGACTTAGAAGTCATAGTGAACTGACGCTCGAAAGCACCCTCGAACTTCTCGATAGAGAGTGACTTAGATGCCACCTCAACCTTGATGCTCTCAGAAGCAACATTCATCGCCTTAAGCTCGCCACCAACCATCATTACTGATGCCTTAGCTGCTGCAGGAGCGATAACAGATGCTGGAGTGAAGTTGTAGTAGTCGCTCTCATACTTACCATCAACTGCACGGAACTTCTTGATGTAAGTCTTAAGTGCAGATACTGCATTGTTCTCAACAGCAAGCACGATAGATGATGGAGTCTTGAACTCAGCATCAGATGCGCTAGTAAGAACCTGCAATGAGCCATCCTCGTTCTCAACCAAACCTGCGTTGAAGAGTGAGTTATACTGCTCCAAACCGTATGCAGTGCCGTCGAGTGTAAGAGTGTTATCCTCCTTAGACCAAGCTGCATAGAACTGGTAGCCCTTAAGGTCAGCGAACTCTACAAAGAGAGTAGTTGCATCAGTACCAGGAGCTACGTTGAACGTATTAGCGTTCGCACCATCTGTGATAGTGTAATCGCAAACTGTGAAGCCACCTGAGTATGCAGGCATCTGATAGTCGTAGTGGTAGTACTGAGTAGTGCCGTAGATAGTCTCAACAGCGAAGATGCAGCACAAGTTTGTACCTGGCTGAACGCCGATGATACGGATGTTACCCTCGTTGATAGCCTCAACCCAAGCGTATACATCCTGGCCGTAAGCGTCAACGATAGCCTCATATGAAGCAATAGTACCATCTGCGATAGCCTTCTCTACCTCGTCAACATAACCTGAGTAGAACTTAAGACCTGTAACCTCTGCAGGGTTAGCAATGTCAAGCAAGATACCCATCTTGTACTCTGCAGGATACGCAGCCTCGTACTCAGCATTCTCAGTGAGCTCAGCTACAGAACCCAAAACGAAGTCTACATCAGCCTCAGGAGCCTCGCCAGCGCCAACACCAGGATAGTAGAAGAAGATAGACGCAACATCGCCTACAACCTCACCACCTGCATAAGCAACAGCTACTACTGAGTAAGAACCTGTAGTAAGAGCTACCTGGAATGTTGTGTTCTCAGCATCACCCTCAACTACGTTCTCAGCTGTGCCATCAGCAATAGTTGCAGCAACAGCTGCAGCATCTACAGCACCTGGAAGAACGACAAACTTGAATGACTCAACATCAGCACCAACAGTGAAGTTAAGGATAGCTGCAGACTGAGTGTTGTCAGCAGATACAATCATACCTGCGTACTCAGGGATAAGAGCATAGTCAACAAGCTCAACACCAGGCATCAGATACATTGTCATACCCTCTGTGTTAGCATACCAACCGCCGAGGCTACCATCCCAAGGATAAGCAAGGATCAAACCGTCCTTAGGGAATGAGATAACACCATTCTGGAATGTGATAGGAGCAACATAGCTACCATCCTCGTTATCCATAACGTAGAGATACAATGGAAGGATACCATCAGCACCGAAGTTTGCGCTAATACCAATTGGAATTGGATTCTCTGTCAACAAAACATTGTTAGGATCTGTTACGTCGAACTCGAAGTAAGTATCAACGCCCTCCTCCCATACGAAGAAGCCAGGAACGCCACCCCACATATAACCTACTACGTCCATAGAGAAAGGATTCACAACGCGGATACGGTTTGCGTCATCTGCGTGCTGCTGAATAGGAACATAAGAACCCAAACCAGCAGGAACATCCTCAAGAACAACGCGGAGGAAGTCGTCGATGTAGATACCCTCGCCGAGGTCATTCCAAGGCTCAGGAACACCAATCTTGATTGTAAGCTCAGTGTAGCCATAGTTAGAAGCATTGTCGCTTGAAATCTGCAATGCGATGCTGTAGAATGTACCAGCAGTAAGAGCTGCGCCATCGAATGAGATAACCAACTCAGAATTCTCTGAATTAGCTGCGAAAGCTACGCTTGAAGGAATTGTGAACAACTCGCTTGGATCATCCGAACGAACTGACACCTCAGAAGCTACCTCTACATTTGTACGCATTACAGGAATGGTTACAGATGTAGCTGTCTTCTCAACCGAGTAGGTTGTTTCAACAGTGCTTGGGAAGAAAACGCCCTGGTTGGCATCAGGCTCGCCAGGAGTCCAATCGTGCTTGTCACACGCAGTAAATGCCAAAGCACCTACGGCAACAAGAAGCAGATATATAAACTTAAAATTCTTCATATTCAATTAGTACATTTAAAAGTTACTTCTTTGGCAAAATAGGATCCCAAGCCTGTGATGGGTTAGGATTGTTGTACTTAATGCCGAGGTTGATCTGAGTCTCATCCTGTGGGATACAGTATGTCCACCAAGGAAGACGACCGGTAGTAGTGAAGCGACCAGACTCATCGAAGTTTGTACCCTCGTAAGCTGAGTCGATACCCATATCAAGACGCTTCATATCGTACATAACGATACCCTCACCCCAGAACTCGATACCCTTCTGGAAGATAATCTCCTCAACGAGATCCTGTGTCATACAAGCGTATGCAGAGTCACGAGATGCCATAAATGCGTAGAGCTGATTCCAAGCTGTAGCCTCGTCGAAGTGAGCTGTAGCCTCCATCTCGATGAAGTACATCT
The DNA here is from genome assembly GCA_017629145.1 of Alistipes sp. Classification (GTDB taxonomy): domain Bacteria; phylum Bacteroidota; class Bacteroidia; order Bacteroidales; family Rikenellaceae; genus Alistipes. The sequence goes on along the minus strand of JAGBXR010000020.1, from coordinate 15,992 downwards.
CCTCGCAACGCATCAATGGAAGAATTGTAGCAGCAGCAACCTTATACTCAACACGCTCACCCTGTGCAGGACGGAACTTGAAGAATGTGTAAGGTGCAAACGAGTCGAACTCAGCCTCGTCAGTTACAAGGGTGTAAGGTGCAAACTCAGCAAATGTAGTCTCAGGACCCTTAACAAGCTTCTTACGGAAGTCAGTATTGCTCAAACGATCGTATGACTTGTTAGGCAAACCTGGGCAGCTCATAGGAGCATAACCGTAAGTAGCCTCAGGACACATATGAGCAATGAACTGGTAGAGGTTGTTGATGATGGTATCAGTAGACTGTACCAAACCCCACATCCAAGATGAAGCCATCACGGTGAAGGCCGAAGTAGGATTAGTCCACTCGTACTCCGACATAATTGCACCACCACAAGCAGTGATTGCCTTACGAGCGTACTCAGCAGCCAAACGGTAAGCAGCCTCACCCTCAGCAATCTCACCAGAGAGACCATCAGAGAAACCACCCAACCAGAGGTATGCACGTGCATAAAGACCGTATACTACAGCCAATGATGGGTGAACTGGTGAAGTAGGCTTGAACTCTGCCAAACGAACCTCAGCATCTGCCAAGTCAGAGAAGATAAACTTGAACATCTCCTCACGTGTAGCACGTGGGTTGTTCTTTGCACCCTCCTCATCCAAATTCTCGTCTACGATAGGCACTGTAAGACCCATAGCCTCGAGAACACCAGTCTCGTAGTTAGGGTTGTTTGGAGCCTCAGCGAGAAGTGGCTCGAACATACGAGCAAGATCCAAGTAGAACATCGCACGGTATACGCGAGCGATACCTACATACTCAGAGAGCTGCTCCTCCTCCTTACACAACTCGATAAGGTCGTTGCAAGACTTAATCTGAGGATAGTAGTTATACCATACGTGGCCAGAGAGAGCCGAGTTAGGAGCATAACCCCAACCCCAAGCCGATGCATAGAAACGATTGTAACCTGCAGGCTGACCAATCATCCAACCGTTGCAAGCAATAAGCTTCGCAGCGTGATCATTGTAAACACCTACTGAGTGGTAACCGAAGTCGGTGTGCTCCCAACCCGAAATAGGGCTAAGCATACCAGAAGGGATACCCTTGAGGAGGCTCTCCGCCATTACCTCGAGCTGACCACCAAGAAGCTGCTCAGCTGTGATAGTACTCTCCTTGGGGAAAGTCTCTCTGATACAGCCGCTAAGTGCCACAACAGCACCAAGGCTAACGACTGCCATCTTAAATATCTTATTTACTTTCATATTCTTAGTTCCTTTCTATTAAAATTAGAATGTAAGAGTAACACCACCCGAGATAGTACGGATAGGAGAGTAGTTTGTATTACCAGTACCACGTGGATCGAGACCCTTACGCTTTGACCAGTAGAATACGTTATCGCAAGCTACGTAAACACGCAAGTTAGAGATGTGGTTGTTCCACCACTTAGCTGGGAATGTGTAACCAACGTTGATGTTAGAGATGTTAACGTAGTCAGAGCTGATGAGGAATCGGTTTGAAGTAGATGTTGTATACTGGTCACCGAACTGGAAACGAGGAATCTGTGAATTAGGATTCTCCTTAGTCCAAGCGTTCAACAAGTCAACGTGGTAGTTCTTACCAGATGTTGCTGAAGATGGAGATGACATATAGCCTGCGTATGCACCATCGTATACCTGACCGCCGAGCTGGTAGTCAAGAGCGATAGAGAGGTCGAAGCCGTAAGCATACAAAGTAGTACCGAAACCACCGAACAATGTAGGCATTGAAGTACCGAAGAGCTTCTTTGAGTTGTTATCAGAAGAGATGAGTGAGTAGTCAGTAACTGCTGTCTTCTCGCCAGTCTCTGGGTTAACCTGATACCACTGTGACTCACCATTCTCAGATACACCTGCGTACTCAGGGATGAAGTAAGTGTTCAATGGAAGACCCTCAGCGATGAAACCGCTACCACTTACGAAACCTGGGTAACCATCAACTGTCAAGTCCTTACGAGAATCTGGGAGCCTCAAAACCTTGTTCTGAACCCAAGTTGCATTGAGGTTAACAGACCATACAACGTCACGTGTGCGGATGATGTCACCATTCAATACAACCTCGATACCTGTGTTAGACATATCACCGATGTTATCGTAGTATGCTGAGTAACCGAGTGATGGAGTAACAGGAACCTGGAACAACATATCAGATGTCAAACGATAGAATGCATCGATGCTACCGCTCAAGCGATCGTTCCACAAACCGAACTCAACGCCGGCGTTGAAGTTAGTGTTAGTCTCCCAAGTAATGTTAGGATTACCCTTTGAACCGAAGATGATAGAGATACCACCGTTACCGTCGTTAGTTACTGAATAGAGGTCAGTATAACGGTACATACCGATGTTATCGTTACCCTGTGAACCGATAGATGCCTTAAGCTTCAACATATTGAGTACTGGAGCGTTGAACCAAGACTCGCGGCTGATGATCCAAGCAGCACCTACTGACCAGAAGTTACCCCAACGGTGATCTGGGTGGAAGCGTGAAGATGCATCACGACGGTAAGAAGCAGATGCGAAGACACGACCATCGTACTCGTACTGTGCACGGAAGAAGTAACCCTCGTTTACGTACTCACCGAATGAAGAACTTACAGAGCTCATATCAACTACTGCACCGTTAAGCTCGAGGTTGTCAGTAGAGAAGATGTTAGACTTTGAACCTGACAAAGAGTATGAACGGAGGTTGTAGGTCTCGTGACCGAGCAACAAATCGAGGTTGTGCTCATCGTTAGCACCAAATGAAGTGTTGTAGCTCAACAACTGCTGCAAGTTGTGGTTGTATGAGCGAGAGTGGTACTTTGAAACGATACCGCCGTTAGTTACGAACTGACCATAGTATGGGTTGCTCATATTTGTAGAACGAGTCTCATCGATTGTTACTGCGCCATTGATAGTGAGCTTCAAGCCTGGCATAAAGATGAAATCTGCGAAACCGTTTACAGAGAATGCGTTACCCTCAGAGTTTGACTTATCCAAACCGATAAGCTGCAATGGGTTAGCCTGTGAACCAGAGAAACGTGTAAGACCCCAAACTGAACCATCACCAGAGTCATACATATCCCAACCATACTGGTCCTTCATAATGTTACCCTCACCATCACGGATGTATACTGGATAGATAGGAGCAACGTCTGCTACTGCTGAGTATGGATCGGCTGTTGTACCGTCACCCTCGTTAGAAGATGAAGCACCGTCCCAATCGAAACGAGTGTAGCTCATATTAGCACCAACCTTCAACCACTTCTTTGCCTGGTAGTCAGCACGCAAACGAGCTGTCCAACGCTCCATAGCAGAACCGTCGGTAATACCAGTGTTATCCAAGTAACCCAAAGATGCGAAGAAGTTAGACTTCTCAGTAGCACCAGCGATGCTTACGTTGTACTCCTGACGGAATGAGTTATCATACAACTCGTCCATCCAGTCATCTGGAGTTACGAAGTAATCCTGACCCTTGTAGTTGAACTTACGACCGAGTGTAGCGTTAGGGTTAAGCTTACCGTTTGTACCGATAAGTGTCTGACCAGCAGGCACAGTATAAACGTTGTAACCCAAACCACCAGTACCATTAGAAGTAAGGCCGTTAGCTGCGATAGAGTGTGCAGTAGCTGAATCATAACCGCTGTCCATATAGTAGTTCTTCATTGCAGCATAGTGCATCTCGTAGAACTCACCTGGCTCAGTGGTATAATCATATAACTGACGCGCGCGCATATTAACACCCCACTTCGCATCGAAGTTTACACGAGCGTCACCTGCCTTTGCACGCTTTGTAGTTACCATAATCACACCGTTTGCACCACGAGCACCATAAAGTGCGTTAGATGCAGCATCCTTCAATACGGTCATCGACTCGATATCAGCCATATTCAAGTTGTTAAGGTCACCCTCATAAGGTACACCATCAACAACCCACAATGGTGAGCTACCTGCGTTGATAGAACCGATACCACGGATTGTGATCGATGGCTGTGAGCCAAGCGAACCAGAACCCTGAGTGGTCTGAAGACCGGCAACCTTACCCGCAAGGGCGTTAGCTACTGAAGAAGACTGAGTCTTGAGCAACTCGTCTGACTTCAATACGGCAGCCGAACCTGTAAAGGCCTCCTTCTTGGCAGTACCGAAGGCCTGCACGATAACCTCCTCGATCTGCTCCGAATCTGAAGCAAGAACGACGTCAATCGTCGTGCGTCCTGCAACTGCTACTGTCTGAGACTGCAAACCAAGGTATGAGAATACCAAGTTTGCATCAGCAGGAGCTGCAATCTCATAATAACCGGCAACGTCGGTAGTAGCACCGCGAGATGTTCCCTCGACTACAACCGCTGCTCCGATGACCGGAGTACCGGTCTCATCGGTCACTGTACCGGTAACACGCTGACCTTGTGCATATGCGCCGAAGCAAGCAAAAGTCAGAGCCGTAATCACTGATAGTACAACTTTTCTAACCATAAGCATTAGTTTTAAATAATAAAGTTTTCTTAAAAGTTTTCTAAGTTAGCATCAACCCCACACACTCTCTGCGTAAAGTTAATGCACAAAGATAAACTAATAATTGCAATCCACAAAATTTCCCAAACCTTTTTTTATACTTATTTTTCTAAAAGGTGCTTTTTTGCTCCAAATGACCAGAGAAATATAGAACATCATCTTTTCTATTTTGCCTCATAAATCGCTATTTATTGAAACAAAACTATAATTCGCTTAATGTTTTTTGTTCTTTTTTCGCAGCACACTTTTCGAGACACAGAAACTACCGCATTTGAGGCGAAAAATAAATTGCAGAAAATGTTTGAAAAACGCTTGTCGAAACCAAAAAATTATTACTTTTGCACCGTCTCACGACGATGAGACCTAAACCTATTCTCTAACCTGACACATAAATAGTGTCCCTAAATTTCAACCAAATGAAGCGATTGCTTTTATGCGTCGCACTGCTGCTTGTTGCAGCAGTGGCGACTGCTCAGGTGACAACCTCTGCTATCCGAGGCCACGTCACCGCAAATGACAGTTCTTTGCCCGGTGCAACGATTGTTGCACGACACCTCCCTTCGGGCACCGAGTATGGTACAACAACCAGCTCGGAAGGCATCTACAATCTACGCGGATTGCGCGTAGGAGGCCCCTACACCATCACCATCTCGTTTATCGGCTACCGCAACGTCGTATTCACCGACGTGACGCTCAGCCTGGGTAACACCGCAACCTTTGATGCGGCACTCGAGGAGACTACCCTGCAGCTCGATGATGTCGTTGTCGTAGCCAAAGTCGACAACACCGTTGGCAATATGACATTCTCGCGTCAGAGTATGGAGCTTATTCCCTCGGTTGACCGCTCAATCTACGACCTTACCAACTTAATGTCGGGCGCAGTGAGTCCAGGCGCTGGAGGTATCGTGCTTGCAGGTCAGAGCACGCGCTACAACGCCTTTACCATCGACGGCACCTCGGCAGCCGACATCTACGGTCTCGGCACTACGGGTATGACAGGCTCGCTGACCAACGCCAACCCTATTCCTATCGACGCACTGGCAATGGTCGAGCTCTCATCATCGCCTATCGACTTGCGCGAGAGTGGCTTTACGGGCGGTGGTATCAATGCCGTGACACGCTCGGGTGACAACACCTTTGCTGGCTCGGCATACACCTACTTCAACAACGAATATTTCTACGGCACGACACCTGGCCGCGATGTCGAAAATCGCACACGCCTTTCGGAGCAGATGACCTCGATTACAGGTCTTACGTTCGGTGGCCCGATTGTCAAGGATAAGCTCTTCTTCTTCCTCGCTGGCGAGTTCAACCGCAACATCCAGCCCTCGACCAACCACCCTGGTGGTGTGAGCGCCCTTTCGGTTGAGGAGGCACGACGCATATCGGCTCATTATAAGGAGCTTACAGGTTACGATGGAGGTGGCTGGGAGGAGCACGACCTACTTGCGCTTACAGGCTCGGCTGTGGCACGCATCGACTGGAATATCAATCCTTCGAATCGTCTGTCGCTACGCTACAATATGCTCCACGCCGATGCTGCGGCATCATCGAATTCAGCCCAGGCGTTCTACTTTACGGGATCGGAGTATACCAATATTAACCGCACGCACTCGCTCGTTGCCGAGCTCAACTCATCGGGCGACTGGGGTATGAACACTCTCCGCGTAGGTTACACATTGTTGCAGGATGGCCGCACAACGGCCGAGAGCCTCCCGGCTGTTACTATCAACTCGCTTGGTGAGCGTGGCAACGGCTCGGCGACGATTGGCACAAACCCATATTCGGGATGCAATATGCTCACGCAGAACATCTTCATCGTGGGCGACGACTTCACACTCTCGCGTGGCCGCCACAACATCACCGTCGGCACATCTAACGAGATCTATCGCGCCGATAACCTCTATCTTGCCAATGCGCGTGGCACCTATACCTACGCCTCTATCGACGACTTCCTCGCCGACGACGGCAAGTCGGGCTCGCACGCTACGCAGTATGCTTACAACTACTTTATCGACGGCAAGCGCAACCCACCGATGACTATGGCACAGTTTGCCGTATATGCACAGGATGAGGTTAAGCTCGCGCAGCATCTCCACCTCACCTATGGCCTTCGCATCGATATGCCCGTAATGTTCGACACGCCAGTGGCCAACGAGGTGTTCAACAGCAGCTACTTTGCCGAAACCTACGGCACGAAGACTGGCGACATTCCACGTACGCAGATACTCCTATCGCCACGTGTCGGCGTTGAGTGGGAGCACGAGGGATTTACACTGCGCGGTAGCGCTGGTATATATACAGGTCGCATCCCATTCGTATGGCTCGCTAACTGCTACCAGAACAGCGGTATACGCTCGGCTGGCGTAACTGTCACCGACCCTGCGAAGACCCCAGCCTTCAACCTCAACCCCGAGACTGTAGGTATCCAGAGCAACCCCTCTATCGACATCGTCGACGAGGCGTTCCGTTACCCACAGGTATTCCGCGTAGCTGCCACAGCGCGCTATAAGCTTGGCAACTGGGCTTTCCAGCTTGACGCTGACTACACCAAGGGCATAAACAACATCTTCGTCGAAAACCTCGTTGCCGAGGATAAGGGTGAGAAGCTCTTCGTAGGCGGCAAGGATTCGGCAAATTCTGCAATCTACTACAATTCGACAACTTCGGAGTATGCGGCCGTATATCGCCTCAGCAACACCAACCGAGGATATTCGTGGTCGGCAACCGCACGCGTAGAGTACGACTTCGCCAAGATTGTGCGCGGTCTGCACTTTATGGCAGCCTACACACATACACGCTCGTTGAGCGTCAACGATGGTTTCTCGGCACAGTCGTCGACAAACTGGGGTCGCACATATACCGTCAACAGCAACAACGAGGAGTTGAGCAACTCGGTCTACGAGTTCCCTCATAAGGTTGTTGCGACACTCGCCTATACACGCCGATACGGTCTCTTCGGCACTAACGTGATGTTGCTCTACAACGGCTATTCGGGTGAGCACTACTCGCTGACCTACGCACGTGGCAAGGTCGACGAGAATGGCGACTCGTATCGCGGTAACTCTCTGATTTATATCCCGACAAAAGATGAGATGGGCACTATGCTTTGGGCGGATGAGACATCGGCAGCAGCTTTCAACGACTATATCGAAGGCGACAAATACCTCAAGTCGCATCGTGGCCAGTTTGCCGAGCGTAACTCGCACTCACTACCCTTCCAGAGCCGCCTCGACCTGCACGTAGCACAGTCGTTCTACTTCGATAAGAAGAATAGCCGCCGCGTTGAGCTCTCGCTCGATATCATCAACCTCGGCAACCTCCTCTCACGCTCGTGGGGCCTTGTACACCGCACCTCAAGCTGGGCACTTTCACCCGTTACCATCACTTCGCTCGAGAGTGTCGATGGTGGCTATCGCCCAGTTTATAAGTTCACCGGTGCGGAGTACACAACAGACGATATCGCATCGCGCTGGCATATGCAAATTGGTGTTAGAGTAGTATTCTAATATAGACCAAAATTATACCCTAAAGCAACCCCATTCGATCAGAAACCGAGTGGGGTTGTTCGTTTTCATAGGGCAATATTGCAACTACGTATAAGATAATCCGATGCGACTAATGTACCAATGTAAACGAAAATATCATCAACAAAAATTTGGTAGATTGGTAGATATTCCCTACATTTGTTCTGCATTATATATTTATGTAATAAACACAATGAGCTCGGCTTACACACATAAGGTAGCGATACTTCCTAAATTCAGGAATTCTACGGGGGGGGGAAATATCCTATCTTCCAAGTAGTTACGCGCACACCGAGCAAACTTCACACAAACATACACCACACCTTAACCCACCTTTATAGCGTGGGCTTTGCCGTATGTGGCTGTATGCAGAGAGGAGACAGAAATTGAAAAAACGAATTTATAATTAACATTTTTTAACTAACTTAATTTTTAACTATTATGAAAGCTAGATTTTTGGCTCTTGCGGCATTGGTGCTAGGTTTAGCATCGTGCCAGAACGACCCCGAAATCGTTAACCCAGTGGTTGACGGTGAGGTCGATTTCCAGCTTGCTGTAGGCGTTCCCGAGCTCGGCACTCGTGCTGCTGACGTTGACGGTGAAGGCGGTAATACTCAGTATGGCTATGATAGTGCATACGGTGCTATCGACTATTTGTGTGATGAGGCTGACGCATTGCGCACTGATTGGACAGATGTAGACCTCCGTTACTCTTTGGAGGTATACGATGCTGACAACTTGACAACTCCTGTTAAGGATCGTCAGGTAATTATCGTAGACAAGTACGAGCCTGTAGCATTCGATCTTCGACTCGTTCCTGGTCGTCCTTACCGTTTTGTAGTTTTCGCTGACTTTGTTGAGCAGGGTGCAGATGCTAACCCAGCAATCGACGTGCAGGATGATCTCGGTTTGCACCACATTATCGGCGACAACCTCGGCGACATCAAAATCAAGAATGACGGTATCAACGACGAGTGTACAGATGCTTATTTTGCTGTTAAGGATATCACTATCAGCAACTCTGCTGCGCAGGATATGGAGCTTAAGCGTCCTTATGGTAAGCTTCGCGTTATCGCTACCGACCTTGCAGAGCTCAATATTAATGTTGATCCAGCAGCCGTAGTTGTAACTTATGACGCATACCACCCTAACGCATTTAACGCTGTAACAGGTGCTATTGGCGGCGAGTACGTGACTGAGAATTATGTCAGTGTATACAATGATGGCGTATGCAAGTTGAATCTTGCAAATCACTTCTACACTGAGGACTACGACAATAAGAAGGCTACAAATAAGGATGGTGTTCAGCGTCACACTCATATGACTCTCTTCACTGACTATATCCTTGCAAATGAGCAGCAGGCGCCCATCCACTTCACTATGAATGTGTATCAGACTGCAACGAAAAATGGCGAGGAGTATGTGTTCAGCAATCCTATCAAGGAGACTCACTTCAACACTGAGATCCCAGTACAGCGTAACTTCTTGACAACTATCGTTGGTAACGTTCTTACAACTGCTACAGAGATCAAGGTAACTATCGATGATAACTTCGCTGAGAAAGAGCTTGTTGTTGATATTTGGGATGGTAAGAGCAAGACAGAGCCTGAGACAGTTGTAGATGAGAATGGCAATACTACAGCAGTTATTGACTCTGCAGCAGATCTCGCTTGGTTGGCAGACTTCGTAAATAATCCTACAACTCGTGCTACAGCGCAGCCTGTAAACTTCGTATTGGCAGCAGACATCGACCTCGACAATCAGCCTTGGGCTCCTATCGGTACAGAGGCAAATAACTTCGTTGGCACATTCAATGGTAATGGTCACTCTATCAAGAACCTTAACATCGTTGAGACTGAGGCTAAGGAGGGCAAGGCCTATATGGGTCTTCTTGGTTATGCGAAGAACGCAACTGTCAAGAATTTGACACTTGAGAACGTATATATCAACGTTGCTTGCTTGGATATCGACCACAGCCAGGGTCACATCGGTGCTGTTGCAGGCTCATTGGAGGGCACTTCAACCATCGAGAACGTAACCGTTAAGGGTGATATCAAGGTTTACGCTACACAGGATGCTAACGGTGCAAGCCGTGTTGCGGTTGTTGCTGGTGGTAACTCTTACGGTGATGTGACAATGAAGAATGTTCACGTTATCGCGAACAAAGGCAGCTACCTTACAGCAAATAATAATACTGGTGCTCTTGCTGGTCAGCTTCAGGGTAAGATGGTCTTTGAGAACTGCTCTTCTAACATCAATGTAACTGTTAACAAGTTCTTCGCTGGCGGTCTTATCGGTATCGCTGCTGGTGACTCTAAGTTCGTAAACTGCCACACAACAGGTGATGTTGCCGTTGTTGCTGGCCGTGCTGGCCGTGCTAACGACCACTACCGCGTAGGTGGTATCGCAGGTGGTTGGGCTGATGGCAAGACTAAGGTTTGCACACTCGAGAACTGTTCTTACGAAGGTACTATTTCAGGAACAAACGCTGATGGCTCAGTTGCTGAGGCTTTTGACTATGCAGGTTATGTAGGTCGTGGCTACACCCTTTCTAACTGCGCTGGTAGCAAGGTTGTTATCGATGGCGTAGAGTATGTTCAGGTTTATGATAATATCTACGGCGTATACTATGTAAATGGCGCATACGAGGTTAATACAGCTGCTGACTTGAAGGCTTTGGCTAATGATGTAAATGCAGGTAATACCTTCGATGGCAAGACTGTAGTCCTCACTGCTGATATTGACCTTAAGAACGAAAACTGGACTCCTATCGGATACTGGCAGACATTCAATGGTACTTTCGATGGTCAGAATCACACTATATCTAACCTCAAGCACCACGGTACTGAGGAGGACTGTTATGTAGGTCTCTTCGGTTATACCGAAAATGCTACTATTAAGAACCTAACAATCAACAATGTTGACCTTAAGCTCATTGCCAACGCTTCTTGGGCCGGTGGTCATATGGGTGCTCTTGTAGGTAACATCGAGGGTGAGACTGTTATCGAGAACATCACTGTATCTGGCAATGTTAAGATTGATGGTGATATGGAGAAGGCTGGCGCTGGTCGTATCGGTGGTGTTGTTGGTGGTAATGCATCTAAGGTATCATTGAAGAATGTGGTTGTTAATGCTAATGAGGGTAGCTTCGTTAAGGGTAATAGCTCAATCGGTGGTATCGCAGGTCAGCTCCAGGGTGAGACCACTTTCGAGAACTGCTCTTCAAACATCAATGTATCTGCACAGCAGTTCTACGCTGGTGGTATCATTGGTCTTACATATAGAATCACTTCGTTCACAAACTGCACAGCATCTGGTAATATCAGCGTCCTCGCTGGTCGTGCAGGTAACGACAATGACCTCTACCGCGTAGGTGGTATCGCAGGTGGTTGGGATGAGGATGATAATGGAGAATATGTTCTTCCTCTTGTGAATTGCTCTACTACTTGCGTATTGGCTGGTGCATCTGCTGATGGCAGAACAGCAACTGCATTTGACTGCGATGGTTTCGTAGGTCGTGGCTACGGTGCTAAGGTTGGTGCTCAGGTTAGCGTAAACGGTACTGTTTATGAGTATGCAGGTGAGGGTGTCTACAAGATTGGCGACTCTTATGTAGTTAACACTGGTGATGCTTTGGTAGCGGCTCTTGCTCAGGAATACAATGTAACTTTCGGCAAAGATCTAAAGATTGATCCTGCAAATATGAGCAACGCTTATGGTAAGACTGGTGTCTTGGTATACGAGGGACAGAGTATCGATGGTGCTGGTCACAAGCTTGACGTTAAGGGTGCAGGTGGCACTTGGGATTCTGGTATTTGCACATCTGGTGGTCTTATCAAGAACCTTTGGGTGACTGGCTCATTCCGTGGTGTATTCGTTAAGGGCGCAACTCACACAGAGAAGGTTGTATTGGAGAACGTACGTCTCGAAGGTACTACTTACACTATCTCTTGCGACTCGGCAAGCGGTCAGGGTCTTGAGGCTACAAACTCTATCTTCCGCGGCTGGACATCATATGCTAAAACTATCGGCAACGTTAAGTTTGATGGTTGTACTTTTGGCGCTGGTAACGGCTATAACTTCTCACGTCCATACGCTCCAACTGAGTATGTAAACTGTACATTTGAGGCTGGTCACCAGATCGATCCTCGTGCTGCAATTACATTCGAAAATTGTACTTTGAATGGTGTTGCATTGACAGCTGAGAACCTATCAACACTTGTAGTATCTAACATTGCAAATGCTACAATTAAATAATGAACACATAGCAAATGTAGTTAAGCGCCCGACCATAAGGTCGAGCGCTTTTTTTATATTGGGGATTGAGACCTCAGAGACCTCAGAGACCACAGAGACCGCAGAGACCGAGAGACCGAGAGACTACAGAGACCGCAGCCACCGCAGAGACTACAGACACCACAGAGAAGACACCATCTCCCCTTTGTCCGCGACTTCGCTTTGGTCCCTTAGGTCCCCTGATCCCAAAAAAACTCTTTAGTTATTAAAAATTTGCTCACAACCGAAATAGTTGTTATCTTCGTATAAAATTCTAAACTATGAACTCTTCGAATAACAGTATTATAACCTGGAACCTTAATTACTAACGACTTCTTTGCTATCAAAAGAGTGTTGCAATATACGATTTAACCTATTACTTTTGCAATAGGTACATAGGTAGCAAGGATAGAACTTATGATCAGATGGTTCAAGCTGCGCGTTCGGGAAAGCAAAATATTGTTGAGGGTTATGCTGCATTAGCCACATCCAAAGAGTCTGGAATTAAGTTGTTTAATGTTGCGCGTGCAAGCCTATTAGAGTTGTACGAAGACTTTAATGACTATTTGAGAGTGCGCGATATGCACCTGTGGGAACCTGATTCGAGTGAAGCCAAGGCTATGGCAAAATTGGGCGTGGAAAATAGCGACCCGCGCTATTTTGTATCTCTTGCTGAGACTCGAAGCGATGAGGTTGTAGCAAATATGACAATAATACTGATAAAGCAAGCAATATCGTTGATTCACAAATATCTCGACCGTGTAAACGAGAACTTTGCTAAAGAGGGTGGTTTCCGTGAGAAGATGACGCAAGTGAGACTCAATGTCAGAAACAAAATGTAGAGACCGAGAGATCACAGAGAAGACACCATCTCCCCTTTGTCCGCGACTTCGCTTTGGTCCCTTGGTCCCCTGGTCCCCCAAAAATAATTCTTAAAAAAAATTATAAATTCAAATACCTTCTTAATTGCTTTATTCGATTTGTTTTCGTACCTTTGTCGCGATTTGTGCATAAAGTTTGCAGCAGTGCAAACTAAGTAAAAATACGAAAGAGAAAAGCAAGTTATTAAATTACTTATATACAATAAATTAAAAAGGTAAAGGCTATGATTTACTCACACGAAGTGCAGCAGATGTGCTGCGTGAAGAAGGGTGCCAACCACGAGTCGGCTCCTATTCCAGAGGAGGGCAAATGGGTACGTGCAAAGGAGATCAAGGATATCTCTGGTCTTACACACGGTATCGGCTGGTGCGCACCTCAGCAGGGCGCTTGCAAGCTCACACTCAACGTTAAGGATGGCATCATCGAGGAGGCATTGGTAGAGACTATCGGTTGCTCTGGTATGACTCACTCAGCAGCGATGGCTTCAGAGATTCTTCCAGGCAAGACTATCCTCGAGGCTTTGAACACTGACCTTGTATGCGACGCTATCAACACAGCAATGCGCGAGCTCTTCAAGCAGATCGTTTACGGTCGTACCCAGTCAGCATTCTCTGAGGGCGGCCTCGTAATCGGTGCTTCACTCGAGGATCTCGGTAAGGGTCTTCGCTCACAGGTAGGTACTATGTTCGGCACTAACGCAAAGGGTACTCGCTACCTCGAGATGGCAGAGGGTTACTGCACACGTATGGCTCTCGACGCAAACGACGAGGTTATCGGTTACGAGTTCGTACACCTCGGCAAGATGATGGACTTCATCAAGAAGGGCATCGAGCCAGCAGAGGCTTTGGAGAAGGCTAAGGGTTCGTACGGCCGCTTCAAGGAGGCTGCACGCTACATCGATCCACGTCACGAGTAACGGAGCGTTCATAGAGTTATTAACCATTAAATTTGAGAAAAATTATGGCATTATTTGAGAGCTACGAGCGCAGAATCGAGAAAATCAACGCTGTGCTTGCACAATATGGTATTAAGTCAGTTGAGGAGGCAAAGGCTATCTGCGACGAGAAGGGCATCGACCCTTACAAGATGTGTGAGGAGACTCAGCCAATCTGCTTCGAGAACGCAAAGTGGGCTTACGTTGTAGGCGCAGCTATCGCTATCAAGAAGGGTTGCACAAACGCTGCTGACGCTGCCGAGGCTATCGGTGAGGGTCTCCAGGCATTCTGCATCAACGGTTCAGTAGCAGAGGATCGTAAGGTAGGTATAGGCCACGGTAACCTCGCAGCACGTCTTCTCCGCGAGGAGACACAGTGCTTCGCATTCCTCGCAGGTCACGAGTCATTCGCTGCCGCAGAGGGTGCTATCAAGATCGCAGAGATGGCTAACCGCGTACGTAAGAACCCATTGCGCGTTATCCTCAACGGTTTGGGTAAGGATGCAGCTCAGATCATCTCACGTATCAACGGCTTTACATACGTTCGTACAGAGTTCGACTACTACTCAGGCGAGGTTAAGGAGGTAGCTGCTATCCCCTACTCTGATGGTCTTCGTTCAAAGGTTCGTTGCTATGGTGTTGACGATGTTCGCGAGGGCGTTGCAGTTATGTGGAAGGAGGATGTAGATGTATCAATCACTGGTAACTCTACTAACCCAACACGTTTCCAGCACCCAGTAGCAGGTACGTACAAGAAGGAGCGTACATTGGCAGGTAAGAAGTACTTCTCTGTAGCATCAGGCGGTGGTACAGGCCGTACATTGCACCCAGATAATATGGGCGCAGGTCCTGCATCATATGGTATGACCGACACTATGGGTCGTATGCACTCTGACGCACAGTTCGCAGGTTCTTCATCAGTACCAGCACACGTTGAGATGATGGGCTTCCTCGGTATGGGTAACAACCCAATGGTAGGTGCAACTGTGGCTATTGCAGTAGCTATCCAGCAGGCAATGAACTAATTTAGCGTGATAGCGGTGCTACTTCGGCACCTCAATCCAAAGAGCGAATGAGCAGTACGCCAAGTACAGCCCATCCGCTCTTTCTCTTTATCGGCACCAAATTAGCACCACTCTGACGCTAAATTTCAGTATGACACTACCAAAAGAATTTAGACTCGATATATGAGTTTCTTCTAAATTTATATAGTATTAATTAGATATTTTAATGGGAATTTTGTCACCACATCATTTTTGTAATATCGCCACAACAAAACAGGTCTCTTTTCTAGTGTAAACTTAACCTTATATGGATATTTACTTGTCCAATGAGAGTTGGCATCTTCCTCTTTGATATTCCACTTTATCTCTGAATCAATGATATTATTATCGTGTATTCTAAATGTACCGTCTATGGTATTTTTGTAATTGTCGTTAGTGGGAGCCAAGTAATAATTACTGTCATTAGTTAGTAAAATCGCAAAGCCTCTACCAAACTTCAAGTCTGTGCTATTAGATAACTCTTTTCTAATAGATTCCAAACGAAAGATATCATACAAGTATCCAAAACGATGTGTATCATAAGCACCTTGGGTGGTAGTCAGTATCTTCTCTCCATCGTCATATACCATATCTTCCTTAGTAGCGTATTTAAGTTCTATGGGGTATATGGTATCACCAATCTTGATTAGAATATCTATATATCTATTTCTCCTTTTAACTTTCGTGTCATCCGTTACCGTTGGAATAGGTCGCTCTAGGAATATTTGAGCTTTAGCATCCTTTTCCTTTAGCATATCGCACAATACTTGAGCTAAGGAGAATTG
>JAGBXR010000019.1 GCA_017629145.1 Alistipes sp. | reverse complement strand
GAATTTAAGGAAGGCTTGCGCGCCCTTAGAACGCACTCTGCTCCTTAACACCCCTATATTCATTAATTTCCTTAAACTCATTAAATTCCCTAATCTCCCTATTTTCCCTAATTCACCACCTACCCACCTGCACACCCCAATTTTTCGATAGAAGTAGTTAGATGTGGCCTCGATAAAGAAATTGCCCCGGATGGGTAGTACTTAGCGTACGTCCCATTTGGGGCAATGATTGAGAGGCCGCAGATGACCCCTTATCACAAGAAATAAAAGGATTGCCCGGAACAGCTTCACAGCCAATCCGAGCAATCACACACACACAATGAACACACTTTTATTAACTCAACATCTTTATTAACTTAACTCTTTAACTCTCATTAACTATATTATATTCTCTCTTAACCTGTCTCTTTTATCTCATTAACCAATATCTTTTCGAGATGCATTTCTCGTTGTTTTTATTGGTTTTCGGTGCAAATATAAGACCAAAAAATCAATTATGCAAATCATAAATCTTTATAAGCACATAGGAAATGCTTATAACTGCTTAGTTTACTAATATATGGTTTGTTTTTGTAAACATAAAGCTCACCTCGCATTACTAAAAATTTTATCTTCTAACCATAAAATTATTAGGACACGATACTTTTTATGCAAAAAATTTGCTATGAATTGAAATTTTTCATACATTTGCATCAATTGGAAAAAAGTGAACTTAAAAATGCCGAAGGCTAAAGAACAATTTGAGTATTTAAGAAAGCCCGACTGGTTGAAGATTAGCTTGCGAAGCACAGCTAACACGGCCGAGGTGGAGCAAATCGTCGAGGGACGATGTCTGCATACGATATGCAGCAGCGGAATGTGCCCCAACAAGGCGGAGTGTTGGAGTCGTCGTACTGCAACATTTATGATTCTGGGCGATATATGTACTCGCAATTGCCGTTTCTGTGCAACGCAGACCGGACGACCACTGCCACCCGACGAGGCCGAGCCCGACAAGGTAGCAGAGAGCGTAAAACTTATGGGCCTGAAGCACGTAGTGGTGACGTCGGTGACGCGCGACGACCTTGACGACCACGGTGCCGCAATATGGGCACGAACTGTCGAGGCTATACGCCGCGAAAATCCCGATGCAACCATCGAGCTCCTTATTTCCGATATGGATGCCCGCCCCGAGCTGTTAGACGTGGTGCTGGCATCGCGTCCCGACATTGTGGGACACAACATCGAAACCGTCGAGAGACTGACTCCCGAAGTGCGCTCACGCGCCAAGTATCGCACATCGCTTCAGACACTGAAGCATATCGCCGATAGCGGAGCAGTAGCCAAGAGTGGCCTTATGGTCGGACTTGGCGAGAGTGAAGAGGAGGTGCTTACAACACTGCGCGACCTCAGGGAGGCAGGCGTGAGCATCGTAACCCTCGGACAGTATCTTCGACCTACAAAGGAGCACTATCCCGTAAGGGCTTATATCACTCCCGAAAAGTTCGAAGAGTACCGACTCAAGGCTCTCGAGATGGGTTTCGCCTACTGTGCGAGTGCACCTCTGGTGCGTTCGTCATATTTGGCAGATGCCGCACTTGAAGCCGTGAGAGAGGTATGCAGAAAGAAGTAGAAATCAGAGATTTAGAGCGTATGGCATATAGCGAGTGCTGGGATCTTCAGCGTTCGCTCTTCGACACGTTATGCCGTGCCAAAGCCGCGAAAAGTCTCGGCGAGAATGACCCCGTGGGCACTATCCTGCTCGTGGAGCACAATCCTGTATATACCTTAGGCAAGAGCGGTAATGCTCAAAATATGCTCCTCAGCGAGGAGTATCTCAAGGGCCTTGGTGCCGAGTTCTACCACATTGATCGTGGTGGAGATATCACCTTCCACGGCCCAGGACAGCTTGTATGCTACCCTATCATCGACCTCGACGCAATAGGCTTCGGCATCCGACGTTATATCGATGCGTTGGAGCAGTCGGTAATCGACCTTGCGGCGGAGTATGGCATCGAGGCGCACCGCTCGGAGGGCGCTTCGGGCGTGTGGATCACCGAGCGCGGCAGACTCACAAAGCTCTGCGCCGTAGGTGTGCGCGCATCGCACGGTGTGACGATGCACGGCCTGGCGATGAATGTCGCAACAGACCTGCAGTGGTTCCACAACATCAACCCTTGCGGATTCACCGATCGTGGCGTATGCTCGCTCACGACGCTCACAGGTCACGAGGTAACGATGGAGGAGGTTAAGCCCAAGTTTATCTATCATCTAACGAAAAATTTGAATGTTAAAATATATAAAAAGTAAACGTTATGCCCATAGAAAAGAGATGGGTTGTCAAGCCACAGGGCGAAAAGACCGTGGTGGAGGCTTTGGCCTCTCACCTGGGTTTATCTCCAGTGTTAAGCAACCTGCTTGTACAGAGGGGCATAGACACCATGGAAAAGGCAAAGAAGTTCTTCTCGCCATCGCTCCGCGATTTGCACGATCCCTTCCTTATGAAGGATATGGATCGTGCGGTCGAGCGCATCGAGAGGGCTGTCAAGAGTGGCGAAAAGGTGATGATCTATGGCGACTACGACGTAGATGGCACTACAGCCGTGGCTCTTGTCTACAAATTTCTGAGCCAGATAGGACACAAGAATTTGACGTTCTACATTCCGGACCGATATGTCGATGGATACGGCATATCAATCCGCAGCATCGATCACGCTGTACGTAAAGGCGTAAAGCTGGTCATAGCTCTGGACTGCGGCATCAAAGCCGTAGAGAAGGTGGCCTATGCCAAAGAGAGGGGCGTAGATTTCATCATCTGCGACCACCATTTACCTGCCGAGGAGATTCCCGAGGCAGTGGCTGTTCTGGATCCCAAGCGTACTGATTGTACCTACCCATTCGACGAATTGTCGGGATGCGGTGTGGGATTTAAACTCGTCGAGGCCTACGCGCGACGCAACAACATTCCATTCAAGGAGATTGAGCATCTGCTCGATCTGTTGGTCGTGAGCATAGCCTCGGACATTGTGCCGCTTGCGGACGAAAACCGCATTCTGGCATACTACGGATTGCGCAAGCTGAATGCCGAGCCGTCGAAGGGTCTGCACTCCATAATCAAGATTTGTGGTTTGGAGGGACACAACATCACCATCGACGACATAGTATTCAAGATTGGTCCACGCATAAACGCCGCAGGACGTATGCGTATGGACGAGGATGACGAGAATGCCGCTCCTTCGGGTGGCCACGCTGCTGTGAGCCTTCTTATCGAGGGTAACGAGCAGGAGGCAGCCAAGTTCGGCGAGGTTATCGACTCGTTCAACCAGGATCGCAAGAGCATCGATCGCAACGTAACACAGGAGGCGCACGACTATGTCGAGTCGCATCCTGAACTTAAGGCACTTAAGAGCACGGTAATCTATAATCCCAAGTGGATGAAGGGTATCGTCGGCATCGTGGCATCGCGACTTATCGAGACCTACTACCGCCCAACGGTAGTGCTCACCAAGTCGAATGGCTTTGTAACGGGCTCGGCACGCTCGGTAGCTGGTTTCGACCTCTACCAGGCTGTGGAGTCGTGCTCCGACTTGTTGGAGAACTTCGGCGGACATATGTACGCTGCAGGTTTGACGATGAAGGAGGAGAATGTCGCGGCATTCACCAAGCGTTTCAACGACTATGTCGAGGAGAATATCGACCCACAGATACTTGTGCCACAGGTGGATATCGACAGTGAGTTGCTCTTCGCAGATATTACCGACGAGTTCCACCGTCAGCTCAACAACTTCCAGCCATTCGGCCCTGGAAACACTGCGCCAGTGTTTATGACACGCGGTGTGAGTGCGCGAGGCGAGGCGAAGCTCGTAGGTGTCGAGTGCGACCATCTGCGTATGGATCTTATGCAGCAGCAGAAACCACAGATATCGATTCCGGCAATCGCCTTCCAGCAGCCTACACACTACGAGTGGGTTAAGGCCGGCAAGCCGATATCTATCTGCTACCAGATTGTCGAGAACCACTATCGCGGTACGGTAAGCAAGCAGCTCAGGGTCAAGGATATAAAACCTGAAAATTTGTTGTGATAAGAGGTCACCTTTGACCTCTCAATCATTGGCTCGAATGGAATGTACGTCAAGTACTATCCATCCGAGCCAATTTCTTTATCGAGGCCAAATCTAACCTCTTCTGACAACAAATTAGGGCGTACAGGTGTGTAGGTGGTAAATTAGGGAAATTAAGGAAGTTAGGGAAGTTAAGGAACCTGAGAGCCTTCCAAAGGCGCGCAAGCCTCTCCTTAAATTCCCTAAATTCCTTAAATTCCCTTAGCCCCCATCTCCCTAAACTTCCTAATCTCCTTTAGCCCCCATCTAAAGGCGCGCAAGCTCTCCCTAAATTCACTAATTTCCCTAAATTCCTTTAGCTTCCCCCCTCGGCCTCTCTCCTCTTTCTTTGCCCATTCGCCCGACATTTCGGTCGATTCGCGGATTTTTTGCGAGAAAATGCGAATTTTTGCGATTTTATCACTATCTTGCACCCAAATTTATGGTCGTAAAACTCGTGAGGTGCGCGTACGCGTACGTCGTGCGAAAGAAACGAGCGAGAGTTCGAAAGGCAGCACAGCGAGGAATGGCGATTGTAACACACTGATAAATAGAAAATTATTAACTAAAACACTAAACTGCAATTATGAAAAAGATGTTGTTTTTGATGCTCGCATTGTTCGTAGGCATCTCTGCATCGGCACAGACATTGCCCGATGTAAAGCTCGAGAATCTCGAGGGTAAGGTAGTCTCAACAAAGGATCTTGCTGATGGCACTCCTATGATTATCTCATTCTGGTCAACAACCTGCAAGCCTTGCATTATGGAGCTTAACGCTATCAACGAGTCACTTTACGAGTGGACCGAGGAGGTTGATATGAAGGTTGTAGCTATCTCTGTTGATGACGCTCGTACCGTAAGTCGCGCACGTGCAATGACCTCTGGTCAGGGCTGGGACGACTTCGTATGCTTGTTCGACAAGAATCAGGACTTCAAGCGTGCTATGAACGTGAGCCTCACTCCTCACACATTCATCGTTGATGGCGATGGCACTATCGTATACTCTCACTCTGGCTACACTCCAGGTAGCGAGCAGGAGCTCTTCGAGAAGATCAAGTCATTGAAATAATTTGTCAAACACTCATAGAACGGGGACTACGGCGACGTAGCGCCCCGTTTGTGGGGAAAAGATACTCAAAATGAAGAAATTTCTACTTTTGCTTTGCGCCGCGGCTCTCGGTACATCGGTAGCTAACGCTCAGGTTCCCGTAGGTAAGGGTCAGCTCTCTGGCTCATTGGAGAGTAACAACATCTACTACGGTCCCGACAAGACCCTCGAGGAGCTTGGTCTTTCACAGCGTCCCGAGCTTCCATTCGGTTCGCACGACTTCCTTAAGTTGGACTACAACCTCGATCGCTTCTCGGCAGGTATTCAGTTCGATGGTTACCTCCCAGCACTCGCAGGCTACGACATCGCAACATACCAGCAGCGTGAGACGAAGCTCACTGGCTTCTTCACAAAGTATATCCAGTGGGAGGATACAAACTACGGCGTACGTGTAGGTGATATCTTCGATCAGTTCGGTAACGGTCTCGTGTTCCGTACATACGAGGACCGCGCACTCGGCTTCAACAACTCGTTGGCTGGTGCACGCGTACACTACAACTTCAACAACTATGTATCAATCAAGGCTTTGGCAGGTTTGCCACGCCTCTACGACGTACGTTCGAAGTCGGTATTCTATGGCGCTGACCTCTCTCTCTCGATCTCGGATATGGCAGGCTGGACTGGCGGTATCATCGCATTGGAGGGTAGCTACGTAGGTCGCTATCAGAATGGCGCAATGGAGATTATCGATATGGACGGCAACCCTCTCGGCACCGACTACCTCAATATGGTTTCGGGTCGTTTGAACTTCGAAGTTGCAGGTTTCTCGTTGCGTGGTGAGTATGCTGCGAAGCTCGACAACGACATCCACAACGCTAACTTTGGCGCAGGTAAGGGTAACGTCATCCACGTAGACTTGGGCTACAACTACAAGCGTTTCTCTGCATCGGCTACATTCCGCCGCTTCGAGGGTATGCAGACAAGCATCGAGGCTATGGGTATGGGTCTTGGTGGCGGTAACGTCATCAACTACATCCCACAGCTCACTCGTCAGTACACCTATATGCTCGCCAACCTCAACCCCTATCGTGGTTGCTCGGCGATGACAGCTAACGAGATTGGTGGTCAGTTCGACGTGTACTACTCATTGCGTAACCCTAAGGCTCGCGGTAAGTACTGGAACTTCCACGCTAACTTCTCGATGTTCAACTCTATCGACCATATGTCATTCGGAGAGAAGCGCCTCGGCCGCAACGCCTGGATCGACGGTAACTTCGACGTAGAGCGTCAGTGGAACAAGAAGCTTAAGACTGCGTTCCTCTACTCATACCAGCGTTGGGATGAGGAACTTAACCACTGGGATGCACCCGAGGCACACTACTGCGACTCGCACATCTTCGTGGCTGACGTAACCTACAAGTTCAACAAGAAGCACTCATTGCGTGTCGAGGCACAGTACCTCCTCGACGACGACAACAGCTACGAGGGTGACTGGGTAGCAGCATTGGTAGAGTACAACTTCGCGCCTATGTTCAGCTTCTACGTTAGCGATATGTGGAACTGCGAGAAGAGCGAGAAGAACCTCAACTGGCAGACCGACGAGTACAACTTGTTGCACTACTACCAGGTGGGTGCGAGCTTCACACACAGCCGCTACCGCGTGCAGCTCTCGTATGGTCGTAACCGTGCGGGTTATGTCTGCTCGGGTGGTGTGTGCCGCTACCAGCCAGCATACACAGGTGTAAACCTCTCGCTCACAGCGTCATTCTAAGCCTTTTAGACACACACATTAAAACTGAAAACAGATGAAATTTCTTAAATTCTTCTTCCCAGTAATGCTTCTTGCAGGCTTCGCAACATCGTGCGAGTCAAGCAAAGAGGAGCCTACCCCAGCACCAATTGGCAACGTGACACTTGCAGCAGTGCCAGAGACTATCACTATCGGCGAGGCTGTAACATTCGTTGTAGAGTGCGAGGGTATGGATGTTACTGCAGCATCGAAGATTTATCTCCGTAGCCCAGAGCTTCCCGAGGTAACCAACCCATATACTCCAAGCGAGGATGGCGAGTTCGAGTTCTACGCTGTATATGGCAGCGCAGTTACTAGCCGCGTGAAGGTTACCGTATTGCCAGTTGTTCCAGAGCTTCCAGCAGATGACCAGCCCGAGAACACAGCCTTCAACCATCGTGTGCTCCTCGTTGACCACACAGGTACACAGTGTGGCTACTGCCCAAAGATGATGGCTGCGCTCAAGACCGTATCTGAGACTCTCGACTACCACTCGAAGTACTACGAGGCGATGAGTCATACGTACAACTCGAGCGACCCTGCAACCTCTTCAGCAGCACAGGGCGTATCGTCACACTACGGCATCACTGGCTACCCAACACTCAGCTACAACTTCCGCCACAACCGCTCATCGTCATACGACGCAACCGACATTATGGCGCAGATCGACGCTTTGTGGAAGGCTGATGGTGCACAGGCAGGTATCGCAGCAGCTACAAACCTCGCCGCAACAAAGGTTATCGTAAACGTAGCGGTAAAGGCTGCCGTTGAGGGCGAGTATGCTATTGCTGCGTGGTTGTTGGAGGATGGCATCGAGGCTACACAGAGCGGTGCTACGGAGGATTGGATGAACATCCACAACAACGCTATTCGTCAGAGTATACTCTCTGAGGATAATAGTAACGACATCTCGGGTGTTAAGCTTGGCACTATTGCTCAGGGCGAGACTGCAAAGAGCGTGTTGGAGTTGCCTATAATATCGAACAAGTGGAACCGCGATAACCTCAAGGTGATGCTTATCGTAAGTACGCCTAACGACAAGGGTAAGTTCGATGTTGCCAATGTTGCAATCTGTCCTATCAACGATGTTGTGACCTACGACTATAAGAGATAGAAGTATATATTCTAAATTATCTATAACTAACAAACTAAAAACACTATGAAATTTACAAAGTTCTTTTCATTGATGCTTGCTGCAGCAATGTTTGCAGTAGGTTGTGAGTCTACAAGCACTCCTAGCCCTGAACCTGGACCTGGAGGATCAACAACTACTGGTGCTATCACATTGGAGGCTAGCGCTACAGCTATCGAGCTTGGTGAGACTATCACCTTCACTGTTATGCAGGAGGGTCAGGATGTAACTGCTGCTGCTTCAATCTACGAGACAGCTACTTTCACAGTTGTTGAGAACCCCTACACACCTACAACTACAGGTACATTCTCTTTCTACGCTACTAAGGGTAAGGAGAGCTCTGAAATCATCACTGTAACAGTTATGGCTTCTGTACCTGAGCTTCCAGCTGACGAGTTCCCAGAGAGCACTAAGTTCAACCACCGTGTTCTCCTCGTTGACAACACTGGTGTGAACTGCGGTAACTGTCCTCGCGTTATGGATGGCCTCGAGGCTTTGGCTGAGACTGATGCTCACCAGCACTACTCTGAGGCTTGTGTACACGGTGGTGGCTACGCTTCTCCAAGCTCTGACAAGGCTTACTCAGACGCAGCTAAGATTGTTGACCAGTACTACCGTCCAAATGGTTACCCTAACATCCAGTTCAACTTCCGCGCTGGTCAGGGTGACATCGGTAATGTAACTAGCTTCGTAAACAACAACACTCGCATCATCAACTCTTTGGTTAAGGCTGAGGGTGCTGACGCAGGTATCTCTGCATCTGTAAGCGGTGACAGTTCTACAGTTTATGTAACTATCGGTGTTAAGGCTGCTGTTGAGCAGGAGTACCGTGCTACAGCTTGGTTGTTGGAGAACAACATCTACAACCCTAACCAGTCGGGTGCTTCTAAGGATAGCCACCGTATCCACAACCACGCATTGCGTAACATCGCTGGTAACTACAGCCGTAACGACATCTCTGGTGACTCTATCGGCGTAATTTCAGTAGGTGAGGTTAAGGAGTTCACTTTCGAGTTGCCTATCATCAGCACAAAGTGGAATGTTGAGAATATGGAGGTATTGATTATCATCAGCGCTCCAGATGCAAACGGTCGCTACGAGGTTGTTAATACAGCTGTTTGTCCTGTAAATAGTACTTTGGAGTACGAGTACCTATAATCGAGCGAATCCACGAGCCACTCGGCTCAAATAGAAGGGCTGTCCGTATGGGCAGCCCTTTCTGCATATACACCCCAAACCTCGAATGGCAGAAGAGGCTACACACAAACAAACCCAAGACAACATATAACACACACGCGTAACACACGTAACACGCACTCACACGGGTGTGGTAGGCAGAGGAGAGAGAAAATAAATATAGTTAGTAAAATTGGTATATTACGGATATTTTCGCAGAAAAATGTTTGCAATTGTGATTTATTTATGTATTTTTGTCCTTAAGACTTTTGTGCGTGTAAAATGAGAAAAGCAATTATCACAGTTTGGAACTTCTACATCGAAGGTTTCCGATCAATGACCTGGGGTAGGCAGCTATGGCTTGTCGTACTACTTAAAGTAGTGATACTCTTTGTGTTATTGCGTGGCTTCTTCTTTCGTCCTATACTCGCAGGCAAGAGCGAGGAGCAACGCAGCGAGTATGTCGGCGAACAACTCGCAAAGCCCTCGGCACGCGCTGACGAGGCTATAACCCTGGGAAACTAATCTAACAACCTAAAACATTTATCATTATGCTTGAAACAGCTTTAGTCGATTGGTCGAGGTTGCAATTTGCGCTTACGGCAGGTTACCATTGGCTCTTCGTGCCGCTGACATTGGGTCTCGCGGTGATTATGGCGACAATGGAGACGGTATATGTAGCTACGGGCGACGAGTTCTGGAAACGAACCGCAAAGTTCTGGATGAAGCTCTTCGCCATAAACTTCTCTGTAGGTATCGCCACAGGTATAATACTGGAGTTTGAGTTCGGCACAAACTTCAGCAACTACTCTTGGTTTGTGGGCGACATCTTCGGTGCACCACTCGCCATCGAGGGTATCTTTGCGTTCTTTATGGAGGCTACGTTCTTCGCTGTGATGTACTTCGGATGGGAGAAGGTGAGCAAGCGCTTCCACCTCGCCTCAACCTGGCTGACAGGCATTGGCGCAGCAATCTCGGCAGTGTGGATTCTGGTGGCCAACTCGTGGATGCAGCACCCCGTAGGTATGGAGTTCAACCCCGACACGGTGCGTCACGAGATGGTCGACTTCTGGGCGCTGGTACTCAACCCCGTAGCCATATCGAAGTTCTTCCACTCGGTGTTTATCGGCTGGATGACTGGCGCGATATTCGTGATCGGCATCAGCTGCTGGTATCTGCTCAAGCGTCGCGAGACACGCTTCGCACTGGCAAGCATACGCATCGCCGCAATGGTGGGTATTATAGGCACGTTTGCTGTGATGTTCAGCGGCGACAGCTCGGGCGTACACGTTGCCGAGTATCAGCCTATGAAGCTCGCAGCAGCCGAGGGTCTGGAGGATGGTGGCGAGCGCGCACCATTCTCGATTGTTCCGGGTGTCGAGGTTCCTGCAATGCTCTCGATTCTCGCTACGCACGATGCCGACGGCTATGTGCCAGGCATCAACGACCTGCTCGATGGCTATACCACGCCTGATGGCGTGCACCACCTCTCGGCAGATGAGAAGATCGAGCGCGGAAAGATCGCTCTCGAGGCCTTCGGCGAGTACCGCGCACTGAAGGATACAGACCCCGAGGCAGCGGCTATCGCACGTCAGCGCCTCGACGAGAATGTCGACTACTTCGGCTACGGATATATCAACTCGAAGGAGGAGCTCGTACCTCCCGTAGGACTCGTCTACTGGGCCTTCCGCGTGATGATTGGCCTCGGCAGCCTGCTCCTCGTGCTTATGATCGCGGTGTTGTGGGCAGAGCGCAAGGCGAAGCTTAGGAATATGCGCTGGCTGCTGTGGGCAGCGTTGTGCTCAATACCTTTGGTATACATCGCCGGTCAGGCAGGATGGATTGTTGCCGAGGTAGGACGTCAGCCCTGGGTTATCGAGGGTCTGCTGCCAGTTAAGGCTGCTGTGTCGAGCGTGAGCGTGGCTGCCGTACAGACCACCTTCTGGCTCTTTGTGGCTATCTTCACACTCTTCCTCGCTATCGAGATACGTATATTGCTCAAGGCCATCAAGCAGGGCCCACAAATCGAATAAAACACTACGACTATGATTACATACGAATTTTTGCAGAACTACTGGTGGTTTCTCATATCGTTGCTCGCAGGCTTGCTCGTATTCCTGCTCTTCGTGCAGGGTGGCAACGCGCTGATATTCCTCGCTGGCAGAAGTGAGCGCGAGAGAGAGCTTATACTCAACTCTACGGGACGTAAGTGGGAGCTGACGTTCACCACGCTTGTAACCTTCGGTGGTGCATTCTTCGCCTCGTTTCCACTCTTCTACAGCACAAGCTTTGGCGGTGCATACTGGGTGTGGGTGCTCATACTCATAACCTTCGTCCTGCAGGCCGTATCGTACGAGTTCCAGGGCAAGGCTGGTAACATCCTCGGCAAGACCACCTTCCGCGTATTCCTAACGCTAAACGGCTGTCTCGCACCACTGCTCATCGGTACGGCTGTCGGCACATTCTTCACCGGCTCGGCATTCTATGTCGACAAGAGCGCTGTGGGCGTAATAGCAGCTCCGACAATCAGCCGTTGGGCAAATGGATGGCACGGCCTCGAGGCGGTAGCCAATCCGTTTAATGTGGAGTTCGGTCTGATGGTTATGCTGCTCACTGTGTCGCTCGGCGCGATGTACCTTATAAACAATATCGACGATGACAAGCTTGCACAGCAGCTACGCCGCAGCCTCGTCTATAGCTTCGGTCTCTTCCTTGTGATGTTTGTCGTTGTCCTCGGCCAGATTCTCACGATGGATGGCTTTGCGGTGAATGCCTCGGGCGAAGTATATATGGAGAGCTACAAGTATCTACAGAACTTCCTCTCTATGCCCGTAGTCCTCGCGCTGTTGCTCATTGGTGCGGTGCTGGTTGTGGCCGGCGTGGCCACAACGCTGCTTCGCAAGGGCTTCACACGCGGCATATGGCTCTCGGGCCCTGGTACGGTGCTCGCCGTAATGGCACTCTTTATGGTTGTGGGATATAACGACACGTCGTACTATCCATCGACCGCTGACCTGTCGGCATCACTCACGCTGGCAAACAGCTCGTCGAGCGAGTTCACACTCCGCACGATGGCTATCGTGTCGCTCATAATCCCCTTCGTACTGGCATATATAGCCTACTTCTGGCGACAGATGGACAAGCGCTCGCTCACTACCGAGGAGCTCGAGAAGGGCGATAAATACTAATCGTGCATCGGACTCTATTGCAGATAACAGGCGCGAGACTCGTGAGTGGGTCTCGCGCCTGTTTTAGCTACTTGAGGCGCAGGCGCTTTATGCGACGACGTATGGTGCTCTCGCTACAATTGAGCTGACGTGCTATGGAGCGAATCATCGCGCCGCTGCTATACAGGGCTACAAGTCTCTCATCGTCGGCCGTGATGCCGCTATCGTTGCTCGTCGGCGACTCCTCTGCGCCACACCGAACACAGCTCTCGACGATGAGTCTCTCGGGCGTAACGCCACTCGTGGATTGCCACTCGTGGATGGATGGCAGGGCGTAGTGTGGCGAGCGCAGAAGCTCAGCTTCGTGGTAGTGCATCGCATCGCCACGCTGCTCGAAGAGCTTGAGGGCATAGTCCAAAAGCGGCTCCTCACCACGTACGAGCAACTCGACATCGAAGAGCGAGCCATCCTCCTGAAGATAGGGACGCAGAGCGCGGCTGTCGGCAGCAAGAGCCGCAAGCGTGGCGGAGATAAGCACTATGGAGTAGTCGTCGATATGGGCATTGTGGTCGTTGCGACCACGCGTGGGATGGCGAAAGGCCGACGTGCCCCACTCGTTGCTCGGCAGCCTCATATCTGCTCGCCACATAGCGTCCCAGTCGATGAGCTGCATCGCACCAGAGCTGCTCAGTATTATGTTGCTGGGTTTGAGGTCACCGTGCGCATAGGGCTTGGCCAGGAGGGCGAGGGCCATAGCATCGAATCGCGCGCTGAGCGTTGCATAGTCAGCATCGGCTTGCTGCATCACAACGTCGAGAGAGGTGCCCTCGACCCAGGGTGTGAGCACCGCGTCGACATATCTCACGTGGCCACCAAGCGAGTATATGCCCACCTCACGCGGAAGATAGCTGCTGTTGTATATCTCCGCGAGGTTGGGATGAGAGCGGTAGTAGCACTTAAGCCTCATCGCCCTGTTGCGCCCACCGACACTGCATCGCGCAACAACGGCGTTGTTTCCGAGCGATATGCTGTCGGTGTCGATAATCACACGCTTGAGCGTGCGAAATATCGGCGTGCAACTACGCAACGTATTGAGCAAACTTATCAACTCGGCCATAGAGCTTCGATACAGGTTATGGAGATTCGGTTGGTAAAGTTAGTAATTTGCGGTTAATTGACCAAAGAAGGCGCAGTTTATTTGAACCGTCGTACGATTTTTGCGCCTCGGCAACGACTTATGACCGATGTGTCGGCACTCGAGAGCAACACGCAAGGTTGCCCACTTGAGGTTAGGGATTGGGGATTGGTTGATAAATATATTGATTTCGTTGAATTTATCGGCACGTTTTTAAAATTTATTGTAAAAAAGTTTGTAAATTATTTGCAGGATAAAAAAAATGTAGTACCTTTGCACTCGCAATCGAAAAGGTTGTAAGGTATTAAAGTTAGTATTGCGGAAATAGCTCAGTTGGTAGAGCACAACCTTGCCAAGGTTGGGGTCGCGAGTTCGAGCCTCGTTTTCCGCTCAAAATTAGACAGTTACACGAGTGATTGTCTTTTTTTTGCCAAGAAACTGGCGCCAACAAATTTTTGCGGAAATAGCTCAGTTGGTAGAGCACAACCTTGCCAAGGTTGGGGTCGCGAGTTCGAGCCTCGTTTTCCGCTCCAAGTCCAAAAGTTTTGAGGACAAAATCAAGCAAAACCCTTTGAAACATCGTTTCAGAGGGTTT
>JAGBXR010000018.1 GCA_017629145.1 Alistipes sp. | reverse complement strand
GAACCAGATCGGGCGGATCTCGTCGGTCTTACGACCGTCGAGGCGCTTACCCTCGTCGAGGATCATGTTGCGCATCGCCTTCTTCTGCACATCGTCGTGGAAATACTTGTGGATCAGCGAAGCCTTCTCCTCGAGCTCCTCCTCAGTAAAGCGCGCTGCGAACTCAGCCTCCAAAGCATCGAAGGCATCCTGACGCTCGTGCTTCATTGTACCGCTTGTAGCGATAGCGTATGCCTTGTCGTAGAGCTCTGTGATGATTGTCTGGCGCAACTCCTCGTCGTTGGTCTCGTGACAGTAGGTACGCTTAACATCCTTGCCGAGCTCCTTCATAAGCTCGATCTGCACTGCACAGTGCTTCTTGATCTCCTCGTGAGCGAACTTGATAGCACCGAGCATAACCTCCTCCGATACCTCGTTCATCTCACCCTCAACCATAAGGATGTTGTCGATAGTACCGCCAACCATAATGTCGAGGTCGGCCTGCTTCATAGCCTCGAAACCTGGGTTGATGACATACTCACCACCGATACGAGCTACGCGAACCTCTGAAATAGGACCACCGAATGGAATGTCCGAAACGGCCAAAGCAGCCGATGCTGCCAAACCAGCCAATGCATCAGGCTGGATATCTTTCTCTGCCGAGATAAGATTTACGGTAACGAATACCTCGGCGTGGTAATCTGCTGGGAAGAGAGGGCGCAATGCACGGTCGATAAGACGTGCAACCAAAATCTCGGCATCGCCAGCCTTACCCTCGCGCTTCATAAAGCCACCAGGGAAGCGACCGCACGAAGCGTACTTCTCCTTATACTCTACCTGCAAGGGCATAAAATCTGTTCCCTCCTTGGCATCCTTTGCAGCGACAACAGTAGCCAAAAGCATTGTGTCGCCCATACGTACAACCACCGAACCGTCAGCCTGCTTTGCGAGCTTACCAGTCTCGATCATAATCTCGCGACCATCGGCTAAAGTGATTGTCTTCTGTACAGCATTGTACAACTTGTTTGCTTCCATAAAAATCTAAAAAACCTCTAAAAATTGTCGTCAAATATCTTGATATAATCTCAAAGTTCTAAAAAAGGGGCTACGCGATTCACATCGAGTAGCTCCATCTTGGAGAAGCCGCACTAAAAAAAATAGCAACCACACCCGTGCAGCTTCTTTGCACACTCTTACTTACGGAGGTTGAGTGTCTTGATGATCGCGCGGTAACGCTCGATATCAACCTCCTTCAAGTACATAAGCAACTTACGACGCTTACCTACGAGGCGCAACAACGAACGCTGTGTGCCGTAGTCGTGACGATTGCTCTTCATGTGCTCGGTAAGGTGGTTGATACGGTAGGTGAATAACGCGATCTGGCTCTCCGGTGAGCCTGTGTCGGTTGTAGACTTGCCGTACTGGCCAAACAACTCCTGCTTCTTCTCAGGTGTCAAATACATAAAAATTAAGGTTTTATGAAGCCTCCCCCATTACATTTCCGGAGGGTCAGACTTCTGGTTCCACTCCACGACAGATTCTCCTTACCCGAGAATCCTGCCGGAGCGTGCGGCAAAGATAAATCTTTTTTCGCGAAATACAAAGCCTTTTTCCATAGAAAAAGAGAAAAACAAACAAATAATTTGATTTTCTCAACGACCACCCTTTGCTCCACCTCTCGCCACAACCCTCGGACTACCCCACCGAACGACTCCGCGATTGGACAATATCGCCCATAGTTATACGATTACACAGCAGTGTTATATATGCTTTTAAAAGGAGATATAGCGCTTGTAACAAGTCAAAATAATCATAGCGTTTGGATTGCATATTCAACTATTTTTCGCATACAAATGCAAAATTACTTTATAAGTGTTGGCAAAATTGCAAATTTTTCCTACCTTTGCTCTCTGATTTTATATAACCAACAACCAATGTTCACAACACCACGAAAAATATGCAAATTGGCAATTGCCGTTTTTGTCGCAATTGTCGCAGTGGCGTGTCAGCCCACAGCCTCGTCCTACACGACGATTCAGGGAGAGGCGCTGGGCACGTTTGTCGTGGTCAAGTGTGATGCGCAGGAGGCTCAACGCGAGGCGATTATCGAGCTTATTGCATCGACCGACAGCATAGCAAAGGCTTCGATGTCGATATTCAACCGCGAGTCGCTCCTGTCGCGCATAAACCGCAACGAGACCGATACGCTCGACGAGCATATCGCCTTCAACATTGCGCTTGCCGAGCGATTCAGCCGCCTAAGCGACGGAGCATACGACATCACCATCAAGCCTCTCACCGAGGCGTGGGGATTTGCCGGAGAGCGTGCGGAGCAGAGGGTGCAGAACATCGACTCTTTGCTCGAGTTCGTGGGCTACGAGAAGATTGCTGTCGAGGGTTTGAGACTCAGCAAGGAGGATAGCCGTGTGCAGATAGACCTCAACTCGATAGCCAAAGGCTACACCGTTGACCTCGTGGCCGAGGGTCTGGAAGCGATGGGCGTTGAGAGCTATATGGTCAACATCGGCGGAGAGATACGTTGCAGCGGCAAGAATAGTCGTGGCCAGCAGTGGTCGATAGGCATAGAGACACCCTACGAGGGTAACTTCGCCTCGGATGCTGTAGAGCGCATCGTACGACTTACGGAGTGCGGCGTAGCGACATCGGGCAACTACCGACGATTCTACACCACCGAGAACGGTGAGCGTGTAGCACATACACTCGACCCCAAGAGCGGACGCAGCGTGTTGAGCGACCTGCTGTCGGCAACGGTCATAGCACCGACGTGTGCCGAGGCCGATGCTGCCGCAACGATGCTTATGTCGTTAGGTTCGCAGCGCGGTGCAGAGGCTATGGCCGAGAGGCTGCACAACGAGGCTGGCTGGGGTTATATCCTCATCTTTGCCGATGGCGAGGGCTACCGCATAACCGAGAGGGAGCAGAGAACACTTTAGGGAACGAAGGATAAGATAAGCGAGAGAGTTAAGCGATGAAGGGACTACTCATATACAACGTGAATGCTGGCAAGGGCCACATAGCGCGCCGCGTGGAGGATATAGTGGCTATCTTCCGCGAGGAGGGTATCGAACTGCGTCCGAAGCTCATCAACTTTGACGTAAACCCCTTCGAGGGTGACGAAGAGGCCGAGATTGCAGTGATATGTGGCGGTGATGGCACGATAAACTACGTGGTCAACGCGATGTACGACCTCGGCATAAGTCCCGAGCTGGGTATCATACCTGCTGGTACGGCAAACGACTTCGCCAACTCGCTCGGTATGCCACGCAACATACTCAAGGCTGCGCGACAGATTGCTAAAGGCAAGACCACAAAGGTGGACTGCGGCGTGGTGAATGGCTATCGCTTTGTTAACGTGTTAAGCTTCGGTGTGCTCACAACGACATCGCAGCGCACGACGGACAAGGAGAAGCACATCGTAGGCAAGTTAGCCTATCTGCGTGTAGGCTCGCGCGACTTGCGCACTATGCACCGCATACCTCTCATCATCCGCATCAACGGCGAGCAGTTCAGCACCGACGCGGTGATGTTCCTTGCGCTGAACGGCAAGAGCGCAGGACACTTCACCTTAGCACCGAGCGCATCGGTGGAGGATGGAATGCTCGACGTGCTGGTTATGGAGTACAGCAAGCCTGTGCGCGTATTCTGGAATATGTTGCGCTACTTGGTGGGCAACAAGCCAAGCGCGGTGAGATATATGCGCAGCAAGCGTATCGAGATACTATCGGAGAAGCACGAACGTACGGATGTCGACGGACAGCGTGGTCCCGACTTCCCGATGCTCGTAGAGTGCGACCACAACGCACTGAAGGTGAGACGATAGTCCACAACGTAAAGGAATAGAAGTAGAACCACAACATAACGAAATGAAGCAAGACGGCATTAAGCGAGCATCGATAGAGAGGCTCAAATCTCGATTCGAGACTGCATACTACTCCGAGGATGTGATAATCACTCCGCTGGTGATGTTCCGCGAGCTTGAGGACCTCACGGCACTCATTCAGGGTGTGTCGATAGGTGTTACGGTGAGCGGCACGGCGAAGATTAAGATTAACGGCAAGCTCCACGAGCTACGCCCCAATACGCTCTTCATCTTCAACGAGAATACCGTAATCGAGCAGGTGAAGGCTTCGATACGCTCGTCAGGATATATGGTGACCTACTCGCAGCAGTATCTCAACAGCATACACGTCGACACGCAAGACCTCATCTCGATATATCACGGCTTCTTGGATGCACCCTGCGTGCAGATTGAGCCCGATGAGGCCAACTACATACACGACATCTCGAAGCTTATGCGCGAGGTGTTGTGCGACAAGAGTCCAAAGTCGGGACGCGAGAAGGTGATAGGCTCGCTCTTCGCAGCGATGTTCCACTACGTGATGGGCATCGTGCAGCACCACAGCCTTCCCGAGAGTGGCGCAACGAGCAACCGCACCGACGAGCTCTTCAACCGCTTTCTGGACCTTCTGCGCGAGTATTGCAGCACGGAGCGTAGCGTCGAGTTCTACGCCTCGAAGATGGGCATCACGCCAAAGTACCTCTCGCTCATCCTCAAGAAGAAGAGCGGCCGCAACGCCTCGAAATTCATCGACGAGGCTGTTGTCTACGAAGCAAAGCGACTACTCAAGTACTCGGGATTGAGCATCAGCGAGATTGCCACGAAGCTCAACTTCGCATCGCAGTCCTTCTTCGGCAAGTACTTCAAGCAGCGCGTAGGCGTATCGCCTTCGCGTTATAAGATATGGGATGGCCGCACCGAGGAGCTTATGTCGACGGATAGCTCCTTTGAGCGACTCATCGAGAATAAGGATGACGACAGCGAGGCATAGAGCTGCCGAACCGAAAGCATAGATAGCGCAGCCAGCACAACAACGAAACACAACCCACAC
Source organism: Alistipes sp. (assembly GCA_017629145.1). Taxonomy (GTDB): domain Bacteria; phylum Bacteroidota; class Bacteroidia; order Bacteroidales; family Rikenellaceae; genus Alistipes. The sequence continues at coordinate 3,842 of JAGBXR010000018.1, read as the reverse complement.
TGGGACGTAAACAACTAATATCAAACAATAATTTTTTAACCAAATTAAACTATGAAAAAACTTTTCAAGACTCTTGCGCTCACTCTCGCGCTCGTATTGCCTTTCGCAGCAATGGCACAGGAGGAGAGTGCAAAGACCACCATTAAGGTTGGTGGCGACGCTGAAAGTCCAAACATCGCGTGGACAATCACAGCAGAGGAGGAGGGTGACGGCATCTATGTTGTTACCTTCGACGGTGCAATCAAGGAGGGCTTCCACGGCTACCCATTGACCGACTTCTCGGCACCTATCATCGAGTTCGAGAATGCTACAGCTGTTGGCGATATGTTCGAGACACTCACTCCCGAGGAGCACGGCATCGACGAGCTTACAGGTCAGCCAGCCTACATCTACTGCAACCAGGCTATCTACGTTCAGAAGATTGAGGCAAAGGCAGCACAGAAGGTTGCTGGCTTCATCAACGCTACAATCTGCACAAACGAGACTAACCAGTGCACAGCAAACATCGTGGAGTTCACCATTCAGATGCCTGGCGCAGCTGAGGTTGTTGAGGAGGAGGATGCCTCTACAGCATCGGCTCTCGACTGGAGCTCAATCATCACAGCTATCCTTTGGGGCTTCGCTGCGTTGCTCACACCTTGTGTGTTCCCTATGGTGCCTATGACCGTATCGTTCTTCGTTAAGGGCTCGCAGTCACCTGCACAGGGTCGTCTTCGCGCATTGATGTACGGTATCTTCATCGTAGCTCTCTACGTGTTGCCTATCGCTATCATTATGAGCTTGACAATCTTCGGTATCGATGTATCGGGTGACATCTTCAACTTCATCGGTACACACTGGATTCCTAACCTCATCTTCTTCCTTATCTTTATGGTATTTGCGGCATCGTTCTTCGGTGCGTTCGAGATTACGTTGCCTTCAAGCCTCGTAAACAAGAGCGACGCAGGTGCTGATAAGGGTGGTTTGGTAGGTATCTTCTTTATGGCACTTACCCTCGTATTGGTATCGTTCTCTTGTACAGGTCCTATCGTAGGTAATGTTATCATCGAGGCTACAAGCGGCAGCACTAACTTCTGGATGCCTATTATCACTATGGCAGCCTTCGCTATCGCCTTTGCTTTGCCTTTCACACTCCTCGCGTGGTTCCCAGCATTGCTTAAGAACCTTCCAAAGAGCGGTGGTTGGTTGAACTCTGTTAAGGTTGTTCTCGGTTTCATCGAGATCGCCCTCGGTTTGAAGTTCTTGATGACCGCAGACCAGACTATGCACTGGGGCTTGCTCGACCGTGAGACATACCTCGCTATCTGGATTGTAACATTCTCACTCCTCGGCTTGTACTTGCTCGGTAAGCTCCGCTTCGCACACGACGACGAGGTTAAGCACGTGTCGGTATTCCGCCTCACACTCGCTATCGCTGTGTTCTCATTCGTTGTTTACCTCATCCCAGGTATGTGGGGTGCGCCACTCAACGCTGTATCGGGCTACATTCCTCCTATGAGCACTCAGGACTACCGTGTTAGCGGTCACCACGAGAATGTAAACACTGGCCGTAAGTATGCCGACTTCTTGCACTTGCCACACCAGCTCGAGGGTCACTTCGACTTCGAGGAGGCTGTAGCTGCTGCAAAGAAGCAGAACAAGCCTATCTTCGTGGATGTTACAGGTCACGCTTGCAACAACTGCCGCGAGATGGAGACTATGGTATGGAGCAACGACCAGGTATTGCCTATGTTGCGCAACGACTTCGTCATCTGCGCACTCTACGTTGATGATATGACTAAGATTGAGGGTGGCAAGCGTCTTGGCTCTGTAAACTCTAAGTTCGCACAGGACCGCTGGGGTGTTAACGCACAGCCAGGCTACATCCTTCTTTCACCCGATGGCGAGACCGTACTCGCTGGCCCACGCGGTTACAACACCGATATCGAGGCCTTCGTAGCGTTCCTCCAGAAGGGTAAGGATGGCGTACGATAGTTAGATATCACGCTTATAAAGCTGGGGGTGTCCAATGCTGTTGGATGCCCCCTTTTTTTGTGAATAGTGGAGAGCGTTCTGCGGGATTGGATAATGGATAAAGTGGATAAAACCCCTATGTTTTTATCCATTATCCACCAACTCGGGGATAAGGGATGGAGGTGGCCTGTTCGTTCGTTCGTTTTCCCTATAAAAAAGAACAAACGAACACTCCTCTCCCATCTTCGTATCTCGCTTATAAGAGTATCAGTAAAGTATTGTTTGTTGGTCTTGGTCGGTTGGTCGAAAACCCTGTCATTTCGACCGACCAACCAACAACCACTATCTCGCTTCAAAGTGTTATCAGAGTAGTATTGTTTAGGGGCTGACTAAAAAAGTAACTTAGCCAGCCCCCTCATAACCTAAAGGAGTGAATAAAAAGATGTAGTTTTAGGCTTGCGAAGCCCGAAAAAGCGGAGTTTACTGAGCGTAAATGAGCATTTTGAGGGCAAGCGTAACGACAAAATACACTTTTTATTCACTCCCATTATCCACCCACTCGGGGATAAGGGAGGGAGGTGGCCTGTTCGTTCGTTCGTTTTCCCTATAAAAAAGAATGAACGAACACTCCTCTCTCCTCTTCGTATCTCTCTTACAAGAGTATCAGTGTCGTATTGTTTGGGGGTATAGTGATACCCACTCTGATATATACTCGTTATTATTATATGTATCAATATAACGAGTAAAACTACACTTACACTGATAATATATATACCTCGTACTACGCCCTCGGTATCTCTCTAACTGGTATCTATATTCGCTCATTGGGATATATATTACGGATGGTGGATAAAGTGGATAAAACTATAGGGATTTTATCCAATTATCCATTATCCATACCCTACTCTGTATCTCTCTAACTGGTATCAATATTCGCTCATTGGGATATATATTATTATGATATTATTCTGTTCGTTCGTTCTTTTTTATAGGGAAAACGAACGAACGAACAAGAGAACAACTCTTCGTATCTCGCTTACAAGAGTATCAGTAAAGTATTGTTTGTGGTTGGTTGGTCTAAATCATAGGGTTTTCGACCAACCGACCAAGACCACTATCTCGCTTACAAGGGTATCAGTGTAGTATTGTTTAGGGGTATAGTGATACCCACTCTGATGTATACTCGTTATTATTATATGGGTTAGTAGTTTTTTACAGAATTTGTTTCTGGAACACAAAAAAAGGTCGTTAGCATTTGATGTCTAACGACCAATTTTTATCACTTTGGAGTCTCCAATTTTCGTTCTATCAGCTCTGCCCACACTGGCATATTCTCAGTATAACGCTTGAATACCTTTCCATCAACCGCTCTGAAGAGTGGACGAGCATCGCTATTCTCCACCGAGTTATCATATAGGTAGCACCTATCAACAATCTTTGCTGCATCCATGCAATTTGCCACTGAGAGTTTATAGCGAGATATTATCTTCGTAATAGGCACATCGTGTCCTCCCTGCATAACTCGCTTTGCAATACGCATTGCATTTATAGTTGGAGATTCGGTACACACAAAGAATAGTCGCACAAAGAATCCAGCCTCTTTTGCTCTACGAATATAATCAACCTTATCTCGACGTGACAAAACCGTCTCAAAAATAAGGCTCTTTCGCTCACGCAAACACTCTTCACGCAACTCCTCGCAGTAGGCAATAGACTGTCTCACCGCCTCAGCAGAGTTCCAATCACCAAATCGCTCCTGAGCGATAATGTCTGGATTGATATAAACAGCATCCTCCATCCACTCGTGACGCAGAATCTGCTCCGTCACAGTTGTCTTGCCAGACCCATTAGGACCAGCAATAACAATCAATACGGGTTTATGACTATTT
>JAGBXR010000017.1 GCA_017629145.1 Alistipes sp. | reverse complement strand
GTGGCTTTTTCGTGTCAGTGCCACATCTGCACCACTCTGACAACAAATTGGGGTGTGCAACACAGAAGGGTGTTTTATGACCTCTCAATCATTACCCCAAATGGGACGTACATCAAGTACTACCCATCGGTGGCTTTTTCGTGTCAGTGCCGCATCTAACTACTTCTATCGAAAAATTGGGGTGTGCTAACCTGAAGGGTGTTTGATGACATCTCAATCATTGCCCCAAATGGAAAATACGTCGAGTATGTCCCATCCGTTATTTTTTGTGTCAGAGCCACAGCTGAATGGTTCTATCGATAAATTCAGTCTCTCCCCGTCCCTCTTTTAGACCATTCGTCGCGGTAATTAAGCCATTCGGTAATATTTGGTAGGGTGCATACCCTCTGTTTGGCAAAAAATACCTAACTTTGATTGTTATTACCGAGGCTATGCCTCGTTGGCAAACAGACTTAATTCAACAAAAACAATAACTATGATGACAAACAACAACAACTACATCGCACCAAGCGTCGAGGTAGCAGAGATCAGCATTGAGCGTGGTTTCGAGGTGAGCAGTCCCTACACAATGGACTTGGAGGATTATGCAACGGGTGAGTTTATCTGGTAAAACGCGTACAACTATGAAGAGATTTCAGATGTTTCTACTCGCTGCCGTAGCACTCTTTGGCTTTGCAGCGTGTACTCAAGACAACGACACAGTCGTAGGCGAGAAGACCACGATGACAATCTATGCAACATTCGAGAAGGGCGAGACACGTTTGGCCCTCGGCGAGAATGGCACAACACCCGTATGGGAGGCTGGCGACAAGATTTATGTCAACGACGTACTCTTCAGAGCCTTCAAGGGTGGCGATAACACAGCATTCTCAACAATGGAGGACGTGCTCCCAACAGGTAGCTACGTAGCAGTATATCGTGGAGAGCAGAGCGAGAACGCAATCAGCGCGGTGCAGAAGGCACGTGCCAACAGCTTCCCAAAGCAGACTCCCGTAGTTGCTGCAGGCGAGGATATCGAGGAGGGTGCAACACTCTCGTTCTGCAATGTGGCAGCATTGCTAAAGTTCAAGGCTATGCAGGCCGGTGACTACACCTTCAAGGCGGTAGCTGGCGAGAGCCTCGCAGCAAGCTTTACAATCAACAGCGACGCAACTGTAACATTCGCATCGGAGGGTAGCTCGGAGGTAACACTCGAGGGTTGCCTGGCCGGTAAGACATACCTCGTAGCTGTTGCTCCAGCAACATTGAGCGAGGGTCTCGAGGTGAGTGTTGGCGAGGAGTTGCTCCGTGCAGGTGCGGTAGGTGCAGTGCTCCAGCGCAACACCATCTACAACCTCGGTGAGCTTGGCACAGCCGAGTATTACGACTGGGGTCTTGTAGGTCAGCATCAGGGCTGGGAGCTCGATAAGCTCACACCTATGTTTGCTACAGCTACCGAGAACCTCTATGTTGCCGAGGATGTAACATTCGAGGAAGGTGGTTTCAAGTTTGCAAAGCAGGGCATCGCCGATTGGAATGGAGAGAACACCACATTTGGTGCCTGGAAAAAGTCGGAGGGCAAGGAGTATTACGACTTCTCGGCAGAGATTGGCGAGGGTTGGTACGACGTATACGATAACAATCTCGGTGAGCACGCCAACAATCTTGGTGTTGCTGACTGGTCGAAGAGCTACGACGTATATATCTACGTTGCAGAGAGTGCCGAGTGGGGTCACAAACTCAAGTATACAATAGTTGAGCACGGCGCGGAGGTAAAGCTCCCAGGTGAGGAACCGGAGCAGCCAGAGACGCCTGCCGATCCAACTATGCCCGAGCTGCCTGCGGCTGGCACAAAGGCTGAGTTCGGTATCGTAGGTTCGTTCCAGGGTTGGGATGTAGCAAATCCTATCGCTATGTATAGCGACGGCAAGAGCTGGTTTGTTGCCGAGGGTGTGAAGCTATACAAGGATGATGAGTTCAAGTTCGTGAAGGGCAACGCTTGGGATGCAAGCTACGGTCTTTCGGAGGCTGGTCGCACCGAGGCAAACAAGGAGTATGTTCTTACTACGGATAATGGCCAGAATATCACAGTCGAGAAGAATGGTATCTATAACATCAGCTTCGTGGCAAACGATAGCGTAGGTAAGCTCTACTACGAGTGCGTCGAGGAGTATACAAACCTTACTGTCGATATCACCATCAACAACAAGGCAAACTGGAGCCCACTCTACATCGTGCTCAAGGATGGCGATAAGTTCATCACAGCCGAGAGCGGTGACCTCGTGACAGACTCGAAGTATGCTGTTAGCGGCGACTATATCGGCAGCTCACTCAGCTACTACTTCGTATCGGGTGACAAGAAGTCGGATCTCGCAAACGTAACAATCACCAAGAATGGTGCATCTGTAGTTTTGGATGAGAACGTCGTAAAGCTTGTATTTAAGCTCGATACCGATAACACAAAGCAGTGGTGGGGCGATGTAGCAAAGATTCACGTATGGAATACAGGTACATCATTCGATACAACTTGGCCAGGCAACGAGATGGTAAACGAGGGTAACTACACCTGGTCGATTGTCGTTCCTTCGGAGCTCATAGGCAAGACTATCGACTACCTTATCCACAACGGTAATGGCTGGAAGTCTGGTGACAGCAAGATTACAATATCTGCCGAGGGCAACACAGTTATGAGTAGCTCGATCAACATCAAATAGTCGGTCGACTACAACAAAATATGCGACTCCCGACGGGGTCGCATATTTTGTTTGAACTCTATCGTTTGAGTGGCGAGTCGGGCTCGTTGGCCATTACCATATAGAAGAGTCGGTCGACAAGCGCAGGGAAGAACTTCTTGAGATGGTGCGTTGCACGTCCCTCCCACTCCATCAGGCAGAGGCGTTTGCGGCGGCGTATGCCACGTGCCACGATGTGAGCAACCTGCTCGGGAGTCATCATTCGTGCTTCGTTGCGCGGTGTCTCGCCTTGTTGCGTGCCGTCGGCTGTGAGTGCTGCAAAGCGCACATTCGAGGCGGTAAATCCAGGACAGGCGGTCATCACGTGAACCCCCTTCTTGAGGTTTTCGATGCGTATGGTGTCGAGGAAGCCTGTCATAGCATACTTCGATGCCGAGTATCCCGTGCGTCCGGGGAGTCCGTGGATGCCTGCAACCGACGATATGCCGACAAGCGAACCGCGCGAGCGTTGCAGCCAAGGTAGCGCATACTTCGTGCAGTTTACCGTACCCCAGAAGTTGACATCCATAAGTCGGTGCAGCACCTCGAGGTCGCAGTCATCAAATAGTGCGCGCATCGATAGTCCTGCGTTGCAAATCATAACATCAATCCTACCGTAGCTCTCTACAGCCTTGTCTATCAGCGCTTGACAATCTTTCTCTTTTGTGACATCGCAAGCGATATACGCCACCTTTCCACCGCAAGTCTCAATCTCGGAGGCAACGCGCTCGAGTTCCTCCTCGCGGCGTGCTCCGAGCACCACCTTCGCTCCCATTGCGGCATATTCGCGTGCCATAGCCTCGCCAATGCCCGACGATGCGCCAGTGATGACGATGACCTTGTCATTCATAAATTTTCTCATATCCATACCCTTAAAAATTAATCTATCTCGACCGAGAGTCCGTCGTAGGCAAACTCTACGCCCTCGGGAAGTTTTACTGCAGCCTCGCTGTACAACCCTATCTCGTGGGACATATGCGTGAGGTATGCCCTTCGGGGAGCTATGCGCCCAATGAGAGCCAGTGCCTCGTCTACCGAGAAGTGCGAGTCGTGTTTGCGCCATCTCAAGGCATTTACCACGAGCAGCTCTACGCCCTTGAGCTTGGCCTCCTCCTCGGGCTCTATGCCGCTAAAGTCGGTGATATAGGCCATCTTGCCTATGCGGTAGCCCACCGAGCGGAAGCGCGTGGAGTGTGCGCCGATGATAGGTGTAATCTCCACGCGGCCCACCATAAATGGTTGTTGCTCGTCGATGGTGTGCAGCTCGATGACGGGCACTCCGCGATACTTATCCTCGGCAAATGCGTAGTCGAAATCCTTACGTAGCGTAGCTATCGTAGGCTCGTTGGCGAAGATGTGCATAGTGCGTATTGTCGGGAAGTCGACAAAGTTGAAGGCGCGCACATCGTCGATGCCGGCTGTGTGGTCCTTGTGCTGATGTGTGAGTAGCAGCGCATCAAGGCGGTCTACGCCCTCGCGTAGCATCTGCTGGCGGAAGTCGGGCCCTGCGTCGATAACCATACGAGCGTCGCCCACCTCGACCATAGCCGAGGTGCGCAGACGTTTGTCTCGGGGGTCAGCCGACTGGCACACCTCGCAGCGGCACCCGATGACGGGTACGCCCTGCGATGTGCCTGTGCCTAAGAATGTTAGCTTCATAAGCTCGTCTATTTCATTCTAAACCATACCCACAGGTCGCGCCACGAGGGTCGTTTGCCGTGCATAAAGATCCCCACGCGGTATATCTTTGCGGCAGCCCACGTAGTAAAGATGAATGTGGCGTAGAGCAAGACCAAAGATACGATAATCTCCCACAGTGCGATGCCGCAAGGTATGCGCGCAATCATCACTATAGGCGAGGTGAGTGGTATCATCGATGTCCAGAATGCCAATGGCGAGTTAGGGTCGTTGAATACCGACATCATCGCAATTATAGAGAGGATGATAGGCATCATAATCACCGAGTTAAACTGCTGACCATCCATCACAGAGTCTACAGCCGAGCCAGCTGCTGCGTACAACGAGGCGTAGAGCAAGAAGCCTCCGATGATGAAGAGTAGCAGATAGAGGAATAGCGTTGCCACATATCCCGTGTTGCCCAATGTGCCCATAAGGCTCTGGAGCATTATATCGTTTGTGGCTACCACCTCGGCAGAGAAGAGCGAAGGTAGTAGGAACTTCGATGCTGCGATGACAAGGAGTGCCCAGATGGCTATCTGTGTCATAGCAACAAGGGCAATCCCCAAAATCTTGCCCATCATAATCTGTAGTGGTGTGCAGCTGGTAACGAGCACATCGACAACGCGACTCGCCTTCTCCTCGACTACCGATGTAAGCACCATCTGGCCGTAGAGGATGATAACCATATAAAGTATCATTCCGAGTACCAAGCCGAGGATGTAGTTTATGCTCGACGAGGTAACCTCCATACTCTCCTCAACGCCTGTGCCATCGTTTAGGAAGGTGCTCAGCTCGATGTTGGTCTTAACCTCAGCGAGTATCGCCTCTATATTCTCAATGTTGTAGCTCGCGAGTTTGTCGTGCTCGATGATTGCCGAGATTTGCGAGGCTATGTTCTCCTCCAGCATCATCGACGATGAGGAGTTGGTGATAAGCTGCACAGAGTCGCGCTGCTCGACATCGCTACCAATATATAGAATGCCAAATATGCCGCTCTCCTCGTTGTATATGCGGCACGCCTCAGTCTTCGACATCTGCTCGTCGAGGACAAATTGTGCCTCTGCAGTAGGCATTAGACGCTCGGCTATATTTTGTCCCGAGCGGTCGAGAACTACGATTTGCTTCTCTTCGCCCTTAGAGTAGAGCATCATCAGCGTAGGTGCGACCATCATACCTATCATAAAGAGAGGCATCAGAAGCGTGGTGATGATAAACGACTTTTTGCGTACACGCTCACCCCACTCACGCATTATTATCAACCAAGTATTCTTCATAACTATTTGCGTTTATGGCTGTTACACATCTATAATGTGCCATTTACGGCACGAATGAATATATCGTTCATCGAGGGCATAACCTCGTTTAGCGAGCGTAGCGCGCACTGCTCATTAAGGCGAGCTATCACCTCGCGTAGCTTGTCGTCCTCCTTGACGTGCATCTTCACGCGACGGTAGCCACCTACGACACCCTGGCTCTCACTTAGAAGTGTCGCAAGGTCGTTTGTCGCAGCGTGTAGCGTACTATCGTCAGCACTATACACCACCTCGAAGATGTTGCCACCAGCGCGTCGACGTATCTCCTCGACCGAGCCCGAGAGTATGTTTTGCGACTTGTTGATGAGCGTTATATGGTCACATATCTCCTCGACGGATGCCATATTGTGTGTCGAGAAGATGATTGTAGCACCCCTCTCTCTAAGTCCGAGAATCTCCTCCTTAAGCATATTCGCATTTATAGGGTCGAAGCCCGAGAATGGCTCATCGAAGATTAAGAGTTTGGGCTCGTGCACCACCGTAGCTATGAACTGCACCTTCTGCGCCATACCCTTCGACAAATCCTCGACGTTGCGGCCCCACCAGTCGGCAATACCGAGACGCTCAAACCAACCCTTTAGTCGTCTCTCTGCCTCGCGTCGCTCCAGACCCTTGAGACGTGCGAAGAACAGCGCCTGTTCGCCTACACGCATCTTCTTGTATAGACCTCGCTCCTCGGGCATATAGCCGATGTGGTATACATCCTCGGCCGTAAGAGGCTTGCCGTCAAGGAGTACACGACCCTCGTCGGCAATGGTTATGCGGTTGATGATGCGTATAAGAGTGGTCTTTCCCGCGCCATTAGGGCCAAGCAGACCATATACAGCACCTCGAGGCACCTCGAGCGATACATCGTTAAGGGCTTTATGCCCCGTATAGCTCTTCGAGACGTGTTCTATAGTTAGTATCGAATCAGTCATAATATAAGTTTTTTTTAGAGGCTTAATTATCTGTTGTTTTACGTCGCGATGCAATGTTGGTCACAAAGCGGAATATGTCGGCCACGATAAGCACTGGAGAGGTGACAAGGAGTATCCATCCCCAGTCCTCGAGGCGGAGAGGCGACACGTTGAACATACTGCCAGCGTAGGTGACGATGAGTATCTGTCCGATGAGTATGACAAGCAGAATCCACAAAAAACCTGTGCTGTAGGACTCTTTAAGCTTCTCTCTGTTGCTAAACATCGCGGTGATATCCTGAATAAGACTTCGGTTGGTGCGGAAATACTTGGCATTAAACAAGTTCCACAGTTGCAACATCACAAATGTCGAGAAGAATACGCCCAGCTCATAGCCACTCAAGTGCGCCTTTGTCTTCTCCATATTTGCGAAATCAGTTACGAAGAGCTTCAACGAGTCTATAGATATCAGTTCGCTTACTGACTCGATATTCGTATGCCACAGCAACTGCCATACCCCAGTCAGGAAGAGGAAGAACATAAGACCTGCGCCCACAATGCGATAGACCATATGTTTGTCGATGATATGGCTGTTGGGCTTGCGAGGCTTATCTCGGAGTACGCTCCTATCTGCTGGCAACGACGAGAGTGCCATAGCTGCGAAGGTATCCATAATCAGGTTTACCCACAACATCTGCGTCACCGTTAGTGGCGAGTCGAGGCCGATGAACGAGCCGAGAAGCACGATAAGGCAGGCGCAGAGGTTGATGGTCATCTGGAAGATGATAAAGCGGCGGATGTTGAGATACAGCGAGCGTCCCCACATTATAGCCTTGTTGATGCTCGAGAAGGAGTTGTCGATGATTGTGATGTCGCTCGCCTCCTTGGCGCGTGACGTGCCGTCGCCCATCGAGAGTCCTACCTGGGCCTTGCTCAATGCCGGAGCATCGTTCGTGCCGTCGCCCGTAACCGCTACAACGTGACCTATAGCCTGTAGCAGCATCACTAGACGCGCCTTATCATCGGGGCGTGCACGCGATATAATCTTGAAACTGTCGTTGCGCAGCAGCTCCTTGGCCTCCTCGTCGCTCATTGCCGCAAACTCGGGGCCTGTGATGGTCTGCTTCTCGTCACCACTATCGAGAAGACCAATCTGGCGGCCTATCTCGTTTGCAGTACCTGGCGTATCGCCGGTCACGATGATGACCCTCACGCCGGCGCTATCCTTGCAGATGCTTATCGCCTCCTTGACATCGTCGCGTATAGGGTCGGCTATACCCACGATGCCGAGGAAGAGGGTCTGCGCTGTGCCCTCAGCATCCTGAAGCTGGTATGCAAAGCCGAGCGTGCGCATAGCCTTACTCTGGTACTCACGCAGCTTCGTGTTTATATGCTCGCGGCTTATGTCGCCAACGATTCTGTCGCACATCGAGAGCACTATCTCGGGCGCGCCCTTGATGAAGCGAACAGGTGTTGCACCCTCGCTTGGCACAGCGATGGTCTGCATATACTTTGTCTCGGTCGAGAACGGCGTCTGCTCAACATCCGAAGCATTGCGGCGGCAGTTCTCGTAGTCGTAACCCTCCTTGTGCATCCACTTGAGCAGAGCCACCTCCGTAGGGTTACCTATGGTCACAAGCTTGCCCTCCTCGTCGCGGTATACATCGGCAGTAGAGTTTATCGCCATATTCTGACGTATAAGCTCCAGCTCCTCCTCCGCACCGTAGAAGTCGCTCTCGAGTACGGTCATCTGATTTTTGGTGAGTGTGCCCGTCTTGTCTGTGCAGATAACCGTTGCTGCACCCATTGTCTCGCAGGCGTGGAGCTTACGCACAAGGTTGTTCTCCTTGAGCATCTTGCGCATACTCAACGCGAGGCTCACAGTAACACTCATCGGCAATCCCTCGGGAACAGCCACCACGATAAGCGTTACGGCAATCATAATTGAGGCGAGGACAAACTCGGCGATCTCGATTAGTCCGTAGTCGCCCGTAGCACCTGCATCGTAGAGGAAGAAGAAGGCCATACGACCAATGACGATGAGCGAGGCGATGATAAAACTCGTGACAGATATCCACTTGCCGAGCTGTGCAAGTTGCTGATTGAGTGGTGTTTCGACATCACTTCCCTCTTGCGTGCGCGCTACGCCCTTGCCCTCCTCGGTCTGCATACCCACCTCGGTAACTCGGAATATGCCGTTACCCTCGATAACGGTAGATCCGCGCAACAGAAAGTTGGATGGGTAGGTAGCGTCGGCCTTAAAGTCGGCCTCGACGGTTGTTTTGTTGGCATAGAGCTCGCCAGTGAAGTTAGACTCATCGATGCGCAGCGAGCTCGACTCGAGGAGCAGACCATCGGCCGGAATCTCATCGCCACTCTCGAGCTTGACGATATCGCCAACGACCACGTCGTGGCGCTTGATAAGCATAACCTGTGGTCGGCCCTTCGCGCCATTGCGGCGTATGACCTTTACGGGACGCGAGTCCTTGACCTTGTTAAGTATGTCGAACTCCTTGCTCGCCTTGAACTCGAAGATGAAGCCTACGCCCGTAGCCAGCAGAAGTGCTGTGAGCACGCCCGATGGCTCGAGAAGTATAGACCAACCCTTGCCCATACTGAATATCTCGTATATAGCTACGACAACCGAGAAGAAGAAGACCACGAGAAGCACGATGATGATCGGATCTTTGAACTTCTCGAGATATTGCTTCCACAAAGGCTCTTTCTCGGGTGGTGGTATTATATTTCGGCCGCTTCCGTTGATGACTGCTGGTGAGTCATTCGCGAGAACTTCGGATAGATATGAGTTGCGCTTATTCATTTTATTAAGTTATTAACAGTTAACCTCGACAACAAAGTCGGCCTTGATAAGGTCGGTGATGACTCGCGCAAATGCTATTTTGTGCTCTCTTTCGAACGAATCCATAATTTTGCTGCCTCGGGTCGATGGTTTGCCTATGGCGCTCCACCTCCAATTTAGGCAAAGATACTTATTTTATTTGAGAATCGCAAGTAGGCTAATGCTTCAGCTATCCAATCGCAGCCATTATAGAGCCGTATAGCAAAAGATGTTGTATAAAGAATGTCGATTTCAGCCTCGCCAGACAACGACTAAAAAACAAAGGGGTTGTCCATCGGACAACCCCTTACTTTCAGCACAGTGCCACTAACGCGTCACTGCCTTTATGAATTACAAACGCTCGAGCTTAACAGTGAAGTGACGCATCAACTCTGTCTCCCAAACGATCTTCACACCACGTGTGATCTCGTGACGACGGTCGTATACGTTCTTCAACGCAGCAGCGATAACATCCATATGGTTGTTAGTGTAAGAACGACGAGCGATGCAGAGACGAAGGAGGTCAAGACCACCGAAACGGTTCTCGCGAGTTACAGGATCACGGTCAGCAAGGATGTAACCGATCTCGCAACCACGAACACCAGCCTCGAGGTAGAGCTCGATAGCCAAAGTCTGTGCAGGGAACTCCTCCTTAGGGATGTTAGAGAGAACCTTGTCAGCATCTACGAACAAAGCGTGACCACCAACAGGACGCTGGTAAGGAATGCCGTACTCGTCGAGCTTTGCAG
>JAGBXR010000016.1 GCA_017629145.1 Alistipes sp. | reverse complement strand
TACGAGGTGTGAGAACAATACGTTCTCTGCAGCACGACCCTGGTGTGTAGGGATAACGTACTCGAAACCAGTGATAGCACCGATAGTATCCTTAAGCTGGAAGAATGACTTTGAACCAGCATAAGCCTCGTCACCAGTCATCATAGCAGCCCACTGACGGTCGCTCATAGCACCTGTACCAGAGTCTGTCAAGCAGTCGATATATACCTGCTCAGACTTCAAACCAAAGAGGTTGTAGTGTGCCTCCTTAAGCCACTGCTCACGCTCTGCGCGTGTGCTCTTCTTCAATGGCTCAACCATCTTAATGCGATACGCTTCTGCAAATGGGATTTCCATAATAATATTCGTTTTAGGTTATACAATAATTTTAATAATTTCTTCTTTTTCTGTTGCGCCTTAAATGGGAAAATATCGCTTTTTTAGGCGTTTCGTTGCAAAGATATGCAAAAATATGGCTATTTGCAACTAATAATCCAAAATATTTTTGGTTATGTTTACTGCCACGTGCGGCAAGAAAACCATATCCTTATTTATTAGCAACAAGAAGTTCCAATATCTGGATAGCGTTTAGAGCAGCGCCCTTGCGTATCTGATCGGCCACACACCAGAACGTAATACCATTCTCGTTGCACAAGTCTTTGCGTACACGACCTACGTATACGGGGTCGCAACCCTGTGCATAAAGAGGCATAGGGTAGCGCTTCTCGGCTGGCTCGTCGACGAGGACAATGCCCTTCGTATTGGCGAATGCTTCGCGTACGGCCTCTACCGTAAGTTCCTCCTCCGTTTCCACCCAGATAGCCTCGGAGTGGGCACGAAGTACGGGTACACGCACGCAGGTTGCCGATGTGCGGATGTCGGAGTGCATAATCTTGCGAGTCTCGAAGAACATCTTCATCTCCTCCTTCGTGTAGTCGTTGTCCTGGAATACGTCGATGTGTGGTATAAGGTTGTAAGCCAGCTGATAAGCAAACTTCTCGACCTTTGGCTCGCGACCCTCGACAAGGGCCTTGTGCTGCTCCTCGAACTCCTGCATAGCCGTAGCACCAGCACCGCTTGCCGACTGATAAGTAGCCACGTGTACACTCTTGATATGCGACAGACGCTCGATAGCACCCAATGCCACGACCATCTGTATAGTTGTGCAGTTTGGGTTGGCGATAATGCGGCGTGGAGCGTTAAATGCATCCTCGCCATTGACCTCGGGCACAACAAGAGGAATATCGTCATCCATACGGAAGGCGCTCGAGTTGTCGATCATAAATGCGCCGTGCTTGGTGATAGTCTCGGCGTACTCCTTTGATGTTGAGGCACCTGCCGATGTCAGTGCCACGTCGATATCCTTGAAATCGTCGTTATGCTGAAGTTCGCGTACAACGATATCCTGACCGCGAAAACGGTATACTGTGCCTGCGCTACGCTTCGAACCGAAGAGGCGAAGCTCCTCGATAGGCATAGGGTGGTTCTCCAAGATCGAGAGAAACTCCTGACCTACGGCGCCACTCGCGCCAACAATTGCAATTTTCATAGTTCTATAGTTTTAAAGTTGGTAATACCTAATCTATATTATATATATGTAAGTTTAGAAAAATCCGTCGTCATCGATAAGAAATGCATCCTCCTCGCTCTCGGTGCTACTCTCCTCGCTCTGCATATCCTCCGAGCAACTGTAGTCGGGTACCTCGTCCGAACGTTTGAAGCGGTCGGTACGCTCTACGCCGAGTGAGCCATCGTTATACACCTTCGTGAGAAACTTGCCCGTAATAGGCAGTGCAATACGTGAGCCATCGGCATTGCGCGTAAAGTGGATGCTATTCTCCTCGCCACCTACCCACGAACCCATAACGAGGTTGGGCACAGCGCACATAAACCAAGCGTCGACATTTTCGTTTGTAGTACCGGTCTTTGCTGCAATCTCAACATCGTTGAACTTAAACTCGTAGAGCATACGGCGTGCAGTACCCGTAGTTACAACCTTCTGCATCATCGTAATCATAGTGTAGGCAACTCGCTTCGAGAGCACATCGTTGCTTTTGGGTGTGAATGTCGCCAGAACATTGCCCTGGCTATCCTCGATACGTGTTACGAAGATTGGATCGATGCGCACACCCTCGTTTGCGAAGGTGCAGTATGCTGATGCCATCTCGTAGGTGTTGCTGTCGTACGAGCCAATGCAGAGCGCTGCCACAGGGTCGATAAAGCTCTTGATACCCATATCGTGGATAAACTCGGCTACGGCCTTTGGCTGCTTCGCCTGCTTCATAATCCACGCCGAGTAGTTGTTGCGGCTCTGCGCCAAGCCCCAATAGAGTGGATGTACGCCGCTATACTCAACATCGCTTGCCTCCTTTGGTGACCATATACCCATAGGAGTCTCGATCGATACCGGAAGGTTAGGCACTGGCGTGCAAGGTGTCAGACCGAGGTGGTCGATGGCGAAGGTATAGATAAATGGCTTCGATGTCGAGCCTACCTGACGCTTACCCTGCGTTGCTGCATCGTACTTGAAGTAGCGGTAGTCGGGGCCTCCTACATAGGCCTTGACATATCCCGTATGTGGGTCGATAGCTACGAATGCACCTCGCATCGTCGACTTGTAGTGAAGCAGCGAGTCTCGTGGCGTGAGCACCGTGTCGCGTACGCCTCGGAATGTGAAGACCTCCATATTGCGTGGGGTGTTGAACGCCGCAATAATCTCCTTCTTGCTGCTTCCTGCTGCCTCCATCTCCTTCCAACGCTCGGTCTCGCGCATAGCTGTCTCGATGCGCTTCTTCTCATCCTCGGGCTCTACATCGACATATATCGAGCCACGACTCTTTATCTGGCTGTTCATTCGTGGTTGCACCACCTCGGCCATATGCTCCGTGAGCGACTCCTCGGCATACTGCTGCATACGCGAGTCTACGGTGGTATAGATCTTCAGACCATCGCGATAGATATCATACTTCTCACCATTGGCCTTCAGATTCTTGTGACACCAACCTATAATTGGGTTTTCGTTGTACTCCTTGAGTGCCTGCTCGTAGTCCCACTTGGTGTAGTAGTTGCGGCGCTGTGGCTCGTGGGCCATCATCGTGCGGCGCACCATCTCGCGGAAATATGTCGCCGAGCCCTCGTTGTGAGCATCACCAGCGCGGCGGTACTGCGACAGGTCGATAGGCAACTGTTTGAGCGAGTCGGCCATATCCTCGCTGATGGCGCCTACGGCTGCCATACGGTCGAGCACGGTGTTGCGTCGCTCGCGTGCCTTCTCGTTAGGCTCGCCACGGCGCAGTGGTGCATATGTGCCAGGGGCCTTCACCTGACCTGCGATTACTGCAGCCTCCTCGATGAGCAGATCGCGTGGATCCTTGCCGAAGAAGTTGTTTGCTGCTGACTTGATACCGAAGTTCGAGTTCGAGAACTCAACGGTATTGAGATACATAGCTACAATCTCCTCCTTGGTGTAGTTGTGCTCGAGCTGTGTCGCGATGACATACTCCTGTGCCTTGGCTGCCAGCGTTCCGGCATTACCCTCAAGACCCTCCTTGTTGCGACGTGTCTTATAGAGGTTCTTGGCGAGCTGCTGCGTGATGGTACTACCACCGCCCTGACCGCTCTGGCGTAGAATCACCGTGCGGATGCCGGCGCGTGCCGTAGCCTCGAAGTCGATACCTGGGTGGTCGAAGAAGCGCTTATCCTCGGTTGCGAGCAACGCTGCGACAATTGGAGGTAGCTGGTGACCATCGATCGTCAGCCAGCGCTCTCTATCCTCGGGAAAGAGCTGCTCGTAGGAGAGATACGTGCGGTTCTCGATGAAGTATGTGCCGAGCACCTCGCCATCGGCCGAGTATATCTGCGTTGCGAGGTTGGTCTTGGGATTCTCCAACTCATCGAAGGTCGGCATAGGACCGAGCACCTCGCTCTTGGCCAATGCAAAAAGTGTCGTGATGGCGATAATCATCAGAAGCGTAACGCTCCACATAGCGATAATCAGTCGTCGGAGCCACTTGCGGCTTCCGCTCTTCTCAAGGTTTTTTGCCATATATCCAATACTTTGTTTATTCGTCGTTCAATACTATTTAAAACGGCAGGCCGAGGTCGAAACCAAAATAAAATTTACCTTTCTGCTTTGGATCTATCCACACCTTACGATATAACGAGAAGGTTGCCGACATTGTTGCCGAGTCGGGCATCGCAAAGAGGTTGAAATCGATTCCGAGGTCGAAGCCGTATGCTCCGATATGCGTACGTTTGGTGTCGATGACACCATTCTCTGGATTTACCGTAGGTTGTGCAAACGATGCATAGTCGCCGCCGATGTTAAGGCGCAGACGCTTGAAATAGATGATGCCAGTAATGCCGCCGTCGGGATACCAGACAGGCATATGATAGTTCAGCGACGTAGCGACATAGTGGTCATTGGTGATGTCGTACGACGAGAAGCCGCGAGGCATCAGGCGTGTTGACTTGAGCGTGAGGCTCGAGAGCACCATATCGGAGTGAAAGCCGCCGAGCGATGTTTGGTACGATGCCGCAACCGAGAGCGAGTGGTGGCGATAGAAGCCCGGAGTGTAGAGCTTACCATATGCTACCACAAGGTGACCGAAGTTGTCCGTAGCGGGGTTTTGTGCATAGTTGAGCGAAAGCTGATAGCCCCACGGAGGCAGAAAGTCGCGGCGTGACTGGCGCACGACGTCGCTAAATGCAATGCCTGCATTTATGAGGTGTACACCCTCGCTGTAGCCTATTGTAGAGAGGTTTGTCACCTTGCCATTCTCAATCTTTATACGATCGACATTCGCCACCATACCATTCGAGTAGTTCCACGATACCGATGTAGAGAGCTGACGAACGTGGTATCCGCGCTCGAAGAGCAGCGGCAGGGTAGCGCCTGTCGTAATCGAGTAGTATTTGCGTGGCTCGGGAGGTGCTGGGAACTCAAGCTCGCCCGATATGGGGTTGTAGGCATATACCTTATACACGTTCTGACTACCACCATACGTGCCACTAACCCATAGACTTACGCCCAGACCATAGTAGCGTATCGTGCCCTTGAACACCGAACCCTCGCTCTGATTCCATCCCCACGTGAGGAAACCCTCGGTGGTCGATAGAATGTTCTGCGACATAATTGTAGCTCCGAGGTTGAACGATATGGATGACTCCTCCGAAAGCTCGAATGGGTCGTACGATGCAGGTGCCCAGCTGTGTATGTTGAAGGCGTGGGCAATGCGGCTGAAGCGCTTCGCAGGTCGGTGCTTGGCTACGCTGTCTGCTGCGGCGCGATCGAAACGTACGGTGTCGAGGTTGACAACATTCCAGCTTTTGCCCTCGGGGATAACCCTCTTCTCGGGGTATGGGCTATACTCTACCTCGATGAGTGAGTCGAGGCTCTGCACCGCTGGCAGATATCCTCGGCGATCGTATACTGTTGCAAGCAGTACGCTGTCGCAGGGCATTGGATTGAATGAACCGTAGCGCGAAGTCGATACTCGATACTCCTTGCCTGAAGCTAAGTCGATGCAGTGCAACTCATCGCGGCCCGAGGCTATAGAGCCGAAATAGAGGCGGCCATTGGCAGCTCGAAGGTCGCTGAGGGTGGTATACGCACCCTTCGTGATGCTCTTCAACCCAACGCTGTCGATGCTCGAGATGTGCATACCGTCGTCATCTGTAACGAGGATGTAGAGTGCCTCGGTCTTATTGTCCCACGCCATACCGTGTATCTCGCTGCCATACTCGAGTGTGGTCTTGCGAGGCAGGGGCGATGTGCCGTTCACCACCACCGTGTAGCGGCCATCGATGCTATACTCCACCCACGCGATGCCGTGACCCGTAGTAGGTGTAGGGTAGAGCACGTCGTCAGCACCACGCAACGTGCGCGGATGCTCCTCATCGAGATCCATATAGTAAAGCTGTGAGCCCACCTTCTCCTGGAAGAGCAGACTGCGGCGATACTCCGTCCACCACAAGCGGCCTGTCGAGGAGATTGTCGGACGTGACGACACATTTCCGGTGTGGCGTATGCGTCGCTCGGTGCCCGTCTCGGGGTCTATTTCGACAAATGCTGCCGGCTTGTCGAAATCCTCCTTGAGCGCGATAATCTTGCCTGAAGGTGTAGGCATAGGGTATGCATATGTCGTGTAGCTCTTTGTCTCGGGGATTGCTATAGGCGTCGCGCTGTTCTTTTGACGCGAGAGCGGCAGCCAGTAGTTGTGCAGTGTGCGGAATGCATCGTCGAAGAGCTGCTTACGCGATATGCCGTAGAGCTTCTTGATTATCCACGTTGACGATACGAACATATATGGTCGACGTGTGGTGAGTCGCGCTACATCGTCGCCCAGTACTGTGCCAAAACGGTTGTAGCTGTGTCGGTTCATCAGGTATCCGAGGGCGTAATGGTCGGGGATATAATCCTTGTACGAGCCACAAAACCATTTGTCCGTATACTTGTAGACATCGGCAACGTTACCATAGGCGCGATAGGCCATTGTGAACGATGGCTGTAGGCCACGACCAAATGTCGACATCTCGGTCTCGGTAAGTACCGCATCACCCTCGATAATCCACAGTGGCATCACCAGAAGTCCTATTGCCGAGCCCTGCTGTCCGAGTATATAGCTCAAACCCTTGAGAACACCTCGGTTGAGGTTGCTGTACTGTGCAGCGTGGCGATATTCGTGGGCTATAAGTTGCTTTAGCCAAGGCATAGAGTAGCCCTTGACATCGGGTGTCGAGAGGAACTCGACACGCTTCGGCAGCCACATAACAAGACCATTGGATCGGAAGTTTGCAGGGTGTACCACGAACGGAATAGAGAGCTGTTCGTATTTGTATCCATAGTCGATATCCTTCTCAACGGCATTGAGGTAGTACATCATTCGTGATGCTATATTTTGTGCCGTATCGGGGTATACCACTCTGTATTTGTCGCTCTTCATCTGTTTCCAGCGGAAACTTGTCGGATCGGTACCCCAACTATAATACTGCGCCATAGCGCTCTCTGCATATATCAACGTGCAGAGAGTCACCAGGATAAGTATCAGGAGTCGTTTCATCGCCATTAACAGGTAACTATAACGTGCAAATATACCAAAAAAAACTGAAAGTTGAAAAACAAGGAGATTTTATCGTGGTGCTTATCCGAAAAATAATTGCAATAGTGGACTGTTTGCCATAATGGGTCGCTGCGCGTTGTGGAGGCCACCGTTTCGGTAGCACTCTCCCCATTAAGGGCGTAGCCCGACCCATCGAGCACCGCAAGGTGCGCCCCACTCAAGCGCAGCGCCCCAAAAAGATGGAGTGTGTGGTAGCTTTTTTATAGGTAGAAATAGGTAGTAGTAGGTATAAGCTGTTTACCCATTACTACCTAAAACTATCCACAGCTACCCACTCCTACTAAAAAAAACTACCCCTACGATGTGGGTATTAAAAATCGTACCCGCATCGTGGGGGAGCTCTCTGCGATATCACAATAAAAACACAGCACGGGTACTATTTTTAATACCCGCGCTGCGTTTGAGCCTAAGTTTAAATATTAGGTCTGCGTTTGAGCCTAAGTATAAGTATAAGTATAAGTCGTTGCGTTACTCCACAACCACATCATTCTCGAAGTCGTAGCCTACAATAGCATCGGCATACTCACTCCAATTCTCTGCGCTCTTATATGCCTCTACGGACTCAGCTGGAACGTAAATCAAGCGACCTGAGGCGTTGTAATCAAATACATCACTTCCACCCAAACTTGGCGGTGTTGTAGCCTCGCAATAGACACTTGTAAGGTTGTAGCAAAATTGGAATTCATACTCTCCAATCGTTGTTACGCTATCGGGGATAGTGACACTTGTAAGGCTTGAGCAAGTAGTGAATGCATGCTTTCCAATCGTCGTTACGCTATCGGGGATGGTGTATTCTGTTGCACCGCATCCAAGAGCAAACGAGTTGAGCGTACCATCAATAATCAAGCATCTGCCATCCTCAGATGCAAACTTGCCATTAAACCCTACAAGGTTAGTGCAATAAGCGAATGCAGAAATTCCGATTGTCGTTACGCTATCGGGGATAGTGATGCTTGTAAGGCTGGTGCAACCATAGAATGCACCCTCTCCAATCGTCGTTACGCTATCGGGGATAGTGATGCTTGTAAGGTTGTAGCATTCAAAGAATGCATACTCTCCAATCGTCGTTACGCTATCGGGGATAGTGTACGATGTAAGACCTGCAGGGGCAAATGATTTGAGCGTACCATCAACAATCAAGCATCTGCCATCCTCAGATGCCAACTTGCCTTTAAACTCTGTAAGGCTGTTGCAAAAATCGAATGCATACAGTCCAATCGTCGTTACGCTATCGGGGATAGTGACACTGGTAAGGCTGTAGCAACAATAGAATGTAAAATCTCCAATCGTTGTTACGCTATCGGGAATAGTAATGCTTGTAAGGCTGTCGCAATAATAGAATGCAGCATATCCAATCGTCGTTACATCTGCATCAAAGGTGATTACACCCTCGCCACTCTCCGAATCCCACTCGTTAGAGACGACATTTGCACCAAAGGTATCAAGTGACCAAGGATTATCGCTAGGCGCCTCGACCTTAGCTGTTGCAGTATACCAAATCTCGTTATTTGGAATCTCGCTGCCCTCGCCCTCCTCGGCCTCGAACTCAACCGCGGCCATAGGCTTAATGTGGTTACGCTCGATAACTACCTCCGAAGTTGTCGCAAGCGTCATAGGCTTGTAACCATCGCACAATATCTCCACAGCGACACCCTGCTCGAAGGTCTGAGGAGGAACAGCGATATAGAAGGCAGTAGCCTCTGCGCCAAGCTCCACACCCTCACTACAGTCGAGAGTAAGCTCCGTAACAATAGTGTTGTCGAAGATAAGGTTACCACCAGCGTTGTTATCATCCGAGCTTCCCATCTCCGATGCAAGTGTAGACTCCGCAGTAGCTGTGTTTACATAGATAAGACCTGCCAACTGCTCCTCATTATTACCTCTAAGCGTAAGGCTTTGCACCCTCTCGCCATTACCTGTAAGCTGAATCTTAAGCCAGCCACAGACGTTCTTAAGTGAGAACTGCGTAAACTCGCTCTGCGACACCATAAGATTTTCGCCTACACCATAGCTATCCTCAGCGTAGTGCTGCACAGCGGGAAGCATAGCATCGATATTGTAGGTCTCAGGGTTGATGTAATAGTTCTCGTTGTAGGGGTAAACCACAACTGTACGGTGCATAGTCTCTGTAGCCGTAGCATCAGATACACGTCGAAGATTACCTACACGCTCGCCTGTCTCACCCTGAAACTGCCACTTCTGATTAGCATTAGAGCGATAGAATACCGACACAAGGTCATCCTTAGTCCATACGGTTTTCTGTGCCTCGTTAAGCTGAATACGGGTGTCGCCACCCTCGAAACCGACGGTCAAAGTCTCAGGAACATCCGCGCGGTTAGACGAAAGCTCCTCGACATCGTTTTGTGTACACGCGGCAAAGGCGAATACAGCAAATGCAAACAGTAATAGTTTTCTCATTGTTTAGTAGTTTTACGGTTTGTTAATTAATTAATTATTTATTTATTACACAAATATATCTGCCTCCCTATAATAATAACGCCACAAAAGTATATAAAATATTCAAAATAACAACACTTTTACAGAAAAATATTCACTAAGATTGCAAAAATCGCCTTCCACTTGGTTGTAGAAGGCGATTTTACGGAGGTGTGATTATTTAGACTTAAATTAGACAACAAGGTTTTAAGCCTTATTAATACTTAAGTGTTTTGCGGCAATATATTTTTATGTTTCATTGGCTTAATACTTTGTAAATAAACAGATTA
This sequence comes from Alistipes sp., assembly GCA_017629145.1. Classification (GTDB taxonomy): domain Bacteria; phylum Bacteroidota; class Bacteroidia; order Bacteroidales; family Rikenellaceae; genus Alistipes. The sequence continues at coordinate 15,195 of JAGBXR010000016.1, read as the reverse complement.
TAAGCTTTGTTTTACAAAACATTGCTCTTTGAGAATACAAAAAGGGCGGTGAACTAAATTTCACCGCCGAGAAAGGAGTGCCCAAAATGGGCAGGTGCCTAACTGCTAATATTTTGCAGATTACATCATCTGTGTGATATCCCAAACAAAGGCGCGTGAGCCCTGCTGCTGTGTCGTAGAGTCGATCTCGCGAACAGCCTCGAGCAATACGGGAATCTTCTCGTCTTCGACGATAGCCAAAATCGATGAGTTCATCGATGGCCAAGCGTGTGTGCCATAGTGTGGCTCACCGTCGTATGAGCCGCGACCCTCGGTCAATGCCCAGCGTGTGAAGCCTCGTACGCCGTGCTCGTCGAGCATACGGTTTACGCGGTCGGTAACCGCCTGATTGTATGATAAGAAAAATGCTTTCATCTCTAATTTTTATTTTGTGGGCAGAGGGTGTTCGTGACCCCCTCTGCTCCGTTAGTTATTACTTCTCAGCCAAAGCCTTCTTGCGATTCTGCTCGCGGATAAAGTTCTCCTCATCCTGCTCCAAACGTGCCTTACGTGCCGCCTTGCGCTGGTTGTGACCCTCGAGCATAGCGTAGAGCGAAGGAACGATAAAGAGTGTTAGGAAGGTAGAGGCTGTAAGACCACCTACAACAGCGATACCCATAGGCTGCCAAATCTCCGAGCCATCACCAAGACCCATAGCCATTGGCACCATACCGAGGATTGTCGTAAGTGAGGTCATAAGCACGGGGCGTAGACGGCTCTTACCACCATTGATAACAGCCTCAGAGATTGACGCACCACGCTCCACGAGCAGGTTCATATAGTCTACCAGCACGATACCATTCTTGGTTACGATACCGACAAGCATAATAGCTCCGATAAGCGCGATGATTGAGAGCGGAGTATTTGATAGCCAGAGAGCTACAAAGACACCCGACATCGCAAACGGAATGGTAAACATAATGATAAATGGGTAGCTCAACGACTCGAACTGTGTAGCCATCACGATATATACCAAGATGATGATAAGCGCAAGCAACATACCCATATCGCTAAATGCCTCGCCCTGGTCCTCGATGCTACCACCCAACTCAAGGCTAATGCCCGCAGGTATCTCATAGTCTGCCAACATCGTATTTACCTCCGCTACAGCATCGCCAAGTGCTACACCTGCACCCAACGAGCCCTTAACGGTGACGATACGCTGGCGGTTCTCTCGCTCAATCTTAGGTGAAGAGAAGACCTCCTCGATGTGAGCTACATCCTTGAGCTTGATAGGACGGCCCATAGCCGTATAGAGTGTGATGTTCTCTACCTCCTCCAACGACTCGCGGAAGGGCTCTGCATAGCGTACAACGATGTTGTACTCATCGCCATCCTCTCTATACTTTGTACACTCGTAACCATAGATGCGGTTGCGGATAAACTGTGCTGCCGTAGCCGAGTTCATACCGTAGTATGAGAGCTTCTCACGGTCGAATACCACATTGTACTCGGGCTGCAAGTCCTCACGCGATAGCTGTACATCACGCATTGTGCTGAGCTGCGATGTGCGTGCCTGCAAATCCTTAGCTACAGCCATTGCAGTATCCATATCGTGACCAAATACCTTGATATCAAGGGTACTTGCGCCACCCATACCGCCGCCGCCACCGCCAGGAACTACCGAGAACTCTCGAATCTCGGGAATGGCAGCAAGATCCTTACGAAGCATATCGGCAATCTGGAAGATTGTAGGACGATTAATCTCGGTAAGGCGTGGCATACGGATATTGTAGCTGATGGTGTGTGAGCCCGATTCCGAAGACTGCATCACCGCAAAGGCATTATCCGAAGAGTTAGCACCTGACGATGTAGAGACCATATTGATATATGGATACTTCTCCGCGATGATAGCGTCAATCTGGCGCGCTACCTTTGTAGTGTAGTCTACGTGTACGTTCTGTGGCATCTTGATATTCATCGTGATACGAGCGTTATCCGAAGGTGGGAAGAACTCCGTAGGCACCTGGCTAACGAGTAGCAACGACAAACCGAAGAAGGCCATAAGTACAAATACCGCGCTCTTCTTCCAGCGTACAACAAAGCGCAATGCCTTCTCGTAGATGTTGTCCAACCAGCCAAGGAACTTGTCGATAGGCTTGTAGACGATACCAATCCCCTTGTATGTATGTGCTGCACCATCAATCTTGAGGAAGTATGCCGACATCATAGGTGTAAGGGTAATCGCTGCGGTAGTAGATACACACACCACGATAGTCACAATCCAACCCAACTCGCGGAACATAATACCCGACATACCAGGAAGCATTGTAAGAGGCATAAACACGGCAACAACTACGAGTGTTGTGGCGATAACCGAGAGCCACACCTCATTTGTAGCGTAGATAGCAGCCTCCTTAGGCTTAGAGCCTCGCTCGATATGTGTAGTGATATTCTCCAACACCACAATAGCATCATCCACTACCATACCGATAGCAATAGAGAGTGCCGAAAGCGAGATGATGTTGAGGGTTGAGCCTACAGCATATAGGTAGATGAAGGCACAAATCAACGAGATAGGGATTGTCAAGCAGATGATAAACGTAGCTCGCCAGCGTCCCAAAAATACCATCACGACGAAGATGACGAAGATGAAGGCGTACATAATGGTTTCAGACAAAGAGTTGATAGCACTCTTAATCTCCTGCGAGCCCTCGAAGATGGTCTCTACCTTACAGTCGGGTGGCAGTGTGGGGATAATCTCCTTGAGCTTTGCCTGTACATCCTCGACAATCTTTACGGTATTGGCACCTGTCTGTTTTTGCACGATAACGCGCACACCCTGACGGCCGTTGATACGCTCGTCGAGTGTTGGCTTCTCCAATGTATCGCGAATCTCGGCAACATCCGAGAGCATAACGGTACGACCGCCAGCATTCGATACTACGATGTCGTACAACTCGCGGCTGTCGTTAAACTCCAAGTCCGATTTGAGGTTGAACACCTGATCACCCATATCGAGCGAACCTGCGGGCACGTTGACATTCTCGGCTGCGATAAGCTGTCCAAGTGACTCAATAGTAAGACCGTAGGCCTCGAGCTTCTTAGGATCGACATTCACCTGCACCTCGCGCTCGCGGGCACCAATTACCGACACCGAACCGATACCGTTGATTCGGTTAAGCTCGTTTACCATCTTGTCGTCCAAAATCTTGGCAAGAGCACCGTAGCTCTCCTCGGCCGTAATCGAGAGCATCATAATAGGCATCATCGATGTCGAGAACTTCATAACCGTTGGGTACTCCACCTCGTCGGGGAGCAACGACTGTGAGCGTCCTACAACGTCACGCACATCATTTGCCGCCTCGATAAGGTCGCATCCGTAGACAAACTCCATAGTGATAATCGAGAAGTTGTCCGACGACTTAGAAGTAATCTTGTCGAGGTTATCCACCGAGTTGAGCTGATCCTCAAGGACTCGGGTAATATTGGTCTCGATATCCTCGGCATTACCACCTGGATAGATGGTAATAACACTGATATAGGGTACCTCAATATCGGGGTACTGGTCAACGCCCAATTTGTTCACTGAGAACAAGCCAAAGACGATGACTGCTATGAATATTAGCGCGGTAGATATAGGTTTTCGTACCGCTGACTCGTAAATTTTCATCTTGCTTAATCTTTACAAATAACCAATTCAGCGACGATTACTCGTTGATAATCTCCACCTCAGCACCCTCCACAAGGCGGTTGAACGAGGTGATAGCAATCTGCTCACCCTCCTCAATGCCGCTGAGAATCTGAAGCTTGTTGCCAATGTGGCGGCCATCCTCCACGAAGCGGTAATCTGCCTTGCCATCCTTGATGACATAGACGTAGCGTGCCGATGAGCCTGCCTGCTTCTGTACAGCAACGTCGTTGATTACGATGCTCTCCTTCTGACCCATATTGAATGTTGTACGTGCGTACATACCTGGGCGAAGACGCTCGTTAGCGTTGTCGATTGTAATCTCCACGCCGAAGGTGCGTGTAGCAGCATCGAGTGCTGGGTTGATACGTGTTACCTTACCCTCGAACTTCTCGCCAGGGAAGATGTCTACCTCGATATCTACCTTCTGTCCAACCTTCACTACGGGGTAGTACATCTCCGATACGTTAGCCTTAACCTTGAGCTTGTTGATCTGCATAATGTGCAGGATAGGCATCGATGCGAAGAGGTCACCCGACTCGAAGTTACGTGCTGTAACAATACCCGAGATAGGAGACTTGATTGTAGAGTTCTTGCGCAAGTTCTCTACAACCTCCTTCTGAAGGTCGAGCTGGTTCTTGAGCTGAATCATCTGCTGATCGGCAACACCGCCAGCCTCGTGCACGGGCTTCATACGGTTGTAGCTATCCTGTGTAGTTGCGAGGTTGAGCTCCTGCTGCTTGAGTGTTGTCTGGTCCATAGTCACAAGCACCTGGCCCTCCTTCACGCGGTCACCCACGTCTACTTTGATCTGGTCGATGTGCAGGCCCTGAACTGCTGGTGTGATGTCGTTCTCCTTGTAGGCCATAATCTCCGATGTGTAGGTCTCGTAGAGGTCTACGACAACGCGCTCGGCTGTCTCAACCTTAACGCCTACAGCCTTCTTCTGTGTTGCAGCCTCGGTGCTCTCTGTTGAGCTCTTGGTGTTGCAGGCAACCAATGATGCTGCTACACCCATAACAATCAATACTTTCTTCATAGCTATTATCTGTTTTTATTCTATTTTCATTATCCGATTACTCAACATTTACCGAGTCGACATACTCCTCGTTACCGAGTGCCTTCTTGTATAGTGCCTCTGCCTCGAGGTAGTTGTAGATAGACTGCGAGTAGTTGAGCTGTGCCTGTGTGAGGTTGAGCTGTGAGCTGTTGAGCTCGAGGATTGTGCCACCACCTGCGTTGTAGCGTGCCAACGAGATGTCGTAAGCCTTCTGCGCCTGGTCTACGGTGAGGGCATTAGACTGCATATTCTCGCGTGCTGTGAGCAATGTGTGAATTGCCTGTTGCACCTGAATCTTCACGCTCTCCTCGACATACTGGCGCTGGAGGTCGAGCTGCGAAATCTGGTTGCGTACCTCGCGGAGCTGGTTTGTCTTCTTGAAACCTGCAAAGATTGGAATCGAGATCTGCGCACCAATCGAGATTGGATACTGCCACCAGAACTTCGACTGCTCCGCTACAGCTGCGCTTGCGGCTCTTGCGCCGCCACCAAGAAGACCGCTGAGGTCGACGCGCTCCTGGCCGATGTACGAGATTGAACCAAATGCTGCGATAGTCGGCATACGTGTTGTCTGGATAAGCTTCTCCTGGTGAACGAGCAACTCGCGGTTGAGATCAAGGCTCTTGAGTGTTGTGTTCTCCGAGATGTCGGTCGAGTAGTCCTCGCCAAGCATTACCTGGTCGCGGAAGTCGTTCAGGCGGCCTACAACGCTAACGTCTGTACCTTCGGGCAACGAGAGGTACATCTTGAGTTGGAGTTTTGTGAGCTCAATGGCTGTACGTGCCTGCAACACCTGGGGTGTGAGGTTGCTGAGCTGCACCTGTGCTGTGATATAGTCGTACTCGGCAGCCAAACCATTGTCATAGAGATTCTTGGTGTTGTCCACAACGCGCTGTGTTGTGGCTACAGCCTCGAGCAATACCTCCAAAGCCTGCTCGGCGAGCAGTACGTTGTAGAACGACGAGCGCACCGATGCAACAAGGTCGATACGGTTGGCGCGTGCGCTCTCTACGGCTGCGGCCATCTGCGTGCGTGTCATCTTCATCTGGCGATATACCGATGGCACGAAGAGTGGAAGCGCGATGTTACCCGCAAAGTTAAATGTGTTCTTACCACCGAACGAAAGATTCTCGGCCATCTGCTGTGTGCGTATAGAGTAGGCATACTGACCCGAAACATCTACCTGTGGGTAGAGGTTTGCGATAGCCTGCTTACGCACATAGTCGTAACGCTCGATCTCGAGGTTTGCGACCTTCACTGTAGGGTTGTCGCTGAGGGCAATCTCAATCGCATCGTCGAGCGTCAGCGTTAGCTGCTGCGCACCCTCGCTCTGCGACTGAGCCTGTGCCTCGATCACACCGAGTGATAGAAGCCCAAATGTCATAATCAAGATTAATCTTTTCATCTTTGCACTTATATTTTAATTACTTATTTATTTTATTTTCTGTTGTTCGGCTTCGCTTACTCTATAACGCCTTTTTCTCTACAATATTGCCAAAATATTTGTCGAATGTGCTGTCTATAACCTCCATACCTTTGGCGGTGCAAAGTCCACGAATGAAGATGACAACTGAGTAGCTTATGTAGGATAGCATATCTATTGTGTCGTAGGCATCGAAGGTGTCGGAGTGGATTATGCCCTGTGTGCTCTCGACAAGTATGCGCACCACGAAATCGCTGTCGGCTGTCGCTGTGAGGTAGCCATCCGCCACGCAAACCTTAATCCACTTACGTATCGTATCGTTTTGTTTTACATTGAAGTCGTGCTCCAATCTGTTGAATACCGCAGGGTAGAAGCGTTGCATATTGCGTCGTAGGCGACTCGCTGTTGGTGCGTGCGACATCATATCGCGCAGCGCAAATATCATCGCCTCAAGATGGTTATCTATGCTCTTCAGCTGCTCCTGACGTCTCTCAGCACCTAACTGCGTAAATCGTTGTATGCACTGATATAGTAGTTCCTCTTTGTCGCTAAATAGCTCGTAAAGTGTTCGTTTCGATACACTTAACTCACGCGCAATATCGTCCATACGCACAGCCTTTACGCCCTGCTTTACGAACATATTCATCGCGTGATCGAGTATTATCTCTCGCTGTGTCATACTACCTCTAACTTTTTAAGCCTATTATACCGCGGCAAAGGTAGCAATAAAACTCGAAAAACAAAAAAAGTTTTCAAGTTTTTTATATCGTAGCTCAGCTATTTTTCGGATGTGAAATTTTGCCATACTATCATAGGTGTAAAACCCCTCTAATTTGTCCTATATGTTTATTGTATAGCTAATGTTTAGTCTAAGTTCACCAAAAATAGTAGCTGTTGTGTAGTACTTACATCTTTTATTTATATCTTTGTAGAAGATAAAAGTAAATTAAGTCTTATGAGCCGCATCACAGTAGTTTTATTATTTATTATTGCATCCTTACAAGTAGCCTCTGCACAGCAGATTACCACCTATCCTCGCTCGGAGTGGGATTACGCTAAGGCTATACTAATGCACACGCCAGGAGAGGAACTCTTCAATGGTGTGATACACCCTTACGCTGGTCTTTTCGAGTACTATTTCGATGTGGATAGGGCTGCCGAAGAGCATCGAGGCTACATTGCCGCACTTGAGAATAATGGTATAGAGGTATACACCTTACGAGAGCTGCTCGACCAAGTACCCATTGAGAAGCTGCGCTCTTGTGCTAAAGATGCGCTGATGTACGACATTACAAATATGAAGGATGTGGATGAGGCAGCATCGGAGAAGTATCGTATGCATATTATTGGAGAGATGTCGCGTGCCGATCTTATCCGTTGCATACTATTACGTCCGACAGTAACCCTCTATAGTACAGATAACAACACGGGTTTTGAGGCTGTCTACGAGCACTCACCGCTGATGAACCTCTATTTCACTCGTGATCAAAGTATCACCACGCCTCGAGGACACATTATATGCCAAATGAATTCAACGCAGCGTGCCATAGAGACACAACTTGTTGAGCTATGCTACGAGCAGCTGGGCGTGACGCCCATACTTAAAATAACGGGCGAAGGACGATTGGAGGGTGGCGACTATCTGCGTGGTGGCACTATTTCGTTTATTGGCTGTGGTATGCGCACCAATATCGAGGCTATCAAGCAGATTATGGAGGCTGATGCCTTTGGCCACGATACAATAGCTGTGGTTAATGACCATAAGTGGTGGCAGATGCAGATGCACCTCGACACCTTCTTCAATATTATCGATAAGGATTTGTGTACGCTTGTCGAGAGTCGCTACTACGCTAAGGAGGGTGATCCCGAGTGGGTGACTGTGGATCTATACACTCGGGAGAGTGGGCAGAAGGAGTATAGGCTCACACAGCAGGATGTACCTTTTGTAGAGTTTTTGACGCAGCAGGGATATACCATTATCCCCATCAAATATGAGGATGAGATGCACTATGCCAATAACTTTCTCACCATTGCTCCACGCCATATTATGGCGGTGGGCAACCAGTCGAAGAGTTTGCAGCAGAGCTTCGCTGAGCATAATGTGAAGGTGGAGTGGATACCTCTTGAAACACTTATAAAGGGCTACGGAGCAGCGCACTGTATGACGCAGGTTATAAGGGTAGAGCTGGCGGAGTAGTCGTGTGAGTGTGGTATAGCGTTGTTAGCCCCAAAAAGAGAGTGAATAAAAAGTGTATTTTGTCGTTACGCTTGCCCTCAAAATGCTCATTTACGCTCAGTAAACTCCGCTTTTTCGGGCTTCGCAAGCCTAAAACTACATCTTTTTATTCACTCTCTTAGGTCTTGGGCTGGCTATCTTACTTTTTAGTCAGCCCCAAAAAAGAGCGTGTTCAAATTGTTGAACACGCTCTTTTTTAATGTTTAAGACCTTTGCTCTACTCTATCTCGATAGCGAAGCCACCACCTGCCGCCATTCTAATATCGAGCACAGAGTCGTGACATACCTCCACCTGCTCGATGATGTGGTCGGTGGGGTAGCTATCCCAGCCAGCGCGCTCGCCATCGCGATATATCGTTGCACGGTATGAACGGCCCTCCTCGAGGAAGTCGAGCGCGACGCTAACCTCGCGAGCTGAGCCGTCAGTGATGCCGCCTACGTACCACTTATCGGAGTGCTTGTCGCGACGTGCAACAACGGCATAGTCGCCCACCTTGCAGTCGAGTGCACGAGTGTCGGCCCAGTCGACAGGTACGTTGCGAATAAAGGTGAATGCCTCGGGGTACATCTTATAGTTCTCCGGAAGGTCGGCAACCATCTGTATAGGGCTATAGAATACGACATACTGTGCAAGCTGGTGCATAAGTGTCGAGTTCACGAAGAAGCGGTAGTCGTGCTTCTCGTCAACCTTATACTCCTCGTTGGCAGCTGCGCGGTTTACGCTGTTGTGGTAGCGAACATCGAAGATGCCTGGAGTGAAGTCCATAGCTCCTGCCACGTTGCGTGTAAATGGCAACGTAGGGTTGTGATCTATGCAGTTGCCCGAGTTCCACGCCTGCCACTCCTGACCGCGCATACCCTCGGCGCTCACTAAGTTAGGGTATGTTCGGCAGATGCCTGTTGGGTGTACTGGCTCGTGGATGTCGACGGTGATATTGCGCTTCGCGGCCTCCACCACTGTACGGTTGTAGTGGTCGACCATCTCGCGGCTGTTGTGGTAGCGGTTGGGGATGCTGCCCACATAGCCAGTCTTCACCGAGCCTACGCCCTTGGCTGCATAGTAGTCGTACGACGCCTCCATCTGCTCCTCGTAGTTCACCACATTGGCATATGTCTCGTGATGGCCGATAAGCATCACGCCGCGCTCACGGCCGTAGGCTACGATCTCATCGATATCGAAATCGGGGTATGGCTTGCAGTAGTCGAATCTCTCGCCCCAGCCCCAGCCTATGTTCCAGCCCTCGACCAATACGCCGTCGAAGCCTGCCTCGGCTGCAAAGTCGATATAGCGCTTGACATTCTCGGTTGTTGCACAGTGTGGTGCAGAGCCTCCCATATCCCAGGTCGAGTTCTTGAGGTGCATCTCCCACCATACGCCGACATACTTCATTGGACGTATCCACGATGTATCCTCCAGACGGCAAGGCTCGTTGAGGTTGAGTGTAAGTGTCGACTCGATAAGTTCACCGGCTCTGTCGCCCACGATTATTGTGCGCCAAGGTGTAGAGAATGGCAACTCGACACGGCTCTTCACCTCGCCGACTGCCGCGAGGTCGCTGGTGAAGGTGTTGCGCTCGGCATCGTAGCGCAGCGACATTGCAGGATAGTGCCATAGTGCTGCCTCGTGGATAGCTACGTGTGTGCCGTTTGCCGTAACCATTGTTACAGGGGTGTTTACAGCAGGGTAGGGCAGCTGGCGTGCAGGGTTGCCCGACTTAGCCATTGTCTCGCGTGTGATGCCGCTTAACGGAGTGTGCATATATGCATACTCGTCATCGTCGTAACTACCTGCTATCCAGTGCGCCTCATAGTCGGCAACTGCTGCAAACTCGGTCTGCTCGTCGAGGATGTCGACCTCGCCTTCGCCATCGAGTGTGTAGCGCATACCTACGCCATCGTTATACAAACGCACCTCGAGAGCTAACTTTCGGTTGTCGGCCGTAGTGAAGTTCGCGGTCATAGCGTTGTAGCAATCCTCAATCTCGGCATACTGACCCCACACTGGCTGCCACACCTCGCTGTGTGACGAGTGGTCGATATTCAGAAGCTGGAGCCCCGAGCGGTAGTCGCACTCCGAGGTTGTGAGACCCAATGCCGAAGGTGCAATGATGGTCTCGCCATCGAACATCACGCTATACTGTGGTATGCCCTCCTCGTTGATGTCGATTGCAAATCGTATACGGCCATCAGGCGATGTTGTCTCCTTGCCCCTGTTGCCGGTAATACCCGAACAAGCCGCAAGAAGCAAGCCAAGTGCAAAAATTAGTGAACGTCTCATAGTCATAGCTCTTTTAATGCGTATTTACAATTGTATCCTCTGTCGATGGCTCTATTATCACCTTCATACCCACCTCGATAAGCTTGTATAGTGCATCGAGGTCCTCGTTGTGCAGACGTATGCAACCCTCCGTAGCGCGTGTGCCGATAGATTCGGGTGCGTGCGTACCGTGAATGCCGATACCCTTGTGCGGAGGTGTGTGTAGGCGGAAAAACCAGTTGCCGTAGCAATTGTTGATAAAGCCCTTGCCATCGCCGAAGTCGTGGCCCCACGTCTTTGCCGACTGAATCTGGCTGATGTGGAATTCGCCCTCGGGTGTGCGGTAGTCGCCTACGCGCTGCTTGTTGCCGTAGTTCTTGCCTACGGCTACCGGATACTGCACCACGACCTCGCCAGACTCGTTGTAGAGTGTAAGGGTGAAGTCCTGCTTCGAGATTACGATATACTTTTGGCTACCCTCGTTGCTCTGCTGTGCTGCGGCAGTCGTAAGACGTGCCGAACAGAGAAGCATAATAGCCGATAGTGCAAGTAGATAGAGTCGTCGAATATTCATTGTGTAGTCTTTACGATGTCGTGCTACTCCTCGAACTTGAAGACAAAGGCAGTGCGCGATGTGTTGTATATATTAATGGTGTAGTACTCCGAGCCATCCTCGCGTAGGTGCGTTGTCGTAAAGTGGCTACTGCCGCTCTCGGCACGCTCCGTACCTCCGAAACGCTTCTCGTCCGACGATAGCAACATTGTGTACTTACCTGCCCAGGGCACACATAGCTCATAGTCGGGAATCGAAGCCTCGGGATGCCAGTTCAGGACGAAGAGCAGACCGCTGTGCGAATATACCATAGTCTTGTTCTGCTCGTCCATCATATGGTTGTATGGATAGCCATCGCCCAATACGCCATACTCCTTCACGATGTTGACCATAGCCTTGTCGAACTCGCCGAGGAACGAGTAGCGCAAGAAGCCATTCTCGGCGAGCGACCACTGACGGCGTGCGTGCTTGTACGACCAGTTGTTACCCTCGCGTGGAAAGTCGATCCACTCGGGGTGACCAAACTCGTTGCCCATAAAGTTTAGGTAGGCCTCGCCGCCTGTCGTGATTGTCATCAGACGTATGAGCTTGTGAAGTGCCATACCGCGCTCGACCATAAGGTTCTCGGAAGCTCTATCCATCGCGAAGTACATCTCCTTGTCCATCAGGCGGAAAGCTATAGTCTTGTCGCCCACCAGCGCCTGGTCGTGCGACTCGGCATACGCCACAGTGCGCACCGACGGCAGACGGTTGGTCATCACCGACCACATCTCCCAAATGTTCCACTCCTCGTCGCGCTGCTCCTTGAGTAGCTTGATCCAGTAGTCGGGAATAGCCATACCCAAACGGTAGTCGAAGCCCATACCGCCCTCCTCGGGCTTTACGCACGAGCCTGGCATACCGCTGACATCCTCAGCAATGGTTATAGCATCGGGGCGAAGCTCGTGGATGAGTTTATTTGCAAGTGTCAGATACACAATAGCATCGCGATTTACGCCCTCGTCGAAGAAGCGCTCGCGGCAGTCGAACTCCACATATCCGTGGTGGTGATAGAGCATCGATGTCACACCGTCAAAGCGGTAACCGTCGAAGTGGAACTCCTCGAGCCAATACTTCACATTCGAGAGCAGGAAGTGCTCAACCTCGCGCTTGCCATAGTCGAAGATCATCGAGTCCCAGTACTTCTGATAGCCAGCATCACCAGCCTTCGAGTAGTGGTGGTCCGAGCCATCGAGAGCGTTGATGCCCTCGTCAAAGTTCTTCACATAGTGGGCGTGCACCAAGTCCATAATCACGGCGATGCCGAGCTCGTGGGCACGGTCAACCAACGAGCGTAGCTCCTCGGCAGTGCCGCAACGTGACGATGGCGCAAAGAAGCTCGACACGTGATAGCCAAACGAGCCGTAGTAGGGGTGCTCGGCAATGGCCATAAGCTGCACGGCGTTGTATCCCGCCTCCTTGATGCGTGGTAGAATCTCGTCGCGGAACTCTACATAGGTGCCCACACCCTCCTTCTCCTGGGCCATACCTACGTGCGACTCGTAGATGAGCAACTCGCCGACAGCAGGTGCGCGGAAGTCGTCGTGCTTCCAGTCGTATGGCTTGTCGATAACGAACTGTGCGGTATAGTTCTTCGTCTCGTCATCCTGCACTACACGCTTTGCGTAGGCAGGAATACGGTCGCGCCAGCCGTTGTTGCCGTGGATATGTAGCTTGTATAGCGAGCCATCCGTCAGACGCGCAGCGTACATTGCATCGGGTAAGAAGATGCTCCAAACACCCTCTCTGTTGCGCTGTAGACGTAGCTCGGTGCGCTGCCAGTGGTTGAAATCGCCGAAGATATATACATCCTTGGCCTCGGGAAGCCACTCTCTGAACCACCAGCCCTGCATAGCCTCATCGCGCTGCCAGCCGAAGTAGTGGTGGCCGTTGGCATAGTTCGAAATAGTGCCTGCCGATTTTTCGATATCGGCTAAACGGTTGATGTATAGGTTGTAACGATGATTAATCTCCTCTTCTACGGGGTGCAGCCACTCGTCGGCAGCAACCATTGCAAGGCGTTTATTCTGCTCTTTCATAGAAATTTTGGTTTAATTATGACAAAGATACAAAAAAATATTCGTATCTTTGCCCAATATAAGGTGTTATTTAAATAACAAATAACAATATTTTCTAACTTAAAACTTTTATTTATGTTCAAGGGACATCCAAAAGGTCTGTTAGCTGCCGCCCTCAGTAATATGGGTGAGCGTTTCGGCTACTACATTATGAATGCTGTTCTTGTGCTTTTCCTCTGCTCGAAGTTCGGTTTGTCGGAGGAGCGCAGCGCGTTGATTTACTCATTCTTCTATGCAGGTATCTACATCCTCGCTCTCGTAGGTGGTCTTATCGCTGACCGCACACAGAACTACAAGGGTACAATTATGGCCGGCCTTATGGTTATGGCAACAGGTTATGTTGTTCTCTCTATTCCTATTCTCGCAACCGACACAAACCAGGTTTGGCTTCTCCCATTGACCTGTCTTGCGCTCTTCGTTATCGCCTTCGGTAATGGTCTTTTCAAGGGTAACTTGCAGGCTATCGTAGGTCAGATGTACGACAACTTCGAGGCAGAGGCAGCGAAGCAGGGCGAGGAGGCTTTGAAGGCAGCAAAGGATAAGCGTGACTCTGGTTTCCAGATTTTCTACGTATTTATCAACGTAGGTGGTGTGATCGCTCCTTTCGTAGCTCCTCTTCTCCGCGAGTGGTGGCTCAAGGCTCACGATATGCTCTACAATGCACAGCTCCCAGCTCTCTGTCACCAGTTCAAGGCTACAGGTGAGGCTTCAGAGCGTTTGGTAGAGTTGGCTAACAACGCAACAATTGGCGAGGCAGCAGTCGAGGATATGGCTGCATTCACAACAGACTACCTCCAGATCTTCAACGAGGGTATCCACTACTCGTTCATTGCATCGGTAGCTGCTATGCTCATCTCGCTCACTATCTTCATCGCAACACGCAAGACCTTCCCAACACCTGCAAAGAAGGCTGCAGCATCTAATGCAGACTACACTCCAGAGGAGCGCATCGCAGCTGCAAAGGAGATCAAGCAGCGTCTCTACGCTTTGTTCGCAGTGCTCGCTATCGCTATCTTCTTCTGGTTTGCATTCCACCAGAATGGTACTTCTCTCTCGATGTTCGCTCGCGACTTCGTTAAGTCTGACAGCGTAGCTCCAGAGGTATGGCAGGCTCTTAACCCATTCTTCGTAATTGTCCTCACTCCAGTTGTTATGTGGGTATTCGGTCTTCTCGGCCGTCGTGGTATCTACATCTCTACACCTCGTAAGATTGCTATCGGTATGGCTATCGCAGGTACAGCGTACCTCTTCCTCGCTGGCTACTCTTACATTATGGGCTACCCATCTGCAACCGAGGCTCGTGAGTTTGGCGTAACACTTTCAGGTCCTTGGGTACTCTTCGTACTCTACTTCTTCCTCACAGTTGCCGAGCTCTTCATCTCACCTCTCGGTCTTTCATTCGTATCGAAGGTTGCTCCAAAGCATATGCTCGGTCTCTGCCAGGGCTTGTGGCTTGGTGCTACAGCAGTAGGTAACCTCCTCCTCTGGATCGGTCCTCTTATGTACAATGCTTGGCCTATCTGGATGTGCTGGGTGGTATTCCTCGCGGTATGTCTTGTATCTATGGGTATTATGTTGGGTATGGTTAAGTGGCTTGAGCGCGTAACCAACGCATAATTTGTTGTGATAAGGCAGATATCTGCCGCACCTCAATCGTTGCCCCAAATGGGAAATACGCTAAGTATGTCCCATCTGGGGCAACTTCTTTATCGGTGCAGCATCTACAGCCTTCTAACAACTAATTTGTTGTGATAAGAGGTCATCTTTGACCTCTCAATCATTGGCTCGAATGGAATGTACGTCAAGTACTATCCATCCGAGCCAATTTCTTTATCGAGGCCACAGCTAACTACTTCTATCGAAAAATTAGGGTGTGCAG
>JAGBXR010000015.1 GCA_017629145.1 Alistipes sp. | reverse complement strand
TGGGAGGGCGATGTGATACTCTTTAGCGAGGATACTTGGAGTACCAATGGCCGTGTTATGGCTTTCCGAACGCAGGACTACAAAACGCCTCCGTCAACACCAGATATGTATGGTCTGCAGGAGGATGGAACATATAATATCTACTTCCTTACTAACAGCACTAATAATAATGATGTTGTGCGTGTGGCATCAAACAACCATATGAGTCCTCACGCCTATAAATATAAACGCGATGGTATAACATCTATTACCGACCACAACTACGATGGCAACGAGTATCGCTCGGTAATTTTCGATGTAGCGCACTATCGTCCATATCGCTTTGCTGCACAGGTGAAAGTGTCAGATGGCCAAAATACGGTGGTGACACCTTCAAATAGTGAGTTGTTGAGTAACGAGGTGCACGGTTCGCAGGATGAGGCTGTAGATAGTGTAAAGTTAAGCTATAAGCCTGGTCAGAAGGTAGATATTCTCTTCGATATTACAAGTTTCAAAGGCTCGGATGGCTGCTCGGTACACCCCTTTGGAGAGCACTTTGGTGACCACTTCGAGGTATATATCGACGCTCCAATGCTTGAGATAGACTATGATCGCTATCCTGAGAGTTGGTATAAGGAGAATAATGGTTCGGGATTAAATGTAGACAAGCTACGCCGTGACCCTACAACCCCTGGTCGATTTATATACACAGTAGACCGTCACCGTGACCACGAGCGTAAGTTTGGTGCTGAGGGACTCACTGTCGTTAATGTAGATAGTTCGACAACCCAATTTAATGAGTTTGGTTCGAAGGTGCCTGTAGTGGGTAGTATCGACCAGACAGGTGAGCGTAAGAGTTTGCCATTTGAGAAAAGCTCAATTACGGCAGGTGGTAATATACATATCTCTACCGATAAGGATAAGGTGATATTCTGGGATAAGACCTTCAATGTTGAGACATCGCATATTATGGGAGAGATATACTATAGGGATGAGCAAGGCGAGCATCCCGTGCCCCACAATGCGTTTGTGGCCTTTGTTTGTCTTCGCACAGGTGCGCGTATTGGCGTAGCGACCATATATGAGGATGGCAAGTTTGAACTTAACCTTCGCGAAGAGTATAAATATACTTGGACAGATGACCCTATCGACTTCTACTACACTATAGAGGACAGTGGTGGAAATAAGATTACATACAATCTCAACTATGAAGTGGATGGCGAGGCTAAGAGCGTTGATCTGGAGTTGCTAAACAAGTGGGCGAATGATGGCACACCAATCATCCTTACACGCCAAATGTAGGTAAGGTGGAGATAGTATGCTTATTATTTGCGACTAAGCAGACGAGATATTTTACAACGACTGTTTACTTCAGCAAAGACTCGATTACTCGTCTTGGGCAACATTTTGCACAATTATATCCTGGACAGAGGCTCCGATAAACTCTATAAGAGCATTAGGATTGATGGCTATTTGTAACCCCTGACGCCAGCACTTATATAACCATCGACAAGTTAAGACTTTTTTCTTTTATATAAAATCCATTTACAGAACAACGATTAAACCAAATTAGGGACTATTAAGTTTTTCAATGTTATACAGGATTAGCGTGCTCTGATATGACACAACTTATAACACTGGCATTGTTGATATTAACGAAATATGTTATTAAGCATCCAGGCAGCACCAAATTTGGTGCTGCCTGTGCTATCAGACGACGCTAATCCTCGTCTATCGACTTCTGACCATTCGCTTTGCGCTCATCCTCGAATCGTTGCTTCATCGTAGGATTCTTGTACGTAAGCTTACGTATGGTCATATCGATAGCCTTATCATTGGCAATACGCAGGTTTCTGCCCGATGACATAAGCTTCTCGCGCGTATCCTGCAACTGCTTTATACTCTTGTCAATATGCGCTATAGCCTCTTCGAACTGCTTATGAGCAAGGTTGACGTTGTAGGCTACATCGTTCTTATATGCCTCGAGCTTGTTTTCGAAATTGGTCACATCGACAGACTGACTGCGTGCGATAACCAGCTCTCGCTTATACTCGATACTCTTCTTGGCAGCCTGGGTAAGAAGCGTGATGATAGGCACGAAGAACTGTGGACGCACGACAAACATCTTCTCGTACATATACGACACGTCGACAATACCGCCATTGTACAGCTCGCTGTCGGGTTCAAGCATCGATACTAGAATAGCATACTCACAACCCTTCTTACGACGATCCTCATCGAGTTTCTTCAGGAAGTCAGCATTCTTATGCTTGGTTGCTGTATCGTCCGCCTCATTCTTCATCTCGAACATAATCGAGATATACTCCGTCTCGCCATCGAAATCTCTATAGATAAAATCACCCTTCGTGCCTTCTACTACGGTGTTATCCTTTTGGAAATATGCAGTAGGCATATGTGGGCGCAACGAACGCTCGAACTCTATTGCGCAATGCTCCTCCAAAGTCTCACCAAGCATCTTGGTCGATAGTCTGCTCTTCAAATCGCGATAGAACTCCACCTCCTGCTGCTTGATCTGCATCTCGCTCTTATGAGCCTCACGCATACCATTCTCACGGATGAGCGCCTCGTTCTTCTCGTTCTTGATATCGTTGACAAGACGTGCAATCTCCAAATCCTTCGCCTGCAACTGCGCATTAACACGCGACTGCTCCTCCATAACGGCAATCTTGATGGCACTCTCGACATTTGCTATACCTGCATTGAGCTCAACAATACGGGCATCACGCTCGGCAAGTGCACGCTGCATCTCCAAGTCCTTGGTTGCTGCGATACCCGAGAGTTGCTCACGCAACTTGGCAATCTCCATCTCGCGCTTACCAATCTCGGAGCTCTGCTCGGCCAGACGGCGCTGCATATCTGCCTCGCTCTGCGCCTTGAACATAGCCTTCATCTCTGACTCTCGGCGCTTGAGTTCGGCATCAAACTCGGCACTACGCACCTGGCTAAGGATTGCAGCATAATCGGCCTCGTCAATAGTAATTGCTGTTCCACACTTCGGACACTTCAACTCTTTCATCTTTGTATCGTTTTATGTTATTAGTTTCTTATCTTTCTAATCTCCAGCACATTCTTACGGAAGATATGGCACTCGTAGTACAAATCGACTTACACTGGCTCGTATGCTGCCAACACTTGCCATTCGAGTAGCTCTCCCTTATCGTTATACTCTGCAACAACAAGTAGGTTAATGTTGCTTAACCTCTTTTTATCCTTGACAACGCTGATCATAGTTTGTGAAATTAGAAAATAATACAAATATACGAATTTGCGTACTAATTTACAAGACAACCTACAACTCGAGTTGCACAGGTGGAATATAATAGTTACATTTGAGGTGTAATTAATGAGCAGAGAAGGCGAGATACCGATGAAGAGGAATATTTGCATACGCCCAGCACGCCACGAAGATGCTGCAACAATTGCCCAAGTTGTTGCGATGGCAATTAGCGATGAGGCTACACTGCGCAACTATTGTGGCGAAGAGTATCTTGACGTACTCGGAGAAATAGCAAGACACGAGAATACGCAATATGGCTGGCCAAATGCTCTTATTGCCGAGGTAGACGGTGTAGTAGCTGGTGCAGTTATAGGATACGATGGTGCAAAATTGGCTTCGCTACGCAAGGGAACACTAGGTATTGTAAGTCGTATGGTTGGACGCACACCTGCAATCGAGGATGAGACACAAGCTGGAGAATACTACCTCGACTCAATAGGCGTATTTCCCAATTTCAGAGCAATGGGAGTCGGCCGAGCTCTTATAGAGGCGCTCTACGAAAAAGCATTTGCCGAGGGACACGATCGCGTAGGACTCATCGTTGACTGCGACAACACCAATGCAGGGAATCTCTACTCCGCACTTGGATTTGAGTACATTGGTGCAAAACCATTTTTCGGACATATGATGTGGAATCTACAGAAACAAAGAGAGCATTGAAAGCAACAGACAAATGATAAAGAATATATTGGCAGCAGGTATCGGAAGCCTCTTCGGAGGAGCTTTGCGATACGCGATATCGATACTTTTCAAGAGTGCATCAACTGGATTTCCGTGGGGAACACTCTGTGTAAACCTCTGCGGATGTCTGCTATTAGGTTTACTACTCGGCATTTTTAGTCGATACAGCACCACAGCATCGACCTGGTGTGTACTTCTTACGGCTGGATTCTGCGGAGGTTTTACCACATTTTCGACATTTGCAAACGAGAGTCTGCAAATGCTAAATAGTGGCAATCTATGGAACTTCGCCTCGTATGTTTGCATTAGCATCTTCACCGGAATAGTAATGGTTGCGCTTGGCTACTGGATTGTTAAATAATCGCGTAATGAATGACGAGATACACAAACGAATAGAGAGCTCCACAGCTATTACGCCATTTCAACGGCGAGTATATCGGGAACTGCTAAATATATCGGCTGATGAAACGATCAGCTACGGTGAGCTCGCGCGGCGCGTAGGTTGCAGAAGTGCACAAGCTATTGGTCAAGCGCTGAAGCGCAACCCATTTGCTCCCGAGGTACCTTGTCATCGCGTGGTGTCGGCAAATGGAGCGTTATGCGGTTATAAAGGCAGTCGAACAGGCGAGCAGATCGAAATCAAACGCCAATTATTGGAGAGTGAAAAATCGCAACTATCATCGTTGCGCACTAGGGATTTAAAATATTAAGGGTAAGTTATGAGACGAGTATTTGTTACGGGCGCAGGACACGGCATAGGTCGCGCTATTGTCGAGGCATTCACAGCAGTCGGAGATCGCGTGGCATTTTGCGATATCGACACTTCGCGTGGCGAAGTTGTTTCCAAGTCGACCTCGGCCAGATTCTTTGCTCTGGATGTTTGCGACAAATCAGCACTCGAGGGTGCTATGCAGATACTCTTCGACGAATGGGGCGATATAGACATTGTAGTCAACAACGTAGGCATCAGCGAGTTCGAGCCTATAACATCGACATCGGTTGAACACTTCGAGCAGGTTATCAACACCAATCTTCGTTCGGCATTTATCACCTCACGAATGTTGGCAATACATCGTGAAAAGATGGGCGATTCGAATAGCTATGGTCGCATCGTCAATATCTGCTCAACTCGCTATCTGCAGAGTGAAGCTGGTTCGGAGGCATATGCTGCATCGAAGGGCGGTATATGGTCGCTGACACACGCCCTTGCAGTATCGCTCGCTCCGTATCACATTACCGTAAACTGCATAGCCCCTGGGTGGATTAGCGTCAACGAGGATGAGGTGCTACGTAGCGAAGACCACGCATTCCACCTATCGGGACGAGTCGGCAAAGCCGAGGATGTAGCACGTGTATGTATGTTTTTGTGCGATGTAAACAACAACTTCATCAATGGAGAATGCATTACTGTGGACGGCGGTGTAACAAAAAAGATGATATACCCCGGTGAGTAGGTCCACTGTCAAGAAAAAACAATAGGACTCTTCCGATTCGGAGAGTCCTATTGTTATGTATCAGGCATACCCTATCGTGTACCGAAGATTCGATCACCAGCATCACCAAGACCTGGGAGAATGTAGTTTCTCTCGTTCAAGCCCTCGTCGAGTGCTGCAATATAGATATCTACATCGGGATGCTGCTTCTCGACAGCCGCTACACCCTGGGGCGAAGCAACCAAACACATAAGACGAATAGAGGTGTAACCATCCTCCTTCAAACGACGGATAGCATCGCAAGCACTACCACCTGTAGCCAACATTGGGTCGGTAACAATCACCACACGATCCTTGCTTGTAGGCATCTTGTAGTAGTAGAATACAGGCTGACAAGTCTGCTCATCACGATACATACCGATATGTCCGATTCGTGCCGATGGGATGAGAGTTGTAAGGCCGTCTACCATACCGAGACCTGCGCGGAGGATAGGTGCAATAACCACCTTCTTACCCGAGATTTTGGGAGCATTCATCTTCATAAGAGGAGTCTCAATCTCCTCATATGTCAATGGGAAATCTCGCGTAACCTCGTATCCCATAAACATAGATATCTCCTTCAACAACTCACGGAACTTCATAGTAGAAGTATCCTTACGACGCATAATGCTGAGCTTGTGCTGCACCAATGGATGGTCAATTATATGTAAAGCCATAATTGTTAGATTTAATATTCTGAATGCAAATATAAGATTTTTTCGCGGAAAGTTCATTAAATTAGGCAAAATATCGCTATTTTTGCGAAAACATTAACTCTATTTGATTCATATGAAGGAGAGCAACAATCTTGGCATCGTGCAAAAGACCGTAGTCGGCGCGCAGTTTTTGTTCGTCGCATTCGGTGCAACTGTGCTTGTTCCGCTATTGGTTGGCTTAGACCCATCTGTAGCACTACTAACCGCTGGTATCGGCACACTCATCTTCCACGCAGTAACCAAAGGCAAAGTACCCATCTTTCTGGGCAGTAGCTTTGCGTTTATAGCTCCTATCATCAAGGCAACAGAGCTATTCGGTCTTCCTGGCACACTATCAGGTTTGGTTGCTGTAGGTGCAGTCTATGGCATTATGAGCCTTTTGGTACGTCTTCGTGGCGTAGGTTTCATCGCGAGACTATTTCCTCCGGTTGTCGTTGGCCCAGTAATTATGCTCATCGGTCTATCGTTGGCTGGCACTGGCGTTAATATGGCCAAAAGCAACTGGACACTTGCTATCATCTCACTACTTACAACCGTTATCGTATCGCTTTTTGGCAAGGGCCTATTGCGCTTGATTCCAATCTTTGCAGGTATCGTAGTTGGCTACATTGCTGCGACAATATTTGGTATTATCGACTTTCAGCCTGTTCTCGACGCAAGCTGGTTTGCACTTCCTGCGTTTGTACGTCCTGAGCTATGCTGGGAGGCAATTATCTTTATGGCTCCTGTAGCTATTGCTCCTGTAATCGAGCATATTGGTGACGTATACGCTATCAACGAGGTTACGGGCAAGGATTTCGTGAAGGACCCAGGTCTGCACCGCACAATGCTTGGTGATGGTTTGGCTTGTATAGCAGCATCGTTCATTGGTGGTCCTCCGGTGACTACCTATTCGGAGGTTACTGGCGCGATTTCGCTCACAAAGATTGCAGATCCTGTAGTTATCCGCATTGCAGCAATCTTCGGTATACTCTTCTCGGTATTGGGTAAGGTAAGTGCACTGCTCAAGACTATCCCTGAGGCTGTATTGGGTGGTATTATGTTGCTTTTGTTTGGTACAATCGCATCGGTAGGTATCAACAGCCTTGTTAAGAACAAGGTTGACCTTGGCAATACTCGCAACCTGGTCATCGCATCGCTAATCCTAACACTCGGCATCGGTGGTGCAGAGCTTACCATAGGCAGCTTCCACATCGGAGGTATCGGTCTTGCTGCTATTGTTGGTGTGATTCTCAACCTTATAATTCCCCATCAAAAGGGCGAGAAGAGCAAGGAGTAATCGAAACTAAAACATAGCATAAAGGCAGAGTCCAGAGGTGATATTCACGCTCTGGACTCCACTTTTATATACAAAATATCCCCATAAATAGGGATTGACCCTCGGAGAAATAATTTATATCTTTGTCGCCAAAATAAGATTAATATTGTATGCGATTAAGCGAACTAAAGACTGGCGAGAGCGCTACCGTGGTCAAGGTACTTGGCTATGGCGGTTTTCGCCGTCGTATAATGGAGATGGGTTTTGTACGCGGACAAGAGGTAACAGTTATCCTGGACGCACCGCTCAAAGACCCTATCGAGTATCATATTATGGGTTACGACATCTCGCTTCGCCGCAAGGAGGCAGAGATGATTGTGGTAATGACACGTGAAGAGGCCGAGAAGATATCTTCCGAGAAGTGCGAGTGCGGCGAATGCTGCGAGTGTGAGCAGACAATATCACTCGTCGATAGCAGCGACATTGTAGAGCGTGCTCTGCATAGCAGCGATAAGCATATAAGCATCGCATTGGTAGGTAATCCTAATTCTGGCAAAACATCGTTGTTCAACACACTATGTGGCCGACAAGAGCACGTTGGCAACTATAGCGGTGTTACGGTGGATGCCAAACGAGGAACGTTACGCTACAAGGGCTATACACTTGAGATTATAGACCTTCCTGGCACATATGCTCTTTCGGCATACTCGCCTGAAGAGTTGTACGTACGTGAGACGCTTATCAACCACACGCCCGACATCGTTCTCAACACGGTGGTAGCATCCAACCTCGAGCGCAATCTATACCTCACGACCGAGCTTATCGACATAAGCCCAAAGATGGTCATTGCGTTGAGTATGTACGACGAGCTGAAGCAGAGCGGTGCAAAGTTCGACCACGAGGCACTCGGTAAGATGATTGGTGTACCTATCATTCCAATCGTTGCGCCATCGGGTGATGGTATCGAGCAGCTTCTGGACAGACTCATTGCCGTACACGAGAACCGCGAAAACGATGTACGACACATTCACATTGGCTATGGCTCGGTTATCGAGGAGGCTATCGAGCCACTGCATCAAGATATGCGCCAGCACCGCGAGGAGCTTATCGCACACTTTCCTCCACGTTACTATGCGCTGAAACTTGTCGAGGGCGACAAGCAGATAGTATCGCTTCTGGATGGCACGCCACACTATGAGCGATGGATGCATATGGCCGATCGTGCGCGCACAGAAGTCGAGGAGTCACTCAACGAGGATATCGAGACAGCTATTGCCAACCAGAAATATGGTTTTGTATCGGGTGCTCTCAAGGAGACATACGAGATGACAGAGCGACGACGCGATACATTTGGCGACAAGCTAGACGAGCTGGTGACACATCGCATTTGGGGTTTCCCAATATTTATCGGCATTATGTGGCTGATGTTCTACGCCACATTCCAGCTTGGTGTTTATCCGCAGGAGTGGATAGAGAGTGGCGTAAACTGGCTCTATGCTACCGTACGCACAATGATGAGCGAGGGTGCATTGCGCGATATGCTCACCGATGGTGTCATCAGCGGTGTAGGCAGCGTGCTTGTCTTCCTGCCAAACATTATGATTCTCTACCTCTTCATATCGTTCTTGGAGGACTCGGGATATTTAGCACGCGCAGCATTTATTATGGATAAGGTGATGCACCATATGGGAGTACACGGCAAATCGTTCATTCCGCTGGTTATGGGCTTTGGTTGCAACGTACCAGCTGTTATGGCGTGCCGAACTATTGAGTGCCGCACATCGCGTCTTATTACGATTATGGTAGTTCCATTTATGTCGTGTAGCGCGCGATTGCCCATCTTCCTGATGATTGCTGCGACATTCTTCCCCAACAATGCTGGCACGGTGTTGCTACTGCTATATCTGTTGGGCATTATCACTGCCGTAGTCTGCTCACGTCTTATGCGACGCTTTATGTTCCGCGAACAGGAGGCTCCATTTGTTATGGAGCTATCGCCCTACCGTCTACCTACCGCAAAGACCACGCTCCGACATATGTGGAGCAAGTGTGCTCAGTATCTGCGTAAGATGGGTGGTTTGATACTTATCGCCTCTATCGTTGTATGGCTCTTAAGCTACTATCCTCGCCCAAAGTATGAGAATGGAGAGAGTAGTGCTCCCAACTACGAAATGTCGTATATGGGACGTATAGGCGAGTTCTGCGCGCCAATTTTCGAGCCTATGGACTTGGGGTGGAGAGCCTCTGTTGCTATCATCTCGGGAATTCCGGCAAAGGAGATTGTGGTGAGCACGATGAATGTGTTGTATGCCGAGCCTGGCGATAATGAGCCTCTCGACGATGAGACACTCACACCCGAAGCTACGCGCCGTATAGCGGGCAGTATGAGCATAGCATCTGCCGTAGCATTCCTCATCTTCTCGCTACTATATCTACCCTGCATAGCTACTATTATGGCCATTGGATCGGAGCTTAATTGGCGATGGGCCGTAGGCTCGGCACTACTTAACACTGGTATCGCCTGGGTGTTTGCCTGGATTGCGTACCACATAACAATGTGGCTGGTATGAGTGGCAATGTAGGATGGCAGGATATCGCAGTTGCGATTATTGCAATAGTTGTAGGCTTATTACTTCTGCGCCGCATATGGCAGTTCTTCTTCTGCGGTCGCCGCTCTGCGTGCGAGGGATGTCAGAAGGAGTGTAACAGACGACATAGCTAAATACGAATTATAGAGGTTGCCTTCGGTGGAGCAACCTCTATTTTTCAAAGCTATCACCACTCCACGCCTGTTATCGCACGATAGGCAGCGATAGCTATCGCATAGTCGTAGTGCGCTGCGATAGCATTGCTATATAGTTGTAACCAGCTGAGTTGAGCCTGCAAAACGTCGAGTATGGTTACCGATCCCTCGCCATAGGCATAGGTGCTTATCGTAAGATTCTCCTCGGCAAGGCGCAGACTACGGCGAGTAGCCTCAACACGCGAACGAGTGGTCAGCATATTTGTCCAGCAGTTACTCTCCTCGAGACGAAGTCTGTCGGCTACATCCTCAACCTCTATCGCTGCTCGTGTGTAATTGCTCTCGGCACGACGCACAACATCGCGCAACTCACGGAAGTGAAATATAGGAGCACTTATACTCAACATAGCGCCACCATCGGCAACAACGCCACCGCCCGATATATGCGGCTGGCGAGGTGCCACAAGACCATATACACGTAAAGCTATAGAGGGCATAAAACGCGCTCTACTGCTACGTATTGCCCATCGCGCCACCTCGCGTTCGGATAGCGACACACGATAATCGGGATGCGAAGTGAGAATCTCGCTATCGGCACGTTGTGGCATTATTACACTATCCAATATAGAGTTCTGAAGCACGACGCGTTCGGAGAGTTCGACACCGCGCAACGTATTGAAGTCGTGAAGCGCAAGTTCGTACTCCTGTTCAGCTGCCGATAGTTGATACTCGGCATCGCTATAGCGAGACTCGACCTGCAGGAGGTCGCTTTTCGATGTATATCCTTCGTCGAAACGACGCGCGACAATGGTACGTAGCTTCGTGACGATAGTCAAATAATCAGCAACAGCATTGCGATATATCTCGGCACGCGATAACTGCCAATAGGCACTCTCGGCCTGGTAACGTACATTTAGGTGACTTCGATCCAGCAAGGATTTATTGACCTCGACAACAGCCTCTGCCGAACGTAAATCGGCACGCAACGCTCCACCGCTGTAGAGTGGTTGTTCGATATCGAGACTTTGCGACCACCCCCACTGTCTGCCCTCACGACTGCGTATTGCGACATCGATATCGCCACCCACAGCAAGCGAAGGCATAAAAGCCTTACGACTAATGCGTAGCGCTGCTTCGGCGCCATCCATAGCAGCCTCGGCACTCGATAGTTGATGACTATAGGCAACCACCTCAGCGCGATATTGCGAGAGTGTCATCTGTGCCGATGACGAAACTATGGCAAGCATAGAGAGCGAAAAAGAGAGTATAGTGCGTATCATAGCTTAATGCGATAAATGAGTGAATATACCACAGGTAGAAGCAGCAAAACAAGCAACGTAGCGACACACAGACCGCCCATAATCGTAGCAGCCATACTACCAAACAGCGAGTCGAAGAGCAGAGGAATCATACCAAATATAGTTGTTGCCGATGCTGCAACGACAGGCATAAAACGGTCGGCAGCAGCGCGTACAATAGCCTCGGATGGAGCGACACCAATACTACGCAGTTCGGCGATGCGACCGACAAGTATTACTCCATTCTTAACATTCATACCCACCAAACCGAGCAAACCGATAAGCGAGAAGAAGTCGAAGAGTTTACCCGAAAGCAACAGCGCAACAACTACACCTGTGAATATCAGAGGCAGTGTAAGGAGCACAACAAATGGATCTCGGCAGTTACCGAAGTCGAGAAGCAGGATAACGAAGATAAGTACCAGTACCATAGGAACACGCGCTGCTATAGCACTATTGCTCTGCTCTCGGCTCTCCTCTTCGCCAAAGAGTTCGAGACGGTAGCCATATGGAATATCAATTTCGCGCTCGACATCCTCGCGGAGTTGCGCCAGAAGCCTCAATGTATTCACCCCTCGACAAGGGTCGCATTGCGCCTTCACGACACGTTCGCCATCGATACGTCGAATGACCGAGCTGCCAAAGTCGAAGCTGAAGTCTGAAGCAGCCTGCTCCACAGCATAGCTTGCACCCGAACGCGAGAATACGGGCATCGTTTCCAGTGCCGTAAGCGGCATATCGCTCAAATAGTCCGTTCGTAACAACACCGGAAGTGTAAGGTCGCCATCGCGTAACTCGGCAATGTGAAGTCCCGAGGAGGCTATCTGCAAAGAGTTAAGCATCGAGCCGCGTGTAACGCCCAATCTCTGGGCCTTGAGTTGTGAGTAGTCGGCTCTCCACACTGCTACCCTATTACCCCAGCTATTACGCACGTTGCGTACATCTGTGTTACGTCGCATAATAGCCATAGCACGCGCAGCAAGACTCTGCAATGTATCGGCATCATCTCCAATGAATCCGAATTCGATTGTAGCATCTGCCACTGGCGAGAGCTTAAATAGAGAGGAGCGTAGCCACACATCCGCCACATTCTGCTCTACCCATCTATCGAAACGCTCCTCAACGGCGGCTGTATGACGAGCATCGTGCAGCTCCACAAGGATATTACCATAGTTTGCACGATTTGCATAGCTACTACTTGCAAGATAGTAGCGCGGTGGTGTTGCTCCAGCTGTTGTCGAGACTCGCCTAACCTCATCTTGCGATTGCAGCCACGCTGTCATCTCATCGAGTTTTTGCTGCGTAGCCTCGATATCGTATCCTTCGGGGAGCACTACATCGGCACGAAAATAGGGTTTGTCGAGCTGCGGAAAGAAGTTCTGCGGCATACGACCCATAGCCCAAAGCGACAGTACGAAGAGTCCGACAGCACTACCGAGAGCAAGAAAACGGTGACGCAGAAGCCAGCGTTCAAGGCGTTTGAACCACTCCAGTTCTTGCGATGATAGATTTTGTTCATATGCTGCAAGCAACCTGACAGACATCATAGGTACCTGAACTATGGCAAGCAACCAGCTAATGAGCAACGAGATAGTGACTACGGCAAAGAGTGGACGTATAATCTCGGCTACGGATGAGGGCGCAAGCTGTAGGGGCAGGAATGAGATAATAGCTATAAGTGTGGCTGCAAGCAGCGCCAAACGTGGCTCGGTAGCGCCCCTTACTGCTGCCTGATCTATACTCAAACCCAAGGCTCGCATACGTCGCGTATTGTCGACAACAACAATGGCGTTGTCCACAAGCATACCCATAGCGATGATAAATCCAGCCAACGAGGTACGATTAAGCCCCTCTCCAATACCGAGCATTACGAGCAACGTCGCTGCAATTGCCAGCACAAGTGATACTCCAACTATCACTCCCGAGCGCAAGCCCATAATCACCATAATGAGGAGGATTACAATGACAAGCGACTCAATAAGATTGATGATAAAGTCGTAGTTGGCCTCCGCAGCGATTCTATTTTCGGAGTATAGCGCAACTATATCCATACCGACGGGTAGCTGTGCGGTAATATGCGCAATACGTTCATCGACTGCAGCACCTACCTTGACGACATCATCCTCGGCATCGGTTGCTACAGCTATGCCTATTGCATCGCGTCCATCGACCTTTAAACGCAGGCTGACGGGCTCTCGATACCCTCTTTGCACACGTGCCACATCGCCAAGCCTGTACTGCTTGCCATCGGCAGCGCGAAGCAGTTGGTTTTCGATATCGGCAATCGAAGAGTATACCGACCCTTCGGTAAGTTCGATATTCACATCGCCTGCGGACCTAATACCGAGCGATGTCATACGGCTCTGCTCTCCAACGACTGCTGCAATATCCGCGGGCGATAGTTCGAAAGCAGCAAGCGTAGGCGCACTAACGACGATGTTTATCTCGGGCGTCTGCTCGCCGTAGAGCATAACCTTCTCTACACCATCACACTTATAGAGTTGCGTCTGTATATCCTGGGCATAGTCACGCATCTCGTCCCACGTATACCCACCCTCGGAGCAGAGTGCAAAGTAAAGTCCGTAAACATCGCCAAAATCATCCTCAACACTTATCGGGCCAGCACCTTCGGGAAGGCTCTTTGCCACACGTTCGACCTTATGACGCAACTCATCCCATAGCTGTTCGATACGCTCGGAGCTGGTTGCAGGATGCAATTCAACAAACAAACGCGCATAGCCGAAGTGCGACTCCGACGATATCTTATACACCGACGGAAGGCTTCGTATAGCACGTTCCAACGGCTCTACGACAATGCTCTCCACCTCTTCGGGTGTAGCTCCGCCATAGGGACACAACACTACGGCTGTCTTAATCGTGAATGTCGAATCCTCCTTTTTACCGAGCGCAAGAAAGGCATACACACCACCTAAAAGCATCGCCAGAAGTATGGCTATTATTACAGAGCGGTGAGTTATGGAGTATTGCGAGATGTTCTTCATAGTTGCACGCTGATCTATTTGATTACCTTCACTCGCTCGCCATCAACCAAGTGGTATACACCTGCCGCAACAACCATATCGCCAGCCTCTACACCACTTTTTACAACAACACTATCTTCGCCGGTAAGGGCGCCAAGGCTTATGCTGCGAAGCTCCACTCGGGAATCATCATCGACGACCCACACATAATTACCTCCATCTGCCGGAGCATATATTGCCGTTAGCGGAAGTACAACCTCGTGTGTATCCTTTGGCGCAGTGATTACGGTAGCTACACAGGTCATTCCAGGCGAAATATCATACTTCGCACTATCTACATTTGTCAGACGAAGCGAAGTCGGAAATCCCAACGCATCTGATGAAGTGCGCGCAAAACTCTTTATAACGGCGCTAAATTCGACATTTGGATAGGCATCGAACCTCACACTAAAGCGCGTAGTGGGAGCTGACAGTACACCCACGAGGCTCTCCGGAGCTGTAAAGCTCACTGTAGTACTCACAGGATTTACGATGCGCACTATAGTCTCGCCCGAAGCGACTCGCTGAAAAGCATCGACATAGGTACGCTCAATAACGCCATCGAACGGAGCAGTGATGCGTGTATCGGCAAGCATATCTTGGGCATTACGATAGCTGGCAAGCAACTGCGTAGCGCTACTCTCCAGCGACTCAACCTCTTGCCGTGAGATAGCGTCGTGCGCCAAAAGTCTGCGCGCACGGTTAAGCCGCGACAGCGCATCGTCATAGGCAGCCTTGGCCGCATCGACTTGCAGACGCACCTCGCGATCATCGAGCTCGGCAAGAAGTTGTCCACGTTTTACCGCCATACCTTTGGCCACAGGTACATCGAGCACCCTACCGCTAATCTTAAAGGCAAGATTCGAAGCATCATCGGCTGTGCTTAACGCTGCAAAGTCGCGATACTGCTCCACAAGAGGAGGAGCTATAACACACTTTACAACAGCTATCGAGGAGTTATCCAAACGCTGCTGTCCATTGCACCCAGCTACAACAAGCGCTACAAGGGGTAAGAGTATGCGATACATAACAAAAAAAATTGACCGTTCGAAAATCCGAGCGGTCAATTATCTTGCCAAATATCGTGGTTCTAAAGTCCTAAATCACGTATGTGATGCTTCTCCTCAACCACTCCATTTCTCATATGGATTGTGCCTATGTCTGCACGTATCATTGTTCGGAGCAGAGATATATCCACACCATAAACTTCTGCTTGTTCGGGGATGTCTGCTATGTATACAGCGCTCAACACCACAACATCAGACTCGGCAAAGCGCTGTTTGAGTTGAGCAATGACTCTCTCCAACCCTCCCGACTTGTCGAGTGCCTCGATCGATGCGACGCAAAGCCACACACTTGCGCCAACCCTTGAGAGTAGCTCATCGGAGCAATCTATGCCATTGGCATCGATAAGCGCAAAATCGTCATAGCGCCACTCAACATCCTCCATAGCGACACTCTCTACGCCCGAATACTCAAGATTCTCATCCATCCAACACTCTGTACACGTAGAATCGAAGCGGTATTCTGCACCATCCTTATCGTGAAATACCAGTTCTGTTCTGCATCCATTCTTTCTGGCCTCACGCTCGGCATTAATCTCGGCACGCAGATTTGTGCCTGCACTATATGGCAATAGGTCGATAATAGGCAGATGGCGGAGTGTATAGATATTAACTCCCAACATAGAGATGAATATCACCATAGCCCACAACACATCGCGCATCCCACAACTCGGCATCTTTCGACTCACCAACCATAGGATAACCGACAGCGGAAACAGCACAATATTCTTGATAAATGTAGCCTCGGCAGATAGTGTCACCACATCGCCAAAACATCCACAATCCTCAAGCGGAAAAATGGTTAGATTAAGCAGTGTAACAAGCGTAAACGCCCCTAATATAGACATCGCCGCAAAACGCGTCAGGCGAGGCATAATATTTAGAAGAAGCATAAGACCCAGACCCAATTCCGCAGCTCCAAGCAGAGCTGCTATTGGTTTGGAGAGGTATGTAATGGCGTGCAAAGATAGTGCATCGAGATGCGATGCAACATAGAGCGATGTACCAACGCAATCGATGCTCTTGGCACATCCCGAGAAGATAAACAGTAAGGCGAGAAGCAGGCGAAGCGCAATCTCGACATTTCGCTTCAGAGCCAACATCGCTTAACCAATAAGTGGAGCTACGTGCTCCATAATACGTTCGTATATAGCGTCAGGCGTAGCCATAGAGCCATCCTCTGCCGAGCAATTTACGACCTTGAGATCGTCATATGCCTCTGCGGCCTCGAGGTATACCTCGCGTACGCGGCGCTGCAAGTCGAGCGATGACTCGTGGATATCCTTGCCACCATTGAGATATGCTCGATCGTCTCCCTCACGCACCTCGCGTAGCTTGCGCTCTGTAAATGCAAAAGGAACGTCGAGGAATAGCGAAAGATCGGGACGAGGAATGCCAAACTGGCTGTACTCCATATCAAGAATCCAATCACGAAGCGTTGTACGCGCCTCGCCAGACTCCATCTTGGCGCACTGATAGCCTATGTTGGAATAGACATATCGGTCAACAATAACCACCTTACCCTCCTGCTGCCAGCCATTGATAAGCTTTGCAGCATCGGCTCTGTCACCTGCATAGAGTAATGCAACAAGATAGGGGTTAACCTGCTCGACAGAACCCAAATCGCCACGCAGAAAACGTGCGATAAGCTCACCATACAGCGGAGCATCGAAACGTGGGAAGTGGAGATACTCACACTCTACACCACGACGACGAAACATCTCCGTAAGAAGGGTTATCTGTGTAGATTTTCCTGCGCCATCAAGGCCTTCGAGAACTATAAACATAATTGTGTTCTGCTTTATCGTAACATTCTTACAGCACGCTCAACACCACGCGCCAACAACTCTACCTCTTCCAGGGTGTTGTACATACCGATAGAGGCTCGGCACATACCCGTAACACCAAAGTGAGTCATAACAGGCTCGGCACAATGGTGTCCTGTGCGGATTGCAATACCCAACTTATCGAGAATCATACCCACATCATAGGGGTGTGTACCATCTACCGTAAAGGATACCAGCGGACACTTCTTTGCTGCCTCGCCATAGATACGCAGACCATCAATAGCACCAAGGCGCTCGGTCATTGCACGCAGCAGACTCTGCTCGTACTCCTCAATCGAGGCCATACCAACACTCTCGACATAGTCTATAGCCTCGGCAAGACCGACAGCACCGATAAAGTTAGACGTACCAGCCTCAAACTTAAGCGGCAATGGTGCGTATGTCGTACGTGCAAAGCTTACCTTATCAACCATATCGCCGCCACCCATATATGGAGGCATAGCCTCGAGCAACTCCTTGCGACCATACAACACACCTATACCCGTAGGGCCATAGAGCTTATGTCCCGAGAAGGCGTAGAAATCATATCCTCGACGCGCTACATCGCCTCCTCCGTGCACCACACCCTGACAGCCATCTACCATCACCACAGCACCTACGGCGTGGGCTGCGCGGATAATTGGCTCTAAATCTGGGCAAGTTCCGAGAGTATTCGAAGCCTCGGTAACTGCTACAAGGCGCGTGCGCTCATCAATCAGTTCCGCAAGTAGCTCCATACGCAACTCACCCCCATCGTCGAATGGCAACACACGCAACTCTGCACCGTGACGCATTGCAGCAAGCTGCCAGGGCACGATGTTTGAGTGGTGCTCCATCTCCGAGACAACGATATTGTCTCCAGCCTTGAGGTTTTGAGCACTCCAGGCTGTAGCTACAAGGTTGAGCGACATCGTAGCACCTGAGGTGAAGATAATCTCCTCCTTATGCTCCGCACCGATAAAGGCACGCACCCTCTCGCGCGCAGCCTCGTATCTATCGGTCATAGCACCCGAAAGATGATGTACACCGCGATGGATATTGGCATTGTGCTGTGCCATAAGCTCGGCCGTCAGCTCGATAACCTGACGAGGCTTCTGCGCCGTAGCACCGCTATCGAAATAGACAAGCTTACGACCATTGACCTCGCGGCCGAGAATTGGGAAATCTTCGCGTATCTTCGCTATATCGAACATTCTATAGTCTGTTAAACTTTTCGACAAGAAGCTCCTGCAATGGCTCTACAAGGCTGTCGACAGCTGCGTGCATAACAACATCGCCTACGAAGCCCTCGATCTGCAAGCGCTTGGCATCGGCAAGGCTTAAACCTCGCTGACGCATATAGAGAATAGCCTCGGCATCCATCTGTCCGACAGTTGCACCGTGGCTACACTTGACATCATCGGCATAGATCTCCAACTGTGGGAGAGTCTCAATGCGTGCATCGCCGATTACAACATTACGGCTCGACTGCACCGAGTCGGTACGCTGGGCATCGGGAGCAACATATACCAAGCCCGAGAAGCTGCCGTGTGCCTTACCCGAAGCCACACCCTTGACAGCTGTACGAGACTGGCAATCGGCCGACATATGGTTAACGTCAACCGTAACACTACCCTGCTCCTCATCTGTGAGGATAAACAAACCATTAAGCTCAAAACGAGCCCCACGCTCCACAAGGCTTGTGACAACGCGCACATCCGAAGGCGAGAGTACCACCTCGGTCATCACACACTCGGCATCGGCAGCTAAAGCCAACGAAAGCTGTGTTGCACTGCGCTCGGCTACGATATGCACGATACGCAATTTAGCACCCGAGCGGACATCGATGTCGATGTTCGCAGCCAAGGGGCTATCCACTATAAGAAGCTCCACCTCGGTGTTTGGCTCCACGACGATATCTCTATCGCAAGTAGGCACCAACAACCATCTGCCCGACGAGGTGCAGCACCCCTCGGGAATTGGCTTCGCTGCAAATATTTCAATTATTCGTTCAGTCATTACTACTCCTCCTTATAGTCGTTGATAAGCCAGTCGTAGCCCTCCTTCTCAAGCTTGAGTGCAAGGCTCTTGTCACCTGTGTAGATGATACGGCCCTTATACAATACGTGAACGTAGTCGGGCACAATATAGTCCAACAGACGCTGATAGTGAGTGATAACCACTGTAGCATTATCCTCACGCTTGAGGCGTGTTACGCCCGTAGCCACGATACGCAATGCGTCGATATCGAGACCCGAGTCGGTCTCATCCAAGATTGCGAGTTTTGGGTTGAGCATAGCCATCTGGAAGATCTCGTTCTTCTTCTTCTCACCACCCGAGAAACCCTCGTTCACGGCACGCGAAGTGAGCTTTGAATCGAGCTCTACGATAGCACTCTTCTCGCGCATCATCTTCAAGTACTGGGCAGCTGTCAAAGGCTCCTCGCCACGATACTTGCGCTGCTCGTTAACCGCGAGCTTCATAAAGTTAGCCATCGTAACACCTGGAATCTCAACTGGATACTGAAAACCAAGGAAGAGACCCTTGCGCGAACGATCCTCGATAGGCAAGCCGAGCAAATCCTCGCCGAGGAACTCAACCTTACCCTCCGTTACGGTGAACTTCTCGTTACCAGCCAACACCGATGCGAGTGTCGACTTACCAGAGCCGTTAGGGCCCATAATTGCGTGTACCTCGCCAGCCTTAACCTCGAGGTTTATACCCTTCAAAATCTGCTTATCGCCAACCGAGGCGTGTAGATTTTCAACTTTTAGCATAGTTATATTTGTGTTTCTTTATTTTCTAAATTTTACTCTTGCAAGCAGCCTGACAGGCTATGCAGGTCGTTAACCCACACTACCCTCAAGACTGATAGCAAGCAGTTTCTGCGCCTCGACAGCAAACTCCATAGGCAACTTCGACAACACCTCGCGAGCATAGCCATTGACAATCAAGCCCACAGCGTCCTCGGTAGAGATACCGCGCTGGTTGCAGTAGAAGAGCTGATCCTCCGAGATCTTCGATGTTGTAGCCTCGTGCTCCAGAACTGCCGATGGGTTATGACAATCTACAACAGGGAATGTGTGAGCACCACACTTATCACCAATAAGCAGCGAGTCGCACTGCGAGTAGTTACGTGCATTCTCGGCCTTGGCAGCTACACGCACCAAACCACGATAGGCATTCTGTGAACGGCCTGCCGAGATACCCTTTGAGACGATGCGCGAACGTGTGTTGCGACCAATATGAATCATCTTCGTACCGGTATCAGCCTGCTGATAGTTGTTGGTCATAGCCACCGAGTAGAACTCTCCTGACGAGTTATCGCCCTGCAACACACAGCTTGGATACTTCCAGGTGATTGCCGAGCCAGTCTCGACCTGTGTCCACGAAAGATGAGCACCCTCGCGGCAGATACCGCGCTTGGTTACGAAGTTGTAGATACCGCCCTTGCCCTCCTTATCACCTGGATACCAGTTCTGAACTGTAGAGTACTTAACGTCTGCATCCTTCTCCACGACAATCTCAACAACAGCGGCGTGAAGCTGATTCTCGTCGCGCTGGGGAGCTGTACAGCCCTCGAGGTAGCTCACATACGCACCCTCATCGGCAACGATAAGCGTACGCTCGAACTGACCCGTGCCCTCGGCATTGATACGGAAGTATGTAGATAGCTCCATAGGACAGCGCACACCCTTGGGGATGTAACAGAATGAGCCATCGCTGAATACCGCAGCATTGAGCGCTGCGTAGAAGTTATCGGTATAGGGTACTACCGAGCCGAGATACTTTTGTATCAACTCGGGGTACTCCTTGATAGCCTCCGAAATAGAGCAGAAGATAATACCCTTCTCGGCGAGCGTATCGCGGAACGTAGTCTTAACAGAAACAGAGTCCATAACGGCATCGACAGCGACACCTGCAAGGGCCATCTGCTCCTCAAGAGGAATGCCGAGCTTGTCGAATGTACGCTTGAGCTCGGGGTCTACCTCGTCCATTGAGTTGAGCTTGGGGCGACTCTTGGGTGCTGCGTAATAGATGATATCCTGAAAATCAATCTCGGGGATATCGAGGTGTGCCCAGTCGGGGTGCTCGAGGGTCAACCAATGGCGGAAAGCCTTGAGACGACGCTCTAGCATCCACTCTGGCTCGCCCTTCTTCTCCGAGATAAGACGGATTGTATCCTCCGTAAGTCCGCGACCAATGGTCTCGGTCTCGATATCGGTTACGAAGCCGTATTTGTAATCGCTTGTTTCAAGCTCCTGAAGTATATTTTTTGAATCGTTACTCATTGCTTTATAAAAATGTTGCGCAAAGATAACAAAAAATCTTCATAAGAGCAATTATCCCTGCGATTTGCGAGATAAAGTTTTACTATAGCGCTATAACTTAACACTATAGCAACGTTATAAAGTTGTGTATTTCAGCCATATTTCACACTAATCATCGGATCCAAGCACTCGACTGCGACGATTCGTCAGCGAAGCAATCAGCGCGAGAAGCAACGATACCACACCACCTGCAAGGAA
Organism: Alistipes sp.; assembly: GCA_017629145.1. GTDB lineage: Bacteria > Bacteroidota > Bacteroidia > Bacteroidales > Rikenellaceae > Alistipes. The sequence goes on along the minus strand of JAGBXR010000015.1, from coordinate 3,889 downwards.
TGCAAATGCCGACGATTTAGTCGAGAATATATGGTCGACGAGCTCGATTAAGAATGGAGCAACAAGAATTGCGAGATAGTTCACAGTCATCACCACCGACAGCGCAAGAGTAGCAAGATGTGGCGGAGCATTGGTAGCCGCCTTATCATAAATTATCGGCTGCATCACGCCGTAACCAAGACCCGTAAGTATTGCTCCGCATATCAGCGATATGGCAGACGGATGGCTAAATGACATTACAAGCAGTCCTACACCCATAACTATGAGCGACACCACATTTACCCAGCGGCCGAATATGGCAATAATCGTATTAAGCACAAAACCTGGCGCCATAATAGCGAGAAAAAATAGCGAAATTATCACACCCGACTCGGTTGTAGATATTCCAGCCGCCGAGGCAAGATACGAGGTATTGTAGGTTACAACCAAAGAGGCGGCAGTGATAAAGAAATAGAAGAACATCAACCCTACGATAACCCTGTAGTTGAGTCGCGATTGCCGGCGCTGTGCACCATCTTCTGGTTCGGGGACCGGAGGCGTGTGGCTGATGGCAGGAACAAGCAAGAGAGTGATTGCCGGAAGCAGATATACGGCAAATGCAAAGTGCCACTCGATATCGGCAAGATAACCCACAAGTACCGTCGCAAGTACCAGCGTGAGATTGTTTATCGCCGAGCTTATACCAAGCTGATTTACACGCCTATCTCCCGTAAAATAGTCCACGACAAGACCCGTTGACAGGGGTATAATCATACCAGCACCCACGCCCATAACTCCTCCCATAAATATCAACTCCCAGAGCTTACGCGACAGAATGCAACCCATACCTGCAATCAGAAATATCGAAGCGCCTATCACAAGCAACTTAACCTTGTTATGGCGCACCGACCAGCGACCGGCAAGCAACATAAAAGGTATGATAAGAAGCGACGGCAGCGACTCGAGCATTTCGACCTCCAAGCGGCTCGCCGCAGGGAATATTTTATCGAGGTCATCGAGGATGGGCGATATCGCTAAACCAGGCAATGATATAATCGCCGAAACTGACCATATTGCTACTACCACAACCAGTGGCAGCGAGCCTTTTCCAGTATCCACTTTCATAACTAAATCCGTTTTCTACGATGTCAGCAATAGGTATACCATATTTGCCACGAGGGATATGTGTTGGCTATATTCAGCACCGTGAGATAATCTATTACCAGAAACTAACGTTACGATGCATCGCCATATATAAAATAAATTTGTCCAAATATTTTGTTATTCAATTTTTATTTCATACCTTTGTTAGTTGGAAAAAGAATACTTAAAACTTTACTATAAATAAAATGAATAAGGATTTACAGATTTTTGACTTGATCGCCGAGGAGCGTTCTCGTCAGACTAAAGGTATCGAGCTTATCGCATCGGAGAACTTCGTTAGCGACCAGGTGATGGCTGCAATGGGCTCGGTATGTACAAATAAGTATGCCGAGGGTTACCCTGCAGCACGCTACTATGGTGGTTGCGAGGTTGTAGATAAGATTGAGAATCTCGCAATAGAGCGCATCTGCAAGCTTTACGATGCAGAGTATGCTAACGTACAGCCACACTCTGGTGCACAGGCAAATATGGCAGTGTTCTTCGCCTGCCTTAAGCCTGGCGACACCTTTATGGGTCTCGACCTCTCGCACGGTGGTCACCTTTCACACGGTTCACCTGTAAATATGTCGGGTATGTACTTCAACGCTGTGGGCTACAAACTCAAGGAGGAGACTGGCAACATCGACTACGACGAGATGGAGGCACTCGCTTTGGAGCACAAGCCTAAGCTCATCATCGGTGGTGCTTCGGCATTCTCTCGCGAGTGGGACTACAAGCGTATGCGCGAGATTGCAGATAAGGTAGGTGCTTTGTTGCTCGTCGATATGGCTCACACAGCAGGTCTTATCGCTGCAGGTTTGTTGGACAACCCAGTGAAGTATGCTCATATCGTGACATCTACAACACATAAGACCCTCCGTGGTCCTCGTGGTGGTATCATCCTTATGGGCAAGGACTTCGACAATCCTTGGGGCTACACTACTCCAAAGGGCGTGGTTAAGAAGATGTCGCAGATTTTGAACTCTGCGGTATTCCCAGGCATTCAGGGCGGTCCACTCGAGCACGTCATCGCAGCCAAGGCTGTAGCATTTGGCGAGGCTCTCACACCAGAGTATAAGGAGTACCAGAAGCAGGTTGTGAAGAACTCACAGGCATTGGCCGAGGCTCTCACAAAACGTGGTTACAAGATTGTATCGGGCGGTACTGATAACCACCTTATGCTCGTTGACCTCCGCACCAAGTTCCCAGAGCTTACTGGTAAGTTGGCAGAGAAGTGCCTGGTAGCTGCCGACATCACAACTAACAAGAATATGGTACCATTCGACTCGCGCACTCCATTCACAACTTCGGGCTTGCGCTTCGGGACTCCAGCCATCACAACACGTGGCGTGAAGGAGGATAAGATGGACTATATCGCTGAGCTTATCGACCGCGTACTCTCTGACCCAGAGAACGAGGAGAACATCGCAGCAGTTCGCAAGGATGTGAACGCTATGATGAACGAGTATCCTTTGTTCGCGTGGTAGTATAGAGGCCGTACAATATTATTATAGGAGGCTGACTAAAAAGTAACTTAGCCAGCCCCCATAACCTAAGGGAGTGAATAAAAAGATGTAGTTTTAGGCTTGCGAAGCCCGAAAAAGCGGAGTTTACTGAGCGTAAATGAGCATTTTGAGGGCAAGCGTAACGACAAAATACACTTTTTATTCACTCCCTATTTTTAGAAGCTACATAATAGGATATGAAAGAGATACTTGACTTCCTGTCCGAGCTACACGACAACAACAACCGCGAGTGGTTCGAAGCGAATAAGGAGCGCTACCGCCGAGTGCTCAAGCAGCATCACGCTAACGCAGAGCGACTTATTGAGCTTATCGCTGCATTCGACAAGAGTGTCGCAGGGTTGAAAGTTGCCGACTGCACATATCGCATCTATCGTGACACGCGCTTCTCGAAGGATAAGACACCATACAAGGATTTCTTCAGCCTCTTTGTGGCGCGTGGTGGCAAGCGTAGCGGCTATGGCGGTTACTACCTGCATATATCGCCAAAGGGCCACACGTGGGGCGAGGGGTCGTTTCTCGCAGCTGGCAATGTAGCACCCGAGCCATATGTTCTGCGCAGCCTCAGAGAGGAGATTGAGGACCACGCCGCCGAGATGGTGGCTAATATCGAGCATAGCGGCTTTTCGCTCGACTGTAGCAACGCCCTGAAGCGCACACCACGCGACTTTAGCGTAGCACCCGAGTATGAATACCTCCTACGCCAGCGCGAGCTATGTCTTAGCCTACCGCTCGATAGCGAGTGGTTTATGCAGGCGGATTGGCTGGAGCTTACAGCCGAGCATTTCAAGAGGTGTAAGCCCTTCCTTGACCAGATGAATAGAGCTATAGAGTACGCCTACGAGGAGAATAGGTAGTCTTATAATTTGGTATAGTTCAGATAAATCGCCATCGAAAGAGTTTTTTTAGAGGCTCTTTGGGTGGTGATTTCTGTTTTAATCGAGCAATAGTTCATCAAAGTGTTGTTAATCTCTATAAATTTACTTAATTTTGTATATCCTTTAACACATTGAACAATAACCCAAGTTAATAACATAACTATGAAAAAACTATTTCTTTTCGTATTTGCTGCGATAGCTTTTGTAGCGTGTACACAGAACGAGGTCGAGGAGTTATCTTCCAATCGTGTATATCTTCCCGACGAGATTAGCGTAGGTTTTGAGAATAATGACGAAACACGCGTTCAACTATACGAGGGCAAGAGCGTCTGGAATGCTGGCGACCTTGTGTCGGTATTCTACAAG
>JAGBXR010000014.1 GCA_017629145.1 Alistipes sp. | reverse complement strand
GACTTGAAGAGGCGGCTATTTGCCGCCACATATATTTACATACCCTCCAAACCTCCCTTTGACAAAGGGGGGCTTTTTGTCTTGCTATTGAGCCTTTGGTTAGAGATTACGGATCACCTGATTACTGTGTAGTTTTTTATTATAGCCGAATCCACGGATTTGTCTTGAAGAGGCGGCTGTGCCGCTCATATTTCCATTCCCACCAAACCTCCCTTTGACAAAGGGAGGCTTTTTACTCTTGCCGTTGAGCCTTTAGGTATAGATTAGATTGTCTGCTTTTTTTATTATAGCCGAACTCAGGATTCTGTCTTGAAGAGGCGGCTGTGCCGCCATTCATATTTACATTCCCTCCAAACCTCCCTTTGACCAATGGAGGCTTTTTGTTTTGCACAAGGCCGAAGCTCTGATTGCTCTACTTGTGGTTTCTGAACTTTGTGTGTGTTGTTGCGTTTGGCATAGTTATGCAGCTCTGGAGAGTGATTAATTATGTTAAATAATTAGGGCTTATTTGGCGTATCAGAAATATCTTTTCTCGTAACAATCCTGACTTATTGGTCGTGTGCTCTCTATTTGTTGCTATCAATTGTGCGTAATGGTAAAAAAAAATCTCGCTATCGGAGGATAGCGAGAGGGCTTTTGCGTTAACTTTGCATATGCGGAGGCTGCGTCTTGTGCGGGCCTGCTATATAAAATTGTGCAAGATTATGAAGCAGATGGCTGGTGATCGACTCTTTACAAGGGATTATATTCTCGTGTGTCTATCGGCATTTATGATGTCGTTCTCGTTCTTTATCCTTGTGCCGACGTTGCCGTTATATCTGCGTGATACGTTCGATATTGGTCAGGGATTAGTTGGTTTTGTATTGTCGTGCTACGTCATTGCGGTATTGAGTGTGAGGCCGTTAGCTGGATTCGTTGCCGACACTTTTCCGCGTAAGTTGGTCTACGTTACTGCCTACTCCATATTCGTAGCATCGTTCCTCGGTTACTTCTTCATAACCCAGACGTTGCTGCTTTTCATCCTTCTGCGCATATTTCACGGCTTCAGCTTCGGTATGCTCACAACGGCAGGTAACACGCTTGTCATAGATGTTATGCCCTCGTCTCGTCGAGGTGAGGGACTCGGCTACTATGGTGTTACGAACAACCTCGCGATGGCCTTTGGCCCTATGGCTGGACTCTTTATCGTAGGTCTTGGTGACTACGACATACTCTTTGCCACGTCGCTCATCACTGGTATGGTCGGTTTAGTGTGTGCCTCGTTGGTGCGTGCGCCTCGTAAGGAGCAGACTGATAAGGTGGAGTTTAAGTTCTCGGCAGATCGCTTCTTCCTCAAGGAGGGCATTCGTGCCTGCATCGCATTCTTCCTTCTCGCCATACCTTATGGTATGACTACCAGCTACATAGCTCTCTATGCTCGCGAGGTGGGTATTACGCATAACACTGGTCTCTTCTTCACGGTTATGGCTGCCGGACTCATCTCCTCGCGTCTGCACTCGGGCAAGCAGGTAGATCGTGGATTTATCACCGAGACCATATCGCGCGGTATTGTCATCGCTCTGGTTGGTGCGCTTGGCGAGGCTGCGTTGAGTGGCGTTGCAAGCTTCGGCATTGGCTATGCCTATGCTGCCTATTTCCTTACGGCCTTCCTCTTCGGCTATGGCTACGGCACGATGTTTCCTGCCTATAACACGCTATTTATCAACCTTGCGCCGAACTCACGACGAGCAACGGCCAACGCCACATATCTCACTGGCTGGGATGTGGGTATAGGTTGCGGTATGCTCTTTGGTGGATATATTGCCGAGGTAGATTATGCCTATTGCTATATGTTTGGCGCAGCTCTTGTGCTTGTGGCGCTACTCTTCTTCGTGCGTGTGGTAACGCCTCATTTCCATCGCTTCAGGATACGTTAACTCTCCTCTGCACATAGTGGTGCACTATCGCGCCACTCACCAGTAGCTATACCATTGTAGTCGAATTCGCTCCAACGGCCATCGAGTGATACCCATATCGTCGCGCTCTCCACGTCGAATATAGCCTCGTCGTAGCACAGTGCGACTATCTCCTTGCCTCGGCGATCTATAACTCCTGCCCGATGCTCGGCGTTGCGCACTACGGCGCGACCCTCTGTGAAGTTTTCGGCATAGGAGTACTGCGCCTCGATGACTACAGCTCCCCTCTCATCCGTATATCCATATCCGCGCTCCGTAGCATATCGGCGGCGGTTTTCTATGAGTGGTTCCTGGTCTGTGGCCTCCTCTGCCGTATAGCCAGAGAGCTCCTCATAGAGCAGTGTTTCACTAATATCGTCGCTCATCGCGCTGTCGGCTATAGCGATACGCAGTGCATCGAATGCTGCTTCATCGCCGCCTGCGCCCTGTGTCGAGTAGTATAGGCGTATGGGATACCACGTGCCATTTTCGTCGAGCACTATATTGTCGATATGCAGGTTGTTGTGCGAGAAGTCGTACTCGATAAGTTTCGCGCGAAGTTCCTCGAGACCGCGCAAGAGTGTCGTGCGACGTGTGAGGTATAGTGCCTCGCGGAGCGGAGTGTAGCTCTCGGGGAGATACTCGACAACTATCGGACAGCTGACGCTCTGTGGAAAATCGGTGTGCAGCGCATTGTAGCCCACCTCCATAGCGATAATATCTCCGCGTGCGCGGCCGACGGCACGATTTGTCGACATTATCATACGCACAGCATCGTTGCTCAAAGGTGCATAGATCATCGCCTGGCGGTAGCCTATTGTCGCCTCGCACTCGGCGAAATGCTTTGTGCGTGTGATAGTTGCGATGTTTGCGCGTATACCTCTTGGTGAGGATATATATTGGTCGGAGAATTGCATTGCGGTGCGGAACGCACCTATTGTACATATGCTCATACTCTACTCTTTTTCGATTCGGAAGTTGCTGCGCACACTCTCCGAGCCAATGTTCATCACTGCAAAGAGCTCCATAGGCGAGGCGTTAAACGCCATAGCGCGGTAGGGGCCGCGACCCTCGAGTTGGATTATCTCGTCGATAAGTGGCTCGAGGCAAGGGGGTATGCTGCTCGACATATCGAAGAGCATCTTGCAGTAGTTGCTCTCGGTCGTGAAGCGTCTTTCGCTTGGAAATAGTCGTCTGCACGTGTCGCCATCCAATGCCGAGAGGTGCACGTTGATAAGCAGTGTGTGGCCATCCTCCGTTGCGCATTTATCTATATCCTGGGCTATGGCAACAAGCTCCTCGGGTGTAGCATCGTTGCACTCGCCATCGGTGATGTTTATTACTATGGGCGGAAAGTTGCGTCGGTTTTCGGGGCGTGAGCACCACTCGGCAATCATATCGCGCACGGTGATAAATGCTTCGTACATAGGTGTTTTACCCGATGCGCGTGGCATAATCCAGGGTCGATAGCTGAACGGAATGTTTATCTCAAGGCCGTTGTCGAGTTGCTGCTTGAGATTGAATACCTCGTACGAGGGTGCGAATTTCGAGAGAAGCTCAACGTTGCTAAAGCCCTCGCCAAGCGGCTTGGCAAGAAGTGAGAAGATGCTATTGTGCTGATAGCCGATGACGGCTATGTCGTAGTAGTTGCGCACCACGTGGTGGCGTGTTGCACGCTCGATAAGCTCATCGATGATGAGATTGCACATAAGGGCTACGACTTCGGCTTTGGGCATCTCGGTGTTGTTGAACCTTGTCATAGCCCTCATCGATGCCGAGCAATCGACCATTACGATGAATGCTCCGCGACTCTGTCGGTTAATCTGTTGTGAATACATACTCTTCCTTTAGCAACTCATTTTTTGGTGTTATAGGCTTCCACTTTGTTCTAATAGTCGAGTCGCCTCTCATTTTAAGGTAAAAAAAGTGCTGTCCGGCAAGCTTCGTATCTGCTTGCTGGACAGCCTGTTAATCCGACTCCTGATCGTGACTATCTGTTGTACATCTCGTCGTAGTAGCGTTCGTACTCTCCGCTTGTGACGCTATCTATCCACGCCTGATTATCCAAATACCAGCGCACCGTCTTCTCGATGCCCTCCTCGAACTGCAACGATGGCTCCCAGCCCAGCTCGCGCTGTAGCTTTGTAGAGTCGATAGCGTAGCGAGCATCGTGACCGAGGCGGTCGGTGACGTAGGTTATAAGGCCGAGCGAATGTCCTTCGGGATTGCCCAGTATGCGGTCTACGGTCTTGATCATTACCTTGATAAGGTCGATGTTCTTCCACTCGTTGAAACCTCCGATATTGTAGGTCTCGGCAACGCGTCCCTTATGGAAGATGAGGTCGATAGCGCGCGCGTGATCCTCGACATAGAGCCAGTCGCGTACGTTCTCGCCACGACCATATACTGGCAGCGGTTTTCCCAAACGTATATTGTTGATGAACAAAGGAATCAGCTTCTCGGGGAACTGATAAGGACCGTAGTTGTTCGAGCAGTTCGTGACAATTGTAGGCATAGCATAGGTGTCGTGATATGCACGCACGAAGTGGTCGCTCGAAGCTTTAGCTGCCGAATAGGGCGAGTGTGGGTTATACTTCGTAGTCTCATAGAAGAAGTCGTCGCCGTATGCCTTGTGACCCTCCGACGATGCTACGGTCTTAAATGGTGGCTCGATACCCTCGGGGTGGTTCATCGACAAAGCACCGTAGACCTCATCCGTAGAGATGTGGTAGAAGCGCTTACCCTCGTATCCCTCGGGCAACGACTCCCAATAGAGCTTCGCAGCCTGAAGTAGCGACAATGTACCCATCACGTTGGTACGTGCAAAGGTGAATGGATCCTTGATAGAGCGGTCTACGTGGCTCTCGGCAGCAAGATGGATGATGCCGTCGATCTTCTCATCCTGCATAAGCTGGTAGAAGGCCTCGAAGTTGCAGATATCCATCTTCACGAACTTGTAGTTAGGCTTACCCTCTACGTCCTTAAGGTTTGCGAGGTTACCCGCGTAGGTGAGCTTGTCGAGGTTGATGATATTGTACTCGGGGTACTTATTTACAAATAGGCGCACTACGTGGCTACCGATAAAGCCAGCACCGCCTGTGATTACTATATTTTTCATTAAGCTATTCCTTTTTAAGTTTGTTAAGGCAGCGCGCTACGGCCTCGCTCCAGTATGGAACTACGGTGCCGAACGTGCGCTTCATCTTGCTCTTATCCAGAACGGAGTAGGCTGGACGCACCACTTTGCTCACAAACTCCGAGCTGCGGCAGGGGCTGATGCAGCAACCATCGTGGCCCGCCTGACGCGCAATCTCTTTAGCGAAGTCGTACCAGCTACACACACCCTCGTTCGAGAAGTGGTAGATGCCATCGTTGCCTGCGGCCTTATCGCCCTCGACGATGTCGAAGATAGCTGCGGCAAGGTCGGCAGCATAGGTTGGCGTACCCACCTGGTCGTAGACTACATTGAGCGAGGGACGCTCGGCCGTAAGACGCAACATAGTCTTAAGGAAGTTGTTGCCATAGATGGAGTAGAGCCACGCCGTACGGATGATGATGTGGCGACAACCTGTGCGTAGTATCGCCTCCTCGCCGTGGAGCTTCGTGAGACCATATACACCCGTAGGTGCTGTGGCGAGTTCCTCGTTGCAAGGCGTATTCTGCACATTGCCACCAAAGACATAGTCCGTAGAGATGTGAACAAGTACCGCATCGTTGGCCTTGGCAGCTATGGCGAGGTTCTCGACAGCCGTAGCGTTGAGTAGCTCGGCAGTGTCGTAATCATCCTCGGCCTTGTCGACGTTGGTGTAGGCTGCGCAATTAACGATGTAGTTGATGTGATGCTCCTTGATGAATAGCTCTACCGCCGTGCGGTCGGTGATGTCGAGCTCCGCAACGTCGGTATAGATATAGTTGTTCGACGAGGTGGCACCAAGCAATCGCATCTCATTGCCAAGCTGACCGTTTGCGCCCGTGATGAGAATGTTATGCATAGTACTCCTCCCCATATTTAAATACCTCCTCAAGGTCGGCAAGAGGCCTATTCCCCTTATCTCTCTCCGAGAGAATGACGCTCTCGGGGTCAATGCCCCAGTCGATGCCTATCGTGGCATCGTTCCACGCCACGGAGCCCTCGCTCTCGGGGTGGTAGAGGTTGTCGCACTTATACTGGAAGATAGCCTCGTCGCTCAACACCACAAAGCCGTGTGCCATACCACGAGGTAGGAACAACTGGCGGTGGTTATCCTCCGTGAGCTCCACGGCTACGTACTTGCCATACGTGGGGCTTCCCTTGCGGATATCTACCGCTACGTCCAACACGCGACCCTTGACAACACGCACAAGCTTGCTCTGGGCGTAGGGTGGCTTCTGGAAGTGTAGACCTCGTAGCACACCACGCTTCGACTTACTCTCGTTGTCCTGTACGAAGCGCGTGTTTACGCCCACCTCGTTTAGGAAGCGCTCCTCGTTGAAGCTCTCGAAGAAGTAGCCGCGCTCGTCACCATAGATCGTAGGCTCTATAATCACAACGCCCTCGATAGCGGTCTTGATAACTGCCATAGGCTACTTACGCTTTACGAGGTTAATCATATACTCTCCGTAGCTGTTCTTCTTCATAGGTTCAGCCAGGCGGAGCATATCCTCATCCGTAATCCAGCCCTTGCGCCACGCAATCTCCTCGAGGCAAGCCACCTGCACACCCTGACGTGTCTCGATGACCTCGACGAAGCGCGAGGCATCGAACAGCGACTCCTGAGTACCTGTGTCGAGCCACGCGAAGCCGCGGCCGAGAACCTGAAGCTTGAGCTCGCCGTCGCGACGAAACCAATCATTAACGGTGGTAATTTCGAGCTCGCCGCGTGCCGAAGGCTTGATGCTCTTAGCAACCTCGACCACCTTGTTGGGGTAGAAATAGAGGCCGACAACGGCATAGTTAGACTTTGGGGCTGTGGGCTTCTCCTCGATGCTTAAGACGTTACCCTCGGCGTCAATCTCGGCAACACCGAAACGCTCGGGATCCTGCACCTGATAGCCGAATACGGTAGCCTTCTTATCCTTCTCGGCAGTCTCGACGGCCTTCTGGAGCATACCTGTAAAGCCCTGACCGTAGAAGATGTTGTCGCCAAGCACAAGACACGCCGAGTCGTCGCCGATGAACTTCTCGCCAATGATAAATGCCTGGGCAAGACCATCGGGAGAGGGCTGCTCGGCATACTCGAAGTGTACACCATAGTCCGAGCCATCGCCCAGCAGACGGCGGAACGAGGGCAGGTCGTAGGGTGTCGAGATAATCAGAATATCTCGAATACCTGCAAGCATAAGCACCGAGATAGGGTAGTATATCATCGGCTTGTCGTAGACGGGGAGTAGCTGCTTACTGATACCCTTGGTGATGGGGTAGAGACGCGATCCGCTGCCGCCAGCCAAAATTATGCCTTTCATAATCTTCGTAGTATTAGTCTTGTATGGTTGTTAAATCTTTGGGTTGCGCTCTATAAAGAACGCAACAACCATCTGCATAGTATCTACAAATGCAGAGCGCTCGTAGAGCTCTTTGTATTTCCACCCGCCGAGCAGTCGGTTGCGGATGATCTTGAGTCGTTTTGTGAACTTCGAGCCCTTCGTGCCGCTTACCTTCTTCTCGCTGTAGAGTATGTCGTCAAGGACCTTGTCGCGTAACTTACTTGAGGTGCGGATATCAGGGTTGCTAATCTCAATGCCGAGCTTATCGACAGCAATGGCTGTCATTGCGTCGGCAAACTTCGTAAAGTGCATCGTGTCGCACCACTCGTAGAAGCTCTGCCAGTCGATGTTGTGCTGCTCGACACGTAGCAATAGTGCCCAGTCTAAAACGTGGCGTAGCTTGATACCCTCGGTGATGAAGTGCTGGAAGCTGTGAGCCGTCAGGAATAGCGCGTTGAAGTCGGCGCAGGGACTCAACAGCCTACTCTGGCCGATAGGGGTTGTGGGGCGCGTTGCGAGGAGCTGCTGCAAGTGTCGCTCGAAGCGTTTGTTGTTGCGCGAGCCGCGCACAGCGGTGCAGAATGCGTGATTCTCGACAACCAAGCCACGAAAGTTGATGTGCGAGTGTTTGTAAAAGCCGATCTCGACCTTCGCGCCTGCTTGCTTGGCTATCGTGTTGCCAGCCGCGTAGCAACTCTGTGGAATGCCATTCTCGCGCAAGGCTATGCCGTATGGCTGATTGCTGTCACTTTTGGCGAGGAAGCAATCGAGGTCGCCACACTCGCGGTGTTCGGCTATGGGGTAGTACTTGCTGATTGCCAAACCCTTGAGAACAAGCGTGGTGATGTTCTCCGAGGCATATATCTCGGCGAGCTCGCCTGCCAATGCGCTCTGCTTGTGGTAGCGTTTCTCGATGCGCTCGGCGTTGAGTGCCCACTGCAGCTTTAGCCCTTTGGGTGGCTGCTCGGCTGTGGGGAGCGACTTCACATAATCATACACTATGGCAAAGACGCCCTGCTTGGCTGCTGCCTTGTATATCTCGCCCCAGTTCTCCACCGCAATAGGCGCAAGGCTCTCGGAAGGGGTCTCTGTGGCAATTGCGCGACGTAAAATCTCGACTATTGTCATATGCTACTGGGCATTGGTTTTCGCAAGTTTTCGTAGGTAGAGTATGCTGTCCACCTTGTTGTATATCATCTTGCAGATGTGCTTCGGTGCGAAGAGGAAGCAGAAGGTGAGCAAGGCGCGGAACTTCGAGTAGTGGAGTATATTCTCGTAGACCTTCAGGTTGGATTGTACGAGTTTTAGCTTGCTTCTCGACAGGGTGTTAGGCAGAATGCGGTATTTCCACAGCGGCTCGTTGATGGAGTATGCTGCGCCAGTGCGCTCCGAGATCATTATCCACAAGCTCCAGTCCTCGCTGCGTCGCATATTGGGCATATACATCTTGCCAATGCGGCGTGTGTCGTATACCACACCAGGAGTGCCAATGTTGCAGCCGAGCTTCATACTCGAGTAGCTGATCTTCGCTGGCTTGTGCGATACGCCCGTAACGCGCAAATCCTTGTCGGCATACTCGAAGGCTGTGAAGCAGAACTCGCAACCCGTCTCGTGGATGAATGCCATCTGCTTCTCGAGCTTCGTGGGATACCACCAGTCGTCGCTGTCGAGAAATGCGATGTAGCGACCCGAAGCCTTCTCGATAGAGTTGTTGCGCGCAGCAGCAGCTCCAGAGTTCTGCTCCAAAACATATATCCTGATGCGCTCATCCTGGGCAGCATAGCGTCGAAGAATCTCTACAGTGGAGTCCTGCGAGCAGTCGTCCGTAATGACCAGCTCCCAATCTGTAAATGTCTGGTCGAGAACGCACTGTATGGTCTGGTCGATATACTTTTCGATGTTGTATGTCGGGATGATAATCGATACCAATGGAGTCTTCATAGTTCGGTATTTTCGTTTCGTGTGAGCCAATCCTAATACTTTCCGAAATCTACACTTATGAGGTGTAAACCCTTGCGCTGCTCCTCGGGTGGAAGCTTCATATAGTCGCCAAACATATGGGTAAGATACTTATGATACTCCTGGGCTACAGGTAGCATCGTATCCTCGAATGGCACGTACGTAGGCTCGCCAAATAGATCCTTACGCACTACGGCGTTGTGGTAGCGTGTGCGACCGAAGAAGAAACCGTAGTAGTCGGTCTCGGTATTGTTGTACTTGGTGGTCTGTGAGTATATCCACTCGCGGAGTACGCGCCACTTGAGAGGTGCGGCGAGGAGCATCACGAGGCGCTTCTTGAGTGATGCGCTCTTGTAGGTGCGAATAGATAGCTGGTAGGCGAGGTAGAGCTTGCCGCAGAAGTACTGCCAGTGCGCCATAAACTTGTTGTTCGAGACGTTGTCCATCTTGAAAATATCGATATAGATACCATCAGTCTCGGCGCTGTCCGTACCCTCGTACTCCTTGAGATGTGTGCCGCGGAGCTTTAGCTTGCTGAAGGGTAGTGGCCAATCCTTGACACCCTCCTGGAAGTAGAACTTCTCGCTATCGAGCTTTGTGCGACACACCTCGATAAACTTCTCGTAGTTCTTGCTGTCCATAATGATATCGAGGTCGTCATCCCACGGAATGAAACCCTTGTGGCGTATTGCACCGATTGCCGAACCTCCCAATAGGTAGTATTTTATATCGTTAGCCTTGCAGAGTGCGTCGACATCCTTCGCAATAGAGAGTATCACCTCCTGTAAGTGTCTGTTTGTTGCGTTCATAGTCGTTATCTTTATTTTATGCGGCCGCTGTTTAACTTATATTCGTAGCTGTGTCTGCCCTCCTCACGGAAGTCGCGATTGTAACGCTCAAGTACGTGCTTGAAGATCTCGTCGTACTGCGGTATAAAGAGGTCGTCCTTGTGGAGCAGATGGTCGATTATCTCGTTGGCTAACGGAGCTGTTGTTTCCAGCTCGGTAGCTCCCTGGTTGAAGCTCGTACCCTTGATAGAGCCTGGCGAGACGTTGAGAATGCGATTTGTCGTGCCACCCTTCTCGAGCTCGACGTTTACACTCTCGATAAATATCTTGAGTGCCGCCTTGCTTGCTCCGTATACCGAGAAGAAGGGCGAGGAGATGAATCCTGCGATGCTGACCATCACGCCACAATAGAAATCCTCGCACGCACGAATCTTTGGGTAGAAGTGGTGTATGATGCGCAGCGTAGCTGTGGTGTTCACATTCATAAGGTTGATGATATGCTGTTCGTCGAGATTCTCGAAGAGGGCGAGACGGCCAAAGCCAGCAGTTATCATCAGCGTGTCTACATCGCTATATCCATCAAAAATGGAGTAGTCCTCGTTGAGCAGGTCAAACTCGCGCTGCTCGAACTTCGGGTGTTGGTGTTCGGCAGCTATTGCCGAGCGGTCGACGATATATACCTTGTCGTAGTCGTCGCGCTTGGCAAGCTCGGTAGCAATTGAGAGGCCTATGCCGTTGGCACCTCCGACAACTAATGCTCGGCTCATATCTCGATGAAGTTTTTACGTTCGGTGAATTGTTGCATAACGCCGGCCATTGCGATGCTCTCCTGACGGCGCAGACGTGAGCTTGTGAGGCGACTGTTTAGTATGCACGATATCCACTCCTGGATCTCGTAGCGCAGACCATCGCCGTCCCACTTGTAGAAGAACTTCTTGTTCTGGTTTTGGTCTTCGTAGCGTAGCTCGAAGTAGTCGGTCTTCCACCAGGGAGCCTCGACATAGGCATATCCCTTCGTGCCAGAGATGATAAGGTTACCCTCGGTCTTAACACCCAGACCCAGCTTGAACGAACATACGGCACGCGGATAGCGGATGACACCCTTGGTGAAGATATCCACGCCATTCTCCATACGCGAATAGAGGTTCAGGTTTTCGTACTTGGTGCCTAAGAGTCGGAAGATGGGCAGCAGCGGATAGGAGCCCGACTCGTAGAGCGAGCCTCCGGCCTGTGTGGCATCGAACTCGCGGCGTGTTTTGTCCGGAAGGAGACGCGATAGCGAAGCCTCGACGTCGACAACCTCGCCGATAACGCCACTCTTGATCATCACCATAAGGTGGTTGAAGGCTGGGCAGTGTGCCGTCTTGTGTGCCTCCATAAGCACTACACCATTCTGCTCGGCAAGAGCGTAGAGCTCCGCAGCCTCCTCGCGGTTGAGAGTGAGGGGTATCTCGCAGAGTACGTGCTTGCGTGCTACGATAGCCTGCTTGGCGAGTCTGTAGTGGCTGAGGTGTGGCGTTGCAATATATACAGCATCGACACCCTCGAGCAACGCCTCGTACGAGTCGAAGATGTGGCCCGTGTTGAGGTTTTGGACAAAGCTCTCGGCAGCCGATGGCTCTGTATCGTATATGCCGGTAATGGTAACACCGCTCACGAAGCTGCTCTCGGGGACGAAGCGTCGTGCGATGCTTCCGCAACCTGCGATACCCACGCGTATGATACGCTGCTTCTCATCGCGGAGCATAGTCGAGGATATACCCTCGGTGCGTGGTAGGTAGACAACCTCGCAGTACTCCTTAAGGTAGTCGAACTTACCCTCCCAGTCCGAGCCGATGGCAAATGTGTCGACATCGTAGCGCTGTATGTCGTCGATCTTCTGGCCTACATAGTCCTCGATGACAATCTCGTCGGCATAGCCCGTTCGGCGTACCGCCTCGATACGCTCCAGAACATTGTTGCAGACGTTGAGCTTGCCGCGACCTCGGTCGAAGCTGTCGCTCGTAACACCGACAATCAGATAATCGCCAAGTTCCTTGGCGCGTCGGAGCAGATTTATGTGTCCTTCGTGCAGAAGGTCATATGTGCCGTACGTAATAACCTTTTTCATCGTACAATCTTTGTTTTAATCCTGTTATAGTTCGCGCCGAGCACCTTCTTGGCCAGTGCCAGAAGCTGGGCTCTCAGGCTCAGACGGAGGCGTCGACAGCGGCTTGAGATGATGCTGTGCACCGCCGAGGTGGAGGTGTTGCACAACACTACATATCGACCGATGATGGTCATACCCTCGTAGTTGCGCACGCGGTCTGATGGCGCCGAGGTGTATAGCGTTGTGATACCGGCCTCTTTCGCTGTGGCGATAACCTCTTTGGAGTTGAAGCCTGAGGGTATCGATGCTGTGCGGACAGGCTCGCCCACAATCTCGCTGAGTATGCGTAGCGATGTGCACCACTCATTGCGCAGCTCCTCGACACCGAGTCGGGTCATATTGCGCGGATGTGAGTGCGAGTGTGAGGCTATGATGTGGCCACGCTCGTGCAACTCGCGTACCTGCTCGGCGGTCATAAACTTATCGCTTGCGAGATACGAGGTGCTGATAAAGAAGATGCCTCTGAAGCCATACTTCTCGAGTATGGGTGCAGCAACGCTATAGAACGACTCGCCGCCATCGTCGAACGAGAACTCCACGCTGCTCTGTGCGATACCGTGCTCGTGGCAGTAGTCGTAGGCGAGGCGTACGTGCTTCTCGAACTCGGCAGCACTCACCTTGTATGGATACGATGTAGGGAACTGGAAACCGCTCTCGGTCTCGCTGTCGCGATATACATCGTGGTACATTAGTACTATCTTGCTCATTTCTTTAGTCCAAATTTCTCAAGTACACGAACTATGTACAAACGATACTTTTTCAGAATTATGTCCTGAATAATCTGCTTAATACGATGTTTGCGCACCTGCTCCCAGGGGGCTACATCCTCTGCATCGTAATATTTATATATGGTAGCCTCCTTTTTCTCTTGTCTGTATCTGCCCATTGATAGCTTTCTATGCAGTATATTCTCTACGTCGAATAGCTCATCTATAAAATATTGCTTGCCGGCTCTTACCGTTGTAGCTATTGTCGCATAATCCTCATTTGCGCAACTGTAGACATAGGCCAACGGAATGTTGGCCCCTGCCTGATAGAAGTAGTGCGATGTTCCGTCGTTGCGGAAGTTAACCTCGAAGAAGTAGGTCTCGTCGCCTACGAGTCCATACTCAAAGCTAAAAGGACCATAGTAGTCGATTTCGGTCAGCATACTCCGTATACCCTCGATATTTGCGCCAGCTGGGATATTGTCGGTCAAATATCCGTGCGAGGATGAACCGCTATCTGCCCAACGATCGCGTATGAAAGCTCCTGCAAAGATGGTTTCACCGCTCTTCAGGCGCGCACCATAGACCAAGAGATCCAACTCCTTCTCGACATATTGCTGAATGATAAACTCCGAATTCTTTCGTACGTTACCAAGTATGCGCTTAAGTTTCTTTGGCTTCTTGCAGATCTTAAACTTAAACTCATTATAGTATCCTGCTTGTTCGTGACTTGGTTTGATGATACAGGGATATTTGACCATTGATATATCGGCATCCCACTTTGCAGAGCAGGACACAGGTGTCAGAAAACCGTGCTTTTTGGCAAGTTCTGTCATCGTGACCTTATCAATATATCTCGTTATCAATCCAGCTTCGGAGGTGCCTGGCAGTATGAAGTAGGGCTCGAGAAGCTCTCTGTGCTGGTCTATGTATGTAATGACACCATCTCCCGAGGTTATGATGATAGGCTTGTAAGGCTCATTCGAGAATGTGTCGAGCAGAAACTTTAACCCCTCATCCAAATTTAGTGCTGTGTGGCTCTTGATGCAGTATTTGCTTTTTGATGCATACGAGCGCTTACCTCGAATCAGAAAGAATAAATCGATCTCTGGTTTGCTCAACTCTCGGAGCAGACCCAACGTATTGAAATCGTCTCCTCCCCAAATGATTACTTTATGCTTTATCATCGTGACCATAGGATCTATCGCTTAAGTATGGCATAACATATACATCTTAACTCTGCGGCAATTCGCGAGAAGTAGAAAAGCGTATTGTAACGACCGCTAAAATATATCTTCGTATATTCGATTATGCAGTTGATATTATTTCGGATGCGATCGCCTCTTTTTCGCGTTTGCATCACAGCACTGTTCTCTCTATATCTTCTGTAATATACCGCCTCCTTCGATGTGAATACGATATTTTCTATCTTGTCGCTTATCAAAAACATATATATGCTATCCTCGCCATTCTTGAAGCGCTTGTCGAATCGTCTGTCGAGGATGATATCTCTAGATATCAACTTCATACAAGGGCCCGAAAAGTATCTTCTTGCCGCAGAAGAGATGCTGTTCTGCGTCTGATGGTGAAAATGCTCGTAGACGTGATTCAGACCGTAGTTTTGTAGCTGAATCTCGGCGTGACCATCGTTGAAGGCGTAGGGGTAGCATACGGATACCGTATCGGGTGAGGCTTTTGTATACAACTCCTCAAGATATCGGGGCGAGATGTAGTCGTCGTCATCCAGGAAGGTGACATATTCGCCCGAGGCATTGTCCAGAGCGATATTTCGGGCATTCGACACGCCGCCCTCGTCGGTCTGAATGAAGCGCACGTTGAGGCCCTGCATATGTGTGGCGATGAAACCCTCTATCTCCTCGCGCCAGGGAGAGCAGCACCCATTAAGCACGATGATAACCTCGAACTCTTCGCGCGGAAAGCTCTGCGCAACAATCGAGTGCAGACACTCCCAGATGTAGCTCTGTGGCTTGTATGTAGGTATGACTATCGATATCTTCATATCTCGCTATAGATTCAAGTTGGGAACATCCCATATAAACTGGTATGGCTCGCCTGTGTATATCTTGTAGAGCACGATGATAATCTCGGCCATAACCAAACCTATGGCAAACGGAATACCAATCGTCTTGTTGGTCTTCGTAGCGATGTACATCAGCATCATAGCGTAGCAGATGACAAAACCGATGGTGAAGAACATCATAATACGCGACAAAATCTGGTTGTTCATCGATACTCGATAGAAGCACATACCGATAAACGTGATGGTATATATGATGTCGAAACCGTGCTGTCGATACTCTTTTGACAGCACTCGCGAGAAGAGTATGAGCAGGATATACTTGAAGTTGATAAACAACACGCCCAAACCCGAACCCGACTGAATGTCAAATTCATCGTTCTCGATTGCCTCAAGTTTTGAGATATAGCTGAAATTACCGAATCCACCAAGCAGCGTGTCGAGAATGAACGATATAATGTCGTTACCATAGATGAATATCAGCGCATATATCATCAGCTGGGCATATACCGGGAGCTTAAGTTGTATCTTGCTAAGTAATATGAACGGCAAACATATTATCGATGAGAAGTGGAAGAGCGATGCAAATAATATCCAACCAACATACTGTTTAATTTTACCCTTGATCAGAAGAGTGTAGGCATAGAGGATGATGGACATCGCGGCCTCCTGACGGATGATATTCATCGAGTGCTCCAGATGGTTGGTAAGGTAGAAGAATACGCCCCATATGACAAACACCTTCAGATCTCCTTTAAAGGCCTTGAGAAGGAAGAATATCTGTATGAAGGCCATAAATATGAACCACAGATAGAACTGGTAGCCATTCTCGCTGATGATGGCAATCGAGAGTCGCGGAATAAGCTCCAGTCGGCCAAGCTCCGAGTCGTAGGTGTGGTTACCCATAATCAGGTCGTAGTAGGCGGGGTAGTCGACACCGACGTTCCATCGCAGACCTACAATCAGAGCAAACGATATAGCTGCAATGTAGAAGTGCAGCGAGGAGTCCAGCGACTTATTTCTCTTGGTGGTGACTGCCTGTGCGCGATATGCAAAAAATATCGTCAGCAGGTATATGAGAATGTAGGGGACAAATGTTTGTAACATATTATCTAATTGATATTCTTCGTTTTGTGTGTTGGGCAATGTTAGTGTTTATCTGCGTATCAGACCATACAGAGCAAGTCCAAGAGAGAAGCCAAGCAGGAAGCACATACCCTCGATGCGGTACTTCGTATGGTCGGCGTTGAGCATAGCTCTGAATATTTGTCGCTCCCCCTTGACCATAGCTCTCACCTCGCGCTGCTCCTTATGATTTAGCTTGTCGAAGCCGTTGAGTAGAGTGTTGAAGTTGAGAGCTATCTTGCTGTTTATGCTTGCGCGCGCTTCGGGGACTACGTTGTGGCAGAAGTCGTCGAGACTCTTGCAGATGAATATCAGATCCTTGGCGCGTTTGATATTGAACGACGAGGTTATACTTCCCGACGTACGCTGGTAGTAGTTGTAGGCTACGCCACTATCCGACGCGATACTCTCGGCGAGGTATATAGCGCGAGGCTTGAACTCCGAATCTTCGTGGTAGATGCCTCGCACGAATGACAGACCCTTTGCTGCGAGGAACTCACGACGATATATCGAGAACTGCGCTGGGGCTGGTACGCCACCGCGTATGGTTTGCTCTACGCCACTTGCTCTTCCCTCGATGATTGTTGGCGTAGCATCGCGGTTGAGTGTCGTATCGTCGTACGTGTATCGGAACTGGAGTTGCAGAATATCGAGGTTATCGCATAGCTGTGTGCATATACGTGCCAGACAGCGTGGCTCGATCCAGTCATCCGAGTCGACAAACCAAATGTAGTCGCCCTGTGCGATAGCCAGACCATTGTTACGTGCTGCGCTAAGTCCCTGATTCTCCTGGTTGAGGATATGTATATTGTCGTATTGTGCGGCTATGCGCTCGACAATTGTCATACTGTTGTCGGGCGTGCCATCATTGACCACGATAATCTCGTAGTCGGAGTGCGCTATATCCTGCTCGAGGCACGATAAGAGGCACTTCTCGATGAACGGTTCTACCTTGAATACTGGAATTATGATGGATAGTTTCATACTTTTCTATTGACTATTTATAGCGAGTACTACCTTTGCTGCATAGTTCTCTTAATCTTGATAAATAGAGGATAGAGCCCTATACACGTAATCAGATAGACAATCTTATTTGAACGCGAAAGCTCGGTAGACAGCACTTTAAGAGGTTTAAGCTCGGGAAAAATACGTCGCCATTCGCCAAAACCACCCGAACAAAGGCATATGTGGCGCATACGAGTCTTCATTGTATACTTCAGACGCACTATCTCGGTGTGAAAGCGTTGCGTAAGAGCCATCTTGTCAAGGTATTTGAGTATGAGTTTTGTGTTGTTTAGTGACTGTAGCGCTCGATTAACCATCGTGCTACTATCTTGGCTATTGGTGATCGATTC
The DNA here is from genome assembly GCA_017629145.1 of Alistipes sp. Lineage (GTDB taxonomy): Bacteria > Bacteroidota > Bacteroidia > Bacteroidales > Rikenellaceae > Alistipes. Next base: position 31,742 of record JAGBXR010000014.1, on the reverse strand, counting down.
GGGATGCTGATAATAGTTATATAATGCCTCGTTGATATGTGCGTGCTTACGGCTATTGGCTATAAGCTGAACGACGATGGTAAAGTCCTCCAAAAGATTATCTTCCGGAAAGTATAATATCTTGTCGTATAGATTCTTACTGACCAACTTATTGCATAGCGAACCGTGAACACGTTCGCGTAGTATATCTCGAAGGAGCTCCATTTGCTCACGTGGTATAGATTGTTCTCTATGACAGCAACTTTCACCCTTGACAATGTTAAAGTCGCAAATTACCACATCGCACTCCTCATTCGTTGCAGTGGTGTATAGTTTGTAGAGCATATCGCGCTCGATTGTATCGTCACTGTCGCAGTGAATTATGAACTCACCTGTTGCTGCTTCGATACCTCGCTTGCGAACGGCGGCTTGACCACTGTTCTGCTCCATATCGATGACTCTTATGCGCGATTTACGGTTAGGATAACGCTCTGCAACAGCGCGAAGAATCTCTATCGAGCGATCCTTCGTACAGTCGTTAACGAATATATACTCTACGTCGTCGAGTATCTGCTCGAAAAGGCTTATAGCGCACTGCTCGATGTATCGCTCAACACCATATATTGGAACGATAACGCTGACCTTGGCTCTTGTATTATTGTGTGTACTCTGTAGCTCCATAACTCACTATGTTAGTTAGATTTTGGAAATAATGTTGTAATGCGTTCCCAGAGATATGCTCGAAGCTTATCTATGAGAATGGCAGCTACAAACACCGTAGCTACAAACACTGCGCTACGTGCGACGAATGCTCCGCGTTCTGCCTCTTCGAACCAAGCCAGGATAATGTTATCGTAGTAGGGTTTGGCAAGGTAGCTATTCGAGTGCAAAAGATATACGCCAAAGCAGGATGCCGCAACCCAATTGATCAGACGACTTGCGAAGTGTATCTTGCTGAAAAATAGCAAGAAGTGGAGCGCTGCAATGATAACCAATGGCGAGGTGTAGATGTAGAATCGCCACACTACATCAATGCCGAGACGTTGAGCAACAAAGACGGCAATTGTTGTAAAGAGTGCAATACCTGCGTATATGCACATATCGAGGCTTTTGTTAAGACTCCATACGCGCTCGGGGTAGAGCTTGGCGTAGCGACCAAGCATATATAGTCCGATAAAGGATATCGCCGAGTAACCACTCTCGAAGTATGGTGCTGCATTAGGTGAGATCCATCCGTAGAGGCTCTGTAGCACAAAGAACGATACAAGAAAGAGTCTAAACTCTCTTTTTGCAGCTCTATCAACAAAAGCATTGAGCACTGGAGCGAAGATATAGAGTCCCAAATATGCCTTAACAAACCAATAGTTGCTTTGCTTGAGTAGCAGTATGTTAGCCACGTCCGATACTATGCTACCTCCTGAAGGGTTTAATGCATAGTAGAGAGCGCAACATACTACCGAGAAGAAGAGTACTTGGAATAGAAATTCGGTAAGGCGACTTACCTTGAATTTTATCCCATACCAACCCGATAGTATCACGAATAGGTTTACGCAGATTATCGAAATGCTCTCGGTGGCAAAGCGAAGTATGCTCGAGGACACATCCGTATGACACTCATCGACCGAGGGTACGGGTAGAGCTCTAAAATTGGCGTGTACGACCATAACCAACAGCATAGCGATGATTCGCAGTAGCTCCATATTTGAGTCGCGCAGAGGCTTGTGTGTCTGAGAGTTCATACTATTTCTTCAGTTTTAGGATCTTGAGAAACTCCATAGCAGCCTCGAGCTTAAATAGGTAGCATATGGCTGCATAGCTCATTGAGCAGACTATCAGTGACGTGCATAGCGAAAGCAGTGGAGTCTCGATATACGTACTGATAAGTAAAGCCTCTCCCATAATAAATAATGCCGATGCCAAGTATGGAAGAATCTCCGAGAATTGCTGCCTAAAGCCGTAGTTCAGGAGTCTCTTCGTGTAGTATGTGTTCATATAAAAAGCAATGAGCGAGTAAATAGCCAAACCCATACATACTCCTATAAGGTCGAAATACAATGAAATAAAGAGTATGGTGAAGGCTACGCTCTTCTTGGCAATCTCAAGTTTTAGCACCAGGTCGCTACGGCCTTTGACATTTAGAAGATTTATGTTAATGGTGACGATGCAGTTCCACAAGTACGAGAAGCATAATATCTGCAGAAGTATCACGCAGTCGAGCCATTTGTCAGAGAGAAGAAGTAGCACCAATGGTTTGGCGACACCGCACAATCCAAGGATTAGAGGAAATACGATGAGTGCCGACATTGTTATGTATTTGCGGTAGGCACGTATAAGTCGCTCGTCGTCATCTTGAATCTGACTAAATATCGGGAATGCTACGCGCAGCAGTATGCTTCCGAGATTGGAACTTGCAAATTGAGCAAAGTGGTCGGCACGTGTGTAAAGGCCTAAACTTGTTGTCGAGAATTTCTTGCCGATAACAAAGGTGTATAGATTGGTGTATACACTACTAATTAAGTTGGCGACCAATAGTTTAGAGCCAAACGCAAAGAGTCGTTTAAAGGAGTCGGTAGAGAAGACCCACGACGGAAACCACCTTACATAGTAGTAGCTAAGCAAGATGTTGAATATGGACGATGATATAGACTGTATGACCAGCGACCAAACACCGTATCCTGTAAATGCGCAGTAAACGCCTATAGCTCCCGAGAGCAAAGCTGCGATAAACGATATCTTGGTTTGTGTCTTGAAATCTACGGCAATGACCAACTTTGTCTTGTTTATAGCTGTCAGTGCATTGAGAATCAGTGTTATGGAGTAGACTCGCGTGATGTCGGTAAGCAGCGGCTGATTGTAGAATGATGCGATAAGCGGTGCAGTAGCATATAGCATCAAGTAGAATAATACGCTTATACCTAAGTTGATGTAGAAAACTGTCGAGTAGTCTGCATCGCTTCGGTCCTGCTTTTGTATCAGGGCATTGGCAAATCCGCCATCGATAAACACCTGTGATATCGACATAAACACGAGAATCATACCGATGAGTCCATAGTCATCTGGTGTGAGCAGGCGTGCCATAATTATGCTCAAGACAAACTGCACGCCTTGCATCGAGAAGCGTTCAATGGAACTCCAAATAACACCTCTAATGGTTTGTGTTTTGATATTGCTACTCATATCGTTTTAGCGATTTTAATAGGTCGATAACCGTATTTTCGCATACCGTATGCCCATATGGTGGTAATAGGTAATCTTCATAAAATGCTTGTCGTTGGGCGAGCATTTCGTCCTCGTTGCCTAAAACTATGCGCTCCACAAAGTCGATGATATCTTCGCGATTTTTGCCCTTGTAGTGAGCATCGAGCGCAAGTCGCCCGAACTCCGAGAGTGTTGAGGCATACGCCTCGACATCCTCCTGAACATATATCACTGGCTTGAGACTATAGTGATACTCAACGGTAAAGGAGCTACTATCGTGAATCATCGCATCTGAGGTCATAAACAAATCCTTGAACTCACCATCTTCAAGCTGACCATTAGCCATATCGCGCCATTTCTGATAGTAGTTGATGGCCCTCTCCTCGCCCCACTCTGGATGTAGACATAGTTCAGTGAGCAGACGTGGATGGGGTTTGAATGCTATTTGTATCGAATCGCGATATTGCTCGGCAATCTCAAGCATAAGGTCTGCCATCCACAAAAAACTCGAGTGAGCAACAAGGCTGCGCTCCTTGGATATGGTAAAATGTGGAGCCCAGATGATGCGCTTCTTGGCCTTTGGTTGCGACTTCCATACATCGACAGTTGGTGTATGGAGAAAATTGTCGGCATTGGGATATCCTACTACAACAACATTGCGACCTCGGTTGAGAGCGAGGCGTTGTGCATCCTTCAGGTGGAGCTTCGTAGAGTAGTATAGCTTCCACGCTATATTGTGAAAACGTGTGTCGTATGACCAAGAGCCGTAGGCAGTCCAAAAGGCGTATGGGTAGTAGCAGAGAAGTCTATCCTCGAAATTGGAGATGTCGTGCTTTGCACAGAGAATATTGGGGTATGGTTGTGGATAGAAGAGTATATCGGGGTCTATCTCTTGACGCACGTCATAGGATTCGGCTGCTTCGAAGTTGTGGTCGATGTAGGGTGTTTGATGCTTTGCAAAGTACTCCTTAAGTGCTGCAATATCCTTGCGTTGTTGCTCAATGGAGTATGTTGCACAGGGAGAGAGTACCACATTTACGTCGAAATGGTTGTTGCGAGCTAATGCCTCGCACAACGCCTGATATCTCCACATCGAAACATTCATCGCAAAGAATACTACACGCACTCTATCGTTGCTGTACTCAATACGTCGAACTCTTCGTTGTTGCTTGATGCGTATCAGGCAAAATTCGGCACAATGATACCATCGTGCAGCAATCGAGCGAAGTCGTTTGTATATGGTGCGAAGCGAACTCATTTAATCCCTTCTAAAGATATCTCGTGTGTAGACCTTCTCCTGAACATCGTCGAGGATCGCATCGTAGCGGTTGGCAATTATCGACTGGCTCTCGCGCTTGAAACGCTCTATGTCGTTGACAACCTCCGAGCCAAAGAACATTGTGCCGTTGTCGAGCGTGGGTTCGTAGATGATAATCTTCGCGCCCTTGGCCTTGATGCGCTTCATAACGCCCTGGATGGAACTGTGGCGGAAGTTATCCGAATTGGTCTTCATCGTCAGGCGGTATACGCCCACAATCACCTCGCGCTCCTTGCTCGCATCCCACGAGCTCGAACCTACGTAGTAGCCAGCCTTCTGCAATACCTGATCGGCGATATAGTCCTTGCGTGTACGGTTGCTCTCGACGATGGCCGTCATCATATTCTGCGGCACGTCGGCATAGTTTGCTAAAAGCTGCTTGGTGTCCTTTGGCAGGCAATAGCCACCGTAGCCGAACGATGGGTTGTTGTAGTGTGTGCCGATGCGTGGATCGAGTCCCACGCCCTCGATGATTGCGCGTGAGTCGAGACCCTTCATCTCGGCATAGGTATCCAGCTCGTTGAAGTAGCTTACTCGCAGTGCCAGGTAGGTGTTGGCGAAGAGCTTAACAGCCTCCGCCTCCTTCATACCCATATAGAGCACGGCGATATCGCGCTTTGTAGCACCTTGCTCGAGTAGCGAGGCGAAGCTACGTGCCGCCTCAAGCAACCTCTCGTTGTTCTGCTCCACGCCGATGACTATGCGCGAGGGGTTGAGGCAATCCTCCAGCGCTACGCTCTCGCGCAGAAACTCCGGGATGAAGATCAGATTCAGCTCAACGCCCCTCTCGCGGTAGCGTGCCACGAGTGTGTCGCAGTAACCAACAGGCACCGTCGACTTGATGACGATTGCGGCCGAGGGGTTGACCTCGACAACCTCGTCGATGACCTCCTCGATAATGTGGGTGTCGAAGAAGTTGAGTATAGGGTCGTAGTTCGTAGGAACGGCAATTGCCACGAAGCGAGCTCCGCTATACGCTTCGCGGCTAACAGTCGTAGCTCGAAGACGTAGGTTGTGCCTGCTCCAGAATGCCGAGATATCCTCGCCCATAAGCGGCGACTCGCCACGGTTAATCTTGTCGACGCGCTCGGCAACGACATCCACCGCTACAACATCGTTGTGTTGTGCGAGGAGCGTGGCGATGCTCAAACCCACGTAGCCTGTTCCTGCAACTGCGATTTTCATAGATTGTAAAACTATCGGTTGATTATAGCTTGTCTACCAGGTGCTGTAGCAAGGAGAATACTCCTTTGCGCTCGAATCGCGTCGCAAGGCCGATGCGGTACATTGCTCTCTTTAGGATGTTTTTCTCGGAGATGTGGTGCATCGTGTAGTATAGTCCGATTGTGCACAAAAGTGAGACGACAACAACAACAAGCATCTGCATATTTATTGAGCCTCCGAGCTTCCAGGTGAGTAGCTGTGCTGCAATAACCATTGCATTGAGGAATATGATTGATACTGCGGCACCAGCGTGCGAGAAGCGCATCTCGATGAATAGGTGGTGGAGGTGCGTCTTGTCGGGGTGGAAGGGCGATGTGCCGCGCATAATGCGTGCAAGCATAACTCGCAGAGTGTCGAAGACGGGTATCGACATCACTGCCAACGAAAATGGTATGAGGCCGAATGATGGATCCAAACTTGTGGGGGCGTTGGATGCGTCGGAGAGAGTATGTACCACAAATGTCGAAAGCACGATACCCATAGTCAGTGTACCGCCGTCGCCAATAAACATCTTCGAGCTTTGGCCGAATACGTTATGCAGGAAGAATGGCAGCATCGAGCCTACCGATGCTGATGCTAAAATCAGCATATCGTGCTGTCCCGACAGACCAAAATAGTAGCCAAATACCGAGCAAGCCAACATACAATAGCCCGACGATAGACCATCAACACCATCGATGAGGTTTATTGAGTTTATAATGCCGACAGTGGCGATGACAGTCAGCGGAAATGCCACCCACATAGGTATACTGTTGATATGCAACAGTCCGTGGAAATTGTCGATTGATAGTCCGCTGTAGCCGATGAGTAGGCATACCAGCAAAATCTCAAGCACAAATCTCAACATAGGCGAGAGTCCCAATATATCGTCAATCATACCAATGTAGAGCATCACGACCATTGCCGATATGATGATCATCAATGACGAGCAATCTATGTGCAGACCGCTAACACCAGTGCCAATGATGATTCCAAGGAAAATCGCAGCTCCTCCAAGTACGGGGATTGGTCTCTTCTGCAACTTGCGTGCATCGGGATTGTCTACGATATTTTTGGCAAGGGCGATTCTTACCAAATAAGGATGCACTGCAAATGTTGCTATCAATGAAGCGGCAAAAGCCAAAATAACACTTGTATTCATCTATCTATTCTGTTTTTATGTTTCTATCCAAGTTTTTCGATATATTGTCGTGGGATGTATGTCGTTGCTATTGCTGCAACTCCTTCGATACAGACCACAAAACGCTTTGTTCCGTGTACTCGTCGTATGTAACCCTCGGCGCCCTCGAACACGCCACCTGTGATACGCACTTTGTCGCCCATCTGTGGCTCGTAGTCTATGAGCTCCACTTCGCGTGACGCAGTGCGAGCTATGAAGCGGAAGAGTTCCATCTCTTCGTTGGGAATGCTCTTGGGCTTGTTGCTGCGTGGCTCGCAGTAGGGGTAGATGTTGTCCTCGGTCAGACTGCGCAGGCGGAGGATATAGTCGGGTGTCGTTCGCATAAATATCAGCGAGGGCATTATTCTCGTCTCGCGGATGTGGACGATGCCGTTGTGCAGCTCCTCGACCTCGCGTATCGGTGTGTAGCACTCTATGCCATCCTTCTCGGCGAGCGACCACACCAGCGATGTCTTGTTGCGGAAGATGCGCAGTGCATACCAGTTCAACTCCTCTATCTCGCTCATTGCTTACCTCGACTTTATACTTCTGTTTTTTTGCTCTTCGGTTGCGTCTCCGTGCTCTGACCTCTCACCGATCTTGTTGCCCCAACTCTCGCGCCACACCTTCACTACGCATCACTTCACATAGGGGCATACTCTCTCCTCACCCGTAGGTTGAGCGCATTGCTCTCCCACGCAGTAGATCAGATTCTCGAGGTTTGGCTTTCGTGCTCGCTTGAGGCTGTGCGTTGCTACGCCGATTGTTGCTCGAAAGGAGACTAAATTGTGGCGAACAAAAATTTGCATCTTTGCAAAAAACATAGTTCGCTGCCAAACCACTTATACGGCCGATCATTACGACTCCGCACATCGCGCCGCGAATCCTCGGTCTGTGGCAGGCTATGCTGCCCAAACCAATAACTTCGCAAATGTATAAAAAATTATGGGAGTGGCAAAGCGTAGAACTTTGATTTTTTAGCTATAGCTAATAGCAAAACTCTAATTCGTCCAAAATTTGCCTATGTTTTTCGGATATTTCACCCCTTTTAGATCTATTTTGGGGTGCTGATTCAGTTTTGCTAGTCGTTGATATATCGCTTTATTAGCGAGTAATATGGCTATGTATTAAACCCCCGAAATGTAGCGGATACAAAATAAAAAGTCCACTCTCTGCGATTTCTCTAATCGTCAAAAAGTGGACTAAAAGTATACTGCTTAAAACTATATCAGACGGCGTGATCTGCACTCTTCTGTAAGTCGCATTTCGTGCAGGTCGGCACCCTCGATAAGCACCAATCCTGGGCGTTTGCCCACCTCGATACTGCCTAATCTGTTCTCTACGCCAAGCGCTTTTGCTCCATTTATCGTTGCCCAGCATAGCAACTCTTCGAGTCCTACATTGCCCAACAATCGCATATTCTCGACCATCGACAGATGGCGTGCCGAAGCCTTCGAGTCGGTGCCGATAGCTATCGAGCAGCCCATCTCGCGAAGCATCTCTACGGGTGGCTTAACTGAGGATATATAGCGGTTGGATTCGGGACAAAGCACCCACGTCACCCTGTCGCCGAGCTCTCTGTTTATCAGCTCCACGTCGCTTGGCGTAGCCTCGCAGCAGTGTACAAGAAGCAAGTTTCGGCCGTTGGGCACACTCTCCGTAATGCGTCGCGCAGGTGTTGTGTAGTGCAGAAAGTCGCACTCCCAGCCCATACGGTCGTACCACTCCTTGAGTCCTCCGCAACCGCGATACAGCTCCGCCTCGGAGGGCGATTCGAGGAAGTGCACCGATAGCGGAGCCTTGCCGTAGTGGCATAGCTCCCTGAATGGCGCATCCTGCACCGAGTATGTCGAGTGTGGGGTGGCTGCAGCGTCGTGTTGCTCGGCCATAGCGCATATTGACTCGGTCGAGAGGTTGTTGAGTCCGAAGTGCTCGAAGAGGGTTGTGTACTCGATGTTTGACCCTTTCTTGATATCCATTAGCAGCGCATCGTTCGCGATGTCGGCTACGGCCTGTACTCCCTCTGCCCACATTAGCGCATCTGCCATATCGGCAGCGTGTCGGCGCTCCGCATCGCTGAATCCTCCGCGCACGCGGCCTATCTCGCGAGCAAAGCCCGCGAAGCCCTGCCCCTCGGCAATTGCGCCACCGAGGTATGATAGCTCGAGGTGGCAGTGTGCGTTGACCATACCCGGTATGATGATACCCGGGTAGAACTCGACACTCGCGCAACTATCCAGCGCCTCGGGCTGCTCGATAGCGACTATCGTGCCTTCAGCATCGGTTGTGATTACGATGTTGCGTTCAAGTCGTCCGTTAATAAGTGCGTAGTGCGCTGCTATCCGCCTCTTCATAGCTTGCTATGCTGTCTGGTTCGATAATAGGCTCGGGGATATATATCGTATCGGCTGTGAAGCGGCTCATAAGTGCGTGGTTGAAGATTCGCACGTTGAGCTGCTGGTGGTACAAGCTGTCTACCGACACCTCGGCAGGAAGCACACGCTCCACCTCCAGGTCGCGGATGGTAATGTCGGGCTGCTTCGATATCTCGTTGCTTGGGTGGTAGTACATATTTATATATAGCTGACGATGCTGCGTATCTACCGTGAACTTACGTGAGTAGTTGCTCTCGCGGTAACGGCTGAGCATCGTCGTATGGCGCATAGTGCGTGCCGAGTCGCTGCAAAGCACATATGCCTCGACGCGCGAGTTGCGGTTCTCATCGAGCGAGTCGATAAGATAGCTAAACGATACGTTGTACTCGCCAGGCACGAGGCTATCTATGGTGATGCGCAGCTTCGAGGTGTCGCGCAACTCCTTGACTACGATGAGCGAGTCGGCATATATCATACGCGTATATGTGCGCTGTGCCACGCGGTCGAGCGTGTCGAGGATTACCACCTTGCGCGCCTCTGCTTTTGACTCCTCATCGAGACGGCGGTAGGTCTTCGCCACAAGGTCGCTGAGCAGTGCACTCTTGCGCTCCGAGAATGTCTGTATGCTATGCTGCAAATCCTCTATCGTATAGCCATATCGCTCGAGTATAGGCTCGTAGACGAGCACCGAGTCGTACTCCTCAAAGGTGCTGTTGAGGTAGGCATTTGCGAGGTAGGCGTCGTGGAATATATCTATCAGCTCGTTGTCCGATATTGTCTGGGGTCTGTTGCAACCGCCCAGCACAACGGCTGCAAGTGCGATACATACCGCGAGGCTATTTCTGAATATCTTCATACTATCTTAAAGGTTTTTGTCGAGTGTTTTGCGTACCGTGAGGTGCGATATAGCCACACCCAAAGCTACAATAATGGCGGCTACGAGCAGCGTGTCGCCAAGCGATATCTCCACAGGGTAGCTGTCGAGCATCGATGCTCCGGGCATCGCTATCCATCCGAACCTCTGCTGGCCGAGGCAGAATCCCAGGCCGAAGAGGAGTCCGAGGATGCATCCCGAGGCGGTGAGTAGCACGCCCTCGCCCACGAAGATGTGGTGTACAAGGCGGTGAGATGCGCCCATAGCGCGAAGTGTTGCTATGTCGCGGCGCTTATCGGTGATGAGCATCACCACCGAGCCTACGATGGCAAAGGTGGCGACAAGGGCTATGAGCACGCCGATGAGTGCAATTACCGACTTCTCCATACGCAGTATTGCATTCATCGAGGCGTTCTTCTCCTCGCGTGTGCGCACCTCGAAACCCTCACCTGCGAGGCTCTCTATTTTACGCTCCGCGGCGAGGATGTCGGCTCCGTCGCGCAGCTTTATCGCCACGCCCGAGAGTCGTCCCTGATGGTTGAGAAGTCGCTGCACGAGGGCTATGTCGGCAAGTGCCAGCGAGGCGTTGATATCGGAGTTGGAAAGCACCAGAGCGCCCAGCGTCACCTTCTCGCGCGATATGCCGCTCAAGGGCAGCAGTGTCGAGAGTGTGCGGCGGTTGAGGGCATAGAGCTCTATCTCGCTGCCCAGCCCCACAGCCTGAAGCTCGGAGGCTATGCCATAACCCAGTACAATGCGTCCCTGGGCTATCGACTGCGTGTTGCCACGCGCCACGTAACTATCGATAGGCAGCACCTGTGTGTACTCTTCCTCGATGCCACGTAGCACAAATGTCGTGCGGCGGCCATTGGCTGTGGCCATCACCTCCTGCTCGATATAAGTTGCGATATGCTCGACACCCTCAACTGCGGCGAGTGCCTCGGTGTCGATATCCTCGCAACGGAATGTCTGTCCGCGCGTTGCCACAAGCTCCATATCGGCATCTACGGCCGAGTATATGTCGGCTATGGTGTTGCCCAGACCGCCGAACATAGCCAGCAGTATGGTCATAGCAGCCGTAGGTACGGCCACGGCGATGACACTCACCGAGGCGATGATGTTGATCACCGAGTGTGACTTCGGCGAGAACATATACCTGCGTGCAAACTTAAACCATAGCATATCGGCGACGGCGTTTAATGGCGAGCTGCGGCTCGATTACTTGCTCAAGAGGTTGTCGATATTGTCGATATACTCCAACGAGTCATCCACGAAGAACTCCAGCTCGGGAACAATCTTGAGCTGGTTGCGGATACGTGCTCCGAGGAGTTTGCGAATCTGCCAGCCACGCTCCTTGATAGCCTCGAGCAAAGCCTCGCTGCGGTCGAATGGGAAGATGCTGACATAGATCTTCGCGTATGCTAAGTCGGGCGAAACGCGTACGGTAGTTACCGTAACCAACGAACCGCGAATAGTGTCGGCCATATCCTTCTGGAGAATCTCGGCGATGTCGCGCTGAATCTGTCGTGCAATCTTCTGCTGTCTTGTTGAATCCATACTATTGTATTTTTCTGTTACGTTAATTTGCTGATAATGTGTCTTTAGCGTCGCGTACGTGAACTGCTGCCTCCCGACTGATTCGAGCCGCTCTGCTCCGAGAAGTTGAAACCTGTCTTATTCTTCGACTTCTTCTGTCGGACTACAAACCACTCGTCGAAGCCTCGCTTGTTAAAGCGCCAGCCGACTGTGAACATCACGTTGATGTTGTCGAGTGGTGAGCGCAGTGGCGAGTAGTAGAATGGGTTTTCGCGGCCGTCGGTCGTGTTGGAGTAGTACTTGTTGCGGTTCTTCAGAATGTCGGAGTATCCGAAGGTGTAGCGACCCTTGATACCAATCTCGACCTGTCCGAGAAGCACCGAGAAGCCGACACCTCCCGAGAGACCATAACCAAAGCGGTTGTCGCGTGGTACTTTCCACTCGTAGTCGCCTGCAGGGTAGCGGTCATCCTCGTAGCTGTAGTTCGAAGTGAGGTTGAAGGCAAAGACCACTGCCGCCTCGAGGAATAGTCGAAGACGATTCTTGGCGAGGTAGAAGTGGGGTTGCCATACAAGTGGCAGCATTATCGAGTTGACATTTCGCGTGTAGTACTTGTAGTGGCGTATCTCCTTGTCGTCCTTGAACTCCGAGGTGTAGGTATATCCCATACAGAAGCCTCTCTCGAGGTACTCCAAGTCGATACCCACAGCGCCCACAAAGCGAGGTCTGTCGCTATAGTAGCGCCACGAGAGGCCCACACACTCCGAGCCCCACATCCACTTTGTCTCCTCGGCAGGGTAGAATCGTGCTGTAGAGACACCCGAGCCGGCATTCAGAGTGAGTGTGTGCTGCGCTCTGGCAGGTGTCGCTGCCAACATCAGCACCGCGAATGCCAATGTCGTAAAAAGTATTGAATATCTCTGTTTCATCTCTAAAAGCCTGTGTTAGTACGCATACCTCCAGCACCCGAGCCACCGCCCATTCCCGAGCCGCCCATTCCCGAGCCGCCCGTCATACCGCCAAGACCGCCGAAACCTCCGAAGCCACCCATACCGTTAGAGTTGTTCTTGTTGCCCTGCTTCTGCTTCTTGGCTCTCTCCTCGGTGAGCTTCTTGAGGCGTGCATCCTCTCTGTCGTCAATCATCTTGATGACGCTCTCCATCGTAACTGGTGCGAAGAGCTGGTCCATATTGACTGCGATGTCGAACTCCCAGTTTGCCTTGGTGGTGATAAGCTCCACGCCCTCCTCATTCTTGTAAATCTCGGTGCGTTCGGGCTGGCGCATAGCCACCATATCGCCTGTATCCCACTTGCCGTTGCCGTTCTTGTCCTCGACAACGCGGAGCATAACATCGCCTGGCGATACATACTCGAAGATGTAGTCGCCGCTCTTGACGTCGAATATCTGCTTCTGCGTGCGTCCCTGGGCATTTGTAAGCTGTAGGATATAGCGCGTTTTGGGGTGCGAACTCTTGACGTTGACCCTCACGATAGCGTACTGCTCGGGATCCGAACCGGTGTAGTTATACGACATCGAGTCGTTCTGCTCCTGCGCGATGTTGGCAAATACGCCTGCGGGCATCGTCAGCGTATACTTGGCCTTGCTCACCCACTCGGCGCGCAACTGATACTTGCGGCGGTTGAGGGTGTCCTGCACGAAGTGGAAATCGACATTTGTGGTGTCGCTCTCGCCATCGCGTACCATACGCAGTGTGATGGCCGCAGAGTCGAAGCGTGTCAGCGGATAGTCGAACTCCATATCGAGGTTCTTATCCTTGTTCAGTTCGCCAGATGTGCTCATCGTCACCTTGAAGGGGTTGGGTGGCGTAGGTGGAACATACTCCTCGCCAGCCTTCTCGGCCTTTTCGCGCTCCTTCTCCTGCTTTTCGCGCTCCTGCTTCTCCTCCTTCGTCTCGGTCTTCACCCACGCAAGGCGTAGCTTGTCGCTCGACTCCACAAGGTTGTTGATAGAGTCGTGCTTGAAGTAGGTGATCTGTCCCTTGATGGTGTCGGGAAGCTCCTCGGCAGGGAGGTTGAACCACAAGGCTACGGTATCCTTGCCTATGGTCTGTGGGTCGTAGATAACCTTATCCTCGGGTATCGAGTCGAGTTCAATCTTCACCACCTCGGGATTCTGAGCACCGAAGTAGAGCATTGCCTTATGACGGTTGAGGCGCTCCTGACCGCTGAGTGTCTGGCGCGTGAAGCGGCGGTCCATAAACATACGGAAGTAGAGCTGTGGCTCGGCCGATGGGTAGTGACGCAACGAGTCGTACCATATGGTAAAGCCTGGCATCTCAGCAGGGTTGTATGTCGTGTCGAGGAAGCCGATCTGGTCTACGGATGGCTCATACTCCATATTGTTGTTCGTATCCTCGAACGCATAGATACGATAGGGTACAGGCTTGAGGTTTTGCGCGATGAAGATACCGTTGTTCTCGGCACGTGCAATGACATCGGGCTTATACTTGAACATCGTCGAATCCCACTCTTGGTTGCGCTCTACAGAGTCGGCAATGAAGAAGTAGATAAACGTCTTGCTCACCGAGTCGGCCTCGTAGGAGTCGGCCGTATAGCCCGACACAATCATCGAGTCGATCTCGGGGCCTGTCGAGAACACATAGCGCATCGAGTGCAGTGGGTTACCCTCGTTGTTGTCCAGAATCGACGAGCCGAAGTTTATGGCGTAGGTCGTATTCGGGCGCAACGTATCTTTAATCTGCACGACGATACCCTTGCCGCGACGTGATACCGTAGGCTTCTTCTTCATCGCTGGCGATGTGTAGAGCTCCTTTTGCTGATCCTTGATCTGCACATACTCGTTGAACTCGATATAGAACTTTGGTGGATGGAGCGTATCGACCATCGTCGTGAAGTTGTTCGGCTCCATATGTACAATCACTGGAGGCAGCGTATCCTTTGGTCCTCCTGTAGGTGTCATTGTCGAGGCGCACTTCGTGAGCAGTGCCGCACCGAAAAGTAGTGCTACGGCTGTGCTGAATGCCGACGTTACTCGCTTTATGTTACTCTTTACTCTCATTTGCTCTCTTCTCTGGCTTAATGTCGTTTGTTATGCCCTCTCTATGTTCCGGGCTCTACTCCTCGGTTGGTACAAGTGGCTCGCGTGGCTCATCGGGGAACTGGTTCACTACGTTCCAGCCGTTGGCTGTGCCGCTCTTGCGCCAAGCGTAGAGGTGTAGTTGCGTGAATACCTCGGGGAGGTTCATCGGTGTCTCGTACTGGCGGTAGGCATATATACGGTTTGCCTTGTCGACAACTACTGCAAAGGTGTACATCGACCATAGCTCCAGCGTCACCTGATACTCCGCCTCGGGGTCGAAGAGTCCGATTTCGTCGGGGTCGTTGCGCGTAATCGAGGAGTTATCCTTGTTCGAAATGCGGCGTGCGAGGGCATCCTCCCAGCTACTCACCACCCAGTTGTCGTTCTTCTGCACCCAGAAGGCGTATGCCTCTATGTCGGTAGCCTTCATTATGGGGTCGCTTTCGACATTCTGCGAATATACAGCAATGCGCATTGCCGTGCCCTGCTTCTCATCCTTGAAGCAGCCCACGAGTGTAGCCATTACCGCTACGCATAACGCTATTTTAGTTATCAGTCTCATACTCTCTACGTTCTGTTATTTGTCGTATTTGGCAAGCATCTCCGAGGGTGTTTGCTTAAGTGCCGGATGTCGTCTCTCGGCTGCAATCTCGGCTACGGGGCGCAAGGCGTAGACCCTCTCGTCGAGAAAGTGGTAGGGGATGGTGAGTCGGCTGTCGTCGAATGTCTCGTCGCCATAGAACACTATGTCTATATCTATCGGACGGGATGCATAGGCCTCGCCCCTCACGCTGCGTACCCTCGCCTCCTCATCTCTATCGCGGCCAAGCAGCGCCTCGATAAGATTTATGCGGCGCAACACCTCATAGGCGTCACACGTGGTCATTATCTCCGTTGCACGGTTGATGAACTCTCGCTCCGAACTGAAGCCAAAGGCCTCGCTACGATACTCTGCCGAGGTTCGCACTCTGCGACCTACGGCCAGAGATATAATCTCGAGTGCTCGTGCGATAATCTCTGCTGCCGCCTCGTCGTTCGACCCGAGGAGCAACACAACGCTCTTCTCTATTGTACCCTTCTCCATAATAGCCCCCTACAGTCTGTTTATGAGTTTGCTCACCTTAAGCGAGAAGTGCGTGAAGATGATTCGTGGCGAGCCATTCTGCGCAATCTGCGCCATTGCGCTCTCAATCTCGGCGATGAGAATCTCGATATTCTGGTTGCCGATGAATGGTGCGAACCTCGTGCAAAAATCTCGCTCCTCGCCCCAAAGATAGCTTATCGAGCCGAGTCCAGCGTGCATCATATAGCTCTCGCGGAGCAGTCGCACCGAGTGCAAGAAGAATTGACGCTGACCCTCTCTTGTGAGTGTGGTCATCTCGTCTGCCCACTCGAAGAGCTCCAGGTGGCGGTCGTTATAGCTCAAACGCATAAGACGGCAGAAGAGCTCGAAATATTGCTTGCGTGCCTCATCTACCTCGCCACGCATAAGCTCGCCAAACTCTACAAGCGAGCCGCCTGCAAGACGTGCTATGATATTGGCCTCTTGCGCTGAACGACCCTCGGCTATGGCCATAGCCTCGAGCGAAGCTATGTCGATACGGCCGATGTTCACCTCCTGTGTTCGCGACTTGATGGTCGGCAGCAACAGCTCGGGGTGCTCCGAGACGAGCAGAAATATCGTATTCTCCCAAGGCTCCTCCAGAATCTTGAGAATCTTGTTCGCAGCCTCGGCATTCATCGCCTCGGGCTGCCAGATAATCATCATCTTGTACTTCGATGAGAAGCTCTTGAACGATAGCTTGCGGATAATCTCATCCGACTCCTTCGTTGTAATAAGACCCTTCATCGTCTTACCCAGGTCGAGGCGGTCGTACCACTCTTCGGTGGTGAATATGCCGCGCTTCTGCTGCCATATCTCTCGCCACTCCTTGATGAACATATCGCTGGTAATCACCTCACCAGACTTCTTCTCCTTCTTGTTCACAGGATACACCATATGCAGGTCGGGGTGTGCGAGAGCTGTCACCTGTTGACACGATGGGCATACGCCACACGAGTCGCCATCCTTGCGGTTGGGGCAGAACAGATACTGCGTATATGCAAGAGCCATCGGCAACGAGCCGTAGCCTGCAAGTCCGGTGAAGAGCTGCGCGTGGCTGACTCGTCCCGTGTCGATTTGCTGGGCGAGGCGACGCTTGAGCTCGTCGTGTCCTATTATATCGCTAAACTTCATCGTACAAACTTTTTAACCGCTGCTTTGCAAAGAGCCGCAACATCAATCCTCTCGCGCTTGATGGCGAAGAGCACCGCCGCGAGGAATAACACGCCGTTGAGTGCCACCCACGCTGTGTGGTTTAGCTGTGTAGCAGCAACCTCCGAGAGTGCGTATATCGCTGCCGCTACCACTACATACTCCGCCATACGGCCATAGTTGAACGGCAGTGGATAGTGCTTATGGCAGAGTATGAAGCTCCATACTACCATTGCCGCTTCGGCCACAAGACGCACCCACGCGGCACCTCGATAGCCCCACGCAGGTACAAGCACAAAGCTCAAGCCGATGGTTATGCCTAAGCCGAGGAATGTGATATATGCCGCATACTTGGTCTTCTCCTCTCGCTTATACCAGAACGATAGGTTGAGCCATACGCCTGCCAGCACATTTGCCGCAAGCACCAAAGGTAAAATGTCGATACCCTCGCGGAACTTCTCGCCAACGATAAGTGCGAAGAGGTCGCGGAAGAGCACGATACCCAAAAATATCAACATTGAGGCCATCACAAAGTAGCGCATAGCAGCCGCGTTGGCCTCTTTGAACTCCTCCTTTTTGAATCCCGAGAGGAAGAATGGCTCGGCAGCCAGGCGGTACATCTGCGTGAAGAGCGTCATCACCACGGCAATCTTCACAATTGCACCATATACACCCAGCTCGGCAAGTGCCTCGGCCTCGCCTCCAGGCGTGAGATACTTGATCATCTGGCGGTCGATGAACTCATTTGCTGTGCCTGCCACACCACTGATAAGCAGCGGCAGCGAGTAGAGCAATATCTTTCGGAGCAACGCTCGGTCGATGCGCGGTGCTGTGCCACGTGTCGTAGGCAGCAGCAGAGCGAGTGTTGTGATGCTTGCCACGAGGTTTGCAACAAATACCCAACCCACGCCAAACTCTGTAGCATACAACCCAGCCACGCCAAAGCCTATAGCAAGCGTGACGTTGAGGAGCACGTTGAGGGCCTTGAGCGCTACGAAGTGAAGAGCACGACCCTGCTCTCTTAAGCGCGAGAAGGGCACCATTGTCCACACATCGAAGAGGATGATTGCCGCCACTATCGCCACGTACGAAGGGTGTGCTGCGTATACCTCGCCCATAATGCGCGAAATTGGCTCGACAAAGAGCAATACGCCCACAAAGAAGAGCGTAGCGGCTAACATCGTCACGCCCCACGTTGTTGCGAATACTCTTCGCTTACCATCCTCGACATTGCCACCCTCCTCTTCGGCGCGTGTCGAGAAGCGGAAGTAGCTCGACTCCATACCCATCGAGAGAATTACCAGCGCGAAAGGTATAAGTGCGTATATGTCAGTTACAACGCCATACTCACCTTGGTCGAAAATTCGGGTGTAGTAGGGTGTGAGCAGATAGTTCAGGAATCTGACCACTATCGTGCTGATACCGTATATAGCTGTTTGTTTGGCGAGTTTCTCTAACATAATCATCTTTTTGCATACCTTTTACAGATACGCACAACGCGACAAAGTTAGTATATTTTATACTAACCCCCAAATAAAAAGCCGTATAATTGGGTTATTTTGGCGTTATGCTCGTCTGTGAAATCCTCACATACCACCAGTATGCTGCGGTTTCACATCCTTCGCAAGCCTAAAACTAACCCAATTCTACGACTTTTTATGCTCGCTTCCGAGGGTATTGCGTTCTTGCAGTATTGGTTATTTTGGCGTTATGCTTGTCTGTGAAATCCTCACATACCACCAGTATGCTGCGGTTTCGCATCCTTCGCAAGCCTAAAACTAACCCAATTCTACGACTTTTTATGCTCGCTTCCGAAGGTATTGCGTTCTTGCGGTATTGGTTATTTTGGCGTTATGCTCGTCTGTGAAATCCTCACATACCTCAAGTATGCTGCGGTTTCACATCCTTCGCAAGCCTAAAACTAACCCAATTCTACGACTTTTCTTCACCACATTAATCTCCTTAAATTCCTTAAACTCCTTAATCTCCCTACTCCCCCTAACCTCTCTAACCTCCAAAAAAAAACGCCCGACCCAGCGGGCCGAGCGTGCAGTAATTCGGTGCTCTCTTCTACCACTCCACCGAGAGCAGACCATTGCGTTCTGCCTTGCGGAGTATAGCCTCGTAATCGCGCACCGACGACATCGTCCAGCGTGTCAGCAGGCGTAGCTCCTGTTCGGGTGTAAGTTGCCAGCCTTCAGTGCTTTGGCGTATGCGTTCCGAGAGCATATATATCAGAATAGCGGCCGATGCCGATACGTTAAGACTCTCGACCATACCGCACATCGGGATCATCAAAAACTCATCTGCAGCCTCGATAACCTCATCCGAGATTCCGGCGTGCTCCGTGCCGAAAACCAGTGCAAACTTACCCTTCGTAACATCGAAGCTTTCGGGTGTTGCGCTACAGCGGTGGGGTGTTGTTGCCACGATGCGATAGCCCTCCGACTTGAGCGTCTCGAGTGCCTCGGCTGTAGTTGCGTGGTGCTCCACGTCGACCCACTTCTGTGTGCCTCGTACGATATTCACGCTGGGGTCGAACTTGCACTTATCCTCAACCGTATGAATCTGCTGTATGCCGAACGCCTCGCAGTGGCGCATAATAGCGCTGGCGTTCTGTGGATGGAACATATTCTCGGTCAAGATGCGCATATAGTGAGTGCGCTGTGCTGCGGTTTTGTACAGCACCTCGCGTCTCTCGTCCGTAATAAATTGGGTCATATAGTTGAGGCGCTCGCGAAACCAGGCATTGCTATGCTCCTCGGTACGTAGTCTACTTGCGATATTTGTCATCTTCATCCAAAATTTTCAGGTAACTCTCATATCTCGACCACGCCACCATACCCTGCTCGACAGCCTCGCGTACGGCGCATCCAGGCTCGTGTGTATGGGTGCAGTTGTAGAAGCGACAGTCGGGTGCAAGACGCATCATCTCGGGGAAGTAACGGCACAGCTCTCTGTCGTCGATATCTATCAATCCGAAGCCCTTAATACCTGGGGTATCAATGATATATCCCTCCTCGATTGGGTACATTGTCGAGAATGTTGTGGTGTGCTTGCCCTTGTGGTGGCTATCCGAAATCTCGCCGGTGCGTATATCAAGCGTAGGGTCTATGCTGCCTACGAGTGTCGACTTACCCACGCCCGAGTTGCCAGCCACGAGTGTCGTGTGGCCGTGTAGCAGGGCGCGAATCTCCTCGACGCCATCGCCCGTAAGCGACGACAGGCGCATCACCTCGTATCCGGCATCGCCATATATCGCCTCGAACTCCTCGGCCTCGGCGGCATACTCCTCAACAAGCATATCGGCCTTGCCCAACACGATGGTTACGGGGACCTTGTAGGCCTCGCACGTAATCAGAAAGCGGTCGACAAACTCGCGCGGTGTTGTAGGCGAGTGGAGTGTCACAAGCAGCAGCGCGCGGTCGATGTTTGCAGCGATGATATGCGACTCTTTTGAGAGGTTCGATGCGCGACGTATGACGTAGTTGCGACGCGGAACGATCTCGACAATCACACTACTCTCGCCATCGGGCTCGACCACTACGCGGTCGCCAACGACCACCGGATTTGTCGAGCGCACACCCTTAAGACGCAGACGGCCACGTATGCGACAGCGGAGCACCTCCTCGGCGGTCGCCACCTCGTACCAGCTACCCGTAGCGCTGATTACGGTTCCTTCAACTCTCTCCACTACCATAGATCTATATCCTTTTGGTCAATATCCTCGAGTACGTCGTTAACCATTCCGTCGACCTCTCCTCGTATCTGTGTGTCGACGTCACGGAGCGTAGGAACAAGACTTTTGCCCAGATCAGCAAGTGGGAAGAAGCAGCGTGACTCGTTGAGGGTTTCGAAACTTATGTATCTGTGGTTTAGATATTTGCGCATATAGTCATCCTTCTGCCTTTCGCCAAGCGATGCGATACGCTCCTTGAGCTGATCCTCCTCGCCCTCGTACTCATCCATAAGCTCGATGAGCATATCCTGGCGTATCTCCTGACCGAGATTAATCTGATCAAAAACGGAGAAGAGCACCGCGGTGATGATGACCATTGTTGCGAGGTTGAGAGCACCGCCCAGCAGTACGTCCAGAAAACGTATAGGTTGCCATATGATGATGTATCGAAGCAGTGGTGCGACAATCCACACAAGAAGAATGGTCGCAACGATAATCAGTGCAAAGCCCGTAATGTAGGCGTTGCCCGGATCGTCAAAGATGATGGAACCCACCTCAAGGGCATATTTCGGTGCAAGAAGCACTGCGACATATAATCCGATAAAGTGGCATAGCTGCACGATAAGACCTCGCTTGAGGCCGAGCACAAAGGCCCAAATCGCAAATATCAAAACAAGAATGTCTATAATCATAAATCCTCGAGACTTACTATATTATAAATATATTTTGCACGAAGGTAGTAATTATTTTTTGTTTTTCGTATATTTGCACGCAACTAATTGTATGTTATGAGAAGATTCAACCGAACAATAATGGTGGCACTCGTTGCCCTCTTTACAATGAATATCAGCGTGAATGCTCTACGTGCAGAGCAGCCCACGCGCTCTATTGTCGAGCTTAATGACCACTGGCAGATATTCTCGGCTGACGATTTCGACAGCGACGATGCCGGATACGTATCTCTGCCCCATACCTGGAATCCTACCGCCTCGGAGGGTGGCTTCAAGCACGATACCTACAACTATCTCCGCTCGTTGTATATCTCTCGTGATGAGGCAGATAAACGTCTATTCTTGCGCTTTGGCGGTGCGCAGAGTGTCGCTACACTCTTTGTTAATGGTCGCTACGTTGGCGAGCATCGTGGCGGATATACAGCATTCTGCTTCGAGATTACGGACTATGTTATGCCGGGCGATAACCTTGTGCGTGTCGAGGTCTCGAACGAGCGTCGTAGCGACACGTTGCCTACCTCGTCGGATGCCGACCTTGCGGGTGGTCTCTATCGAGGTGTCGAGCTTATCTGCACATCTCGCAATGCCATATCGCCTCTGCACTACGCTTCGGAGGGCCTATTTGTCGAGCAGCGCCACACAACTCCCGAGCAGGCATCGGGTGTGGTGCGCGTATATCTCTCGGCTACCGACTACGCACACCTCTCGTTGCAATTGCGCATCGTAGACCCTTGGGGATACGAGGTAAGCAGTCGTACGGTGCGTGTGGCAAAGTACAACGAAACATCGGGCGTCGAGATATCATACGATATACCCAATCCCGAGCTATGGAGCCCATCTAATGCGGTACTCTACAGGTACGAGGTAAGCCTTTTCGAAGATGGCGTGTGTCAGGATAGGGTGAGTGTCGCAACGGGCTTGCGCTCGATATCGGTTAACGACACTAATCGCTTGTGTATCAATGGTGAGGAGGTAGATGTCCGAGGTGTTGGCTTGGGTCACGACCGCGATGGCTATGGTACGGCAATCACACAGCAGATGCTTCTGGAGGATTATATGCGTGTCAAGGATATGGGTGCTAATGCTATTCGTTCGTTGTGGGGCCCTCACGTCGATGCGCTCTACGACCGTACCGACAGAGACGGTATACTGGTATGGATCGATGTTCCGTTCACGCGTTCGCCTTTGTCGCTTGCCGATGTGTGCTACTATCCATCGGTGGCGTTCCGCGACAACGGCTTCGAGCAGCTACGCGAGATCATCGCGCAAAACTACAATCACCCATCGGTCGTTATGTGGGGTTTATTCTCGCTCGTATCGCAGCGTGGCGACGACCCTGTGTCATATGTCGAGGAGTTGAATGCGTTGGCGCATAAGCTCGATAATTCGCGTCTTACGGTGGGATGCAGCAATGCAGATGGTGCGATAAACTTCATCACCGACCTGATTGTATTCCGTCAGAATGTGGGCTGGAGCAAGGGCCATCCCGACGATGTTGCGGTGTGGTGTCGACAGCTTGCCTCAAACAAGATGTGGGGGCAGCTCCACTTTGGTGTATGCTATGGCGAGGAGGGTGTGCGCAACCATTTTAGCGAGCGCATTGAGCGTTCGACACGTAGCGAGCGACGATTGCCAGAGCGCCGTCAGAGCTATCTCCACGAGCGTTACATCGCAAATATTTCGGAGAGCGGAATTTTTTGGGGCGTATGGCTCGAGACGATGTTCGACTACGCATCGTCACGACGCGCCTATGGTGTAAACCACTCGGGCGTTGTCGACTATGACCATCGCGAGGCGAAGGATGCCTACTACCTATATCGTGCGTTGTGGAACGAGGAGTCTCCCACGCTTCATATCGCCAATAAGGCGTGGCGAGATCGCCGCGATACGTTGCAGTATATCGATGTCTATTGCAGCGAGGGTGCAACACCGCTGCTGCTTCGTGGAGAGGACACACTCTCGATACGCAAGGTTGCTCCTGCGCAGTGGCGTGCCGACTCGGTTGTCGTTAGAG
Organism: Alistipes sp.; assembly: GCA_017629145.1. GTDB lineage: Bacteria > Bacteroidota > Bacteroidia > Bacteroidales > Rikenellaceae > Alistipes. The sequence continues at coordinate 8,340 of JAGBXR010000014.1, read as the reverse complement.
GTGATGTTGTGGTGCGTGCGGTGGATGAGTGCCGAGCACTCCGCGACTCTATCCGATTTAGAGTTTCGAGCGACGTAATACGTTGATAGCCTCGGGGCCTTCGCACATCAGCAGATCGAGAATCGAGAGGTTTGGCTCGAAGGGCAGACGGTCACAAAATACCTGAATATAGGGCTCGGCAACAAATGTCGAGCCTCTTTTTTTATCGCGCAGGTCGATATCCTCGTCGCTTGCTTTTACATACTCCTCCGAAATTTGTGGTGGGCTAATCTTCAGCGCTTTGCAAACAGCCTTGAGCGTTGCAAGATTGAGCTCGATGAGTCGCTCCCACGGCTCGGTATATAGCGACTCGATGAGGTGTGCATAGTGGTCGTAGTAGGGCGATGAGCGGTATGCCGACTCGATGGCTATGCGGTGCTGATGCTGCCAGCGTTTCGAGTAGTCGATAAGCATCGAGCGCATAGGCTGGCGTGGACGGTTGGCGTGGGCAAGCTGTACGGATAGTTGCAACGTGCCCTCCGAAGCAAGAATCGTTGTGCGGTTACGCTCCGAGCGCTTCACGTAGTTCTCGCCGAGGTCGATGACCACATTCTCACCACCCTGAACGATGGCTGCCCAATACTCCGTCGAGCCAAAATACTGCAATGGTAAAATCCACTTCATAGACTACTTCTTAATATATGCCGAGGCTACCCAGCCTCCGCTGTTCAATACCTCAATCTCGCAGAGCCCCTGCTCCTCGGCTGCGGCACGCACTGCGGCGTGATCCTCCTCCAAGAAACCACTCAGAAGTAGCTTGCCTCCGGGGAGTAGCGCAGCGTTGTAGCGCGACATATCCTGGATGAGGATGTTGCGCATAATGTTGGCCGCGATGAGCCTATAACTCTCGCCTTCGATAGCCTCTACCGTACCGAGCACAGGCTCGATGTGGCTCTCGAGGTTGTTGAGTTGTGCGGCATTGCGAGTGCTCTCTACCGACCAGGGGTCGATATCTACGGCTGTGGCGTGCTCGGCGCCACACTTAAGTGCTGCGATTGACAGAACGCCCGTTCCGCATCCCACGTCGAGCATACGACCACCCTCGGTATGGGTGTGTATGAGTCGGCACATAAGACGTGTCGTGTGGTGCTGTCCCGAGCCGAACGACATCTGTGGAGCCACCACAATGTCGATAATGTTGCTGTCTGCAGGTGGAGGGCAGTGTGCAGGTCGGATGACCATAAGTCCCTCGACGTCGACACACACAAGGCTCGATGCCTCCCACTCGGCATTCCAGTTGCGATCCTCGATCTCGCGCTCCTCGATAGCTGTGGCATACTCCTCGACAAGTGCTAATGCCTCGTCGCGTATCTCGGGCCACTCGTTGCTAAGTATGTAGCCGTGGAGTATCCACTCGTCGTCGCTCGCCTCCGTATCGAAGGTCTCGAATGGGTAGTCGCCCAGGAAGGCTGTTGCAATCTCGGTTGCCTCCTCGTTGGGGCAGTGTAGCGTAAGTTCGGTATATCGCTTCATAGCTCTCTGAATAAATATTGTCGTGTTGTAAAGAGAAATATCTCTTGACAGGACGATATTATGTAAAATTTTTGTATCTTTACCACAAAGATAACGATAATATGACAGATAATGCTAAAAAGTGGGATAAAATTAAAGCCCGCTATCATAGATACATATCTTTGGAGAAGCGCCTGTCGGATAATACTATTGCGGCATATATGCGTGATTTGGAGGAGTTTACGCACTTCATACTGCGCAAGTTCGATGTTGCTCCCGAGGCTGTCGACCAGCTTATGATCGAGCGATTTATGGAGTGGCTCTACACTCTTAAGCGCAGCAGCGCCTCGCAGGCGCGCCGTTTGAGTGGCATAAAGAGCTTCTACAACTTCCTCCTCTTTGAAGATCGTGTCGAGCAACTTCCCACCGAGTTTGTCTCTTCGCCCAAGGCGCAGCGCCTGCTTCCTGATACGCTTTCGCTCGAGGATATCGATGCGATGCTTGCGACGTTCGACATCACCACGTCGAAGGGTTGTCGCGATAGTGCTATCGTCGAGGTGCTCTATTCTTGCGGTCTACGTGTCTCGGAGCTTACGTCGTTGCGTGTCGACAACCTCTTCTTTGGCGAGGGTGTCATACGCATTGTGGGTAAGGGCGACAAGCAGCGTATAGTGCCTATAAGCTCGGCAGCGCGCGACAAGATACAACTCTATATGGAGTTTCGCCGTCCCTGTCGACCCTCCGAGGCGGTGCTCTTCCTCAACAACCGAGGCAAACCTCTTACGCGTGTTATGGTCTTCAACATCATCAAACGTGCGGCACTCGAGGCCGGTGTCGACAAGCAGATAAGTCCCCATACGCTGCGCCACTCCTATGCCACGCATCTGCTCGAGGGTGGGGCCAATATCCGTCAGGTGCAGGAGCTGCTCGGCCACGAGAGTATCTCGACAACCGAGGTATACACGCATCTCGACCGTACGCATTTAAGACGTGTTGTCGAGGATGGATTTTCGGATTTGGAAATATAAAAATCGGGTAATATGAAAAAGCTTTGTTTGGTTTTGTTCCTTATGTTCGCCTCACTATCGGCCTTTGCCGCAAGCGAGGAGGTGACTATTGAGCGCGAGTGGGGTAAGCTCGCGGCTACGCTTGCGCAGCCCGAGGGCGGAAGCTCTACGGCGGTGCTAATCATCGCTGGCTCGGGCCCAACCGACCGCAACGGTAACTCGGGTCTTGGTCTTGTTACCTACTGCTACAAGATGCTCTCGGACGAGCTTGTCGAGCGTGGCTATGCTGTGCTACGCTACGATAAACGAGGCATAGCGGCCAGCACGCTGAACAGCGGCTCGCCCAACGATGTGCTCTTTGGCGATATGGTCGACGATGCTGCGGCTTGTGTTGCCTATCTGCGCGACAGAGGCTACGAACGTGTGGTGGTCGCTGGACACAGCGAGGGCGGAAGCATTGCCCAGGCCCTGGAGCACAGGGAGGATATTGCCGTCGACGGCCTTGTGTTGCTCTGCGCTCCTGGATACGCTATGGATGAGATACTTATCACGCAGCTCTCGGCACAGCTTATGCCCAGCTATATGGGACTTATGATCACCGCTACGAACATCATCAACCAGCTTAAGCGCGGTGTGCTTGTGGCCGAGGATCGTGTTCCCAGGGAGCTTATGTCGCTCTTCCACCCCTCGGTGCAGCCCTACCTCATCAGCAGTATGCAGTTTATTCCGGTGGAGGTTGCTGCGCGCTCATCGCTTCCTACGTTTGTGGTGACGGGAGGTCGCGATGTGCAGGTCTCGGTGGATAATGGCGAACGTCTTGTTGATGCAATGAAGAGCGTGCGTTATCGCAACTTCGAGAAAATGTGTCACGTGCTCAAGGATGCTCCGTCGAGCGATAGGGTAGAACAGCTTATGAGTGTCTACACCAATCAGAATATGCCTCTTACCGAGGGACTTGCGGATGAAATTTCGGAATTTATTACTAACTTATAAAGCCCTTATATCTATGTCATTTCTATCAAAACTTTTCGGTTGCAAACGCAGTGCAACACCTCAATATGCGTGTGACGAACTCACTATTAATGGCCGTAAGCTACGCCTATATTTCTTTGCTCACGCATCTATAGCTATCGAGTTCGAGGAGCGCTTCATTTATGTCGATCCCGTTGTGGGTCACGCCGAGTACGAAAAACTCCCCAAGGCCGATATGATTCTGGTTACCCATTCGCATTACGACCATTTCGATATGGCAGCGATCGAGGCATTACAGAAGGCCGATACGCGTATTCTCTGCGATAAGACCTCGGCTGAGAACTTTGCTGGCGACTGCTACACGATGCTTCCTGGTGCTGTTGCCGAGCCATTTACCGACATTCGTGTCGATGCTGTCGCTGCGTACAACACCTCGGAGCATCAGCTTCAGTTCCACCCCAAGGAGAGGGAAGATTGCGGTTATGTCGTAACGCTCGGTGGCGATGTGCGCATCTACATCTCGGGTGATACCGAGCCAACTGATGAGCTTCGTGCGCTGAAGGGTATCGATATCGCCTTTGTGTGTGTTAATCAGCCATATACGATGACCCCCGACGAGGCTGTCGAGGCTGTCGAGACACTCCGCCCACAAATCTACTACCCCTATCACTATGGCCAGGTCGAGGAGCCTACCGATGTTGAGGCTTTGGCCGAGCGTCTGAAGTCGGTGTGCGATGTCCGCATCCGTCCGTTGGCATAGTTGGTCTACGAGGCTGGGCACAACAGCACTGGGTCAGCGTCTGCGCGCTGTACCTATGCTCGTTGTGCTCATCCCTTTTCTTCTGGGTATCCTTGTTGCCGATAGCTTCGTTATGCCCTTGGGCGTGGCTCTCGCTGCGCTTTTGGTGTTGAGCATCGTGGCGTGGATACTATTGCCGCGAGGTGTGGCGTGGGGTTATGCTGCTGTTGCGCTCGTGCTTCTTGGCTATGTTGTTGCCGAGCTACACTACCACGAGTGCGATGTGCCCTGCGACAGACCGATAGAACTGCGTGGTGAGGTCGTGAGCGAACTTGCCGAGCGCGATGGTTACCGCGTTGCCGATGGCCGCGTTATAGCCTGGAGGGATGGCGGAGAGTGGTATCGTGTCGATGAGCGTGTACGTCTGTGGGTGAGGAGCGATAGTGTCGCTATGGGAGATAGTTTCGAGGCTATGGCACCTGTTGTGTCACGATTGTCGCATAGTGTTGAGTACGATGAGCTTATGCACCGCCGAGGCTATCGCGGAGGTGTCGGCATAGGCGACTACAACATCTCAGCGCTCGAACACCACACACCACGAGGTTTACATCTGCGCGCTATCGAGAAGCTGCGCCGCTATGTGGCAGATACAACCTCCTATGCCACCATCGAGGCTATGGTTGCCGGCTCGCGCTCGATGCTCTCGACGGAACTCCGCGAGGCCTATTCACGAACAGGCCTTGCACACCTTATGGCTGTCTCGGGTCTGCATCTCGGCATCGTGGTGCTGTTGGCTATGACGCTATTTAGACCTCTCGGCCTTATACATCGCGGACATATCGTAGCCAACTTGCTCATTGTTGCGGTGTTGTGGCTTTATGCCGCTGTGAGCGGTATGTCGCCCTCGGTTATTCGTGCCGCCATTATGCTGACCATACTCCAGCTGTCGCGCGCCACATCGTCGCGCTACAACTCGATAAATGCTCTGGCATTCACCATCTTCACAATGCTTGTGGTCAACCCCGACTACCTCCACGATATAAGTTTTCAGCTCTCTGCGGCGGCAGTCTTCGGCATCCTGCTATGGGCTGTGCCAATTGTGAGATATGTGGCTCTCGGCAGAGGCCCTCTTACGATGCTGTTCACATCGATGGTTGTTGGCATTGTCGCTACGCTATGGACTATGCCGTTGATTTCCAATAGCTTTGGAAATGTGCCCATCATCGGTGTTGCTATCACACCGCTGGCACTCCTTACTGCATACATCATCGTGAGCTGTGGCATCCTTGCTCTGCTCCCTCCATCGCTGCTTGCCGCACCGCTTATGACCGTTGCGCACTATGCTGCTGCCGTGCAGAACCGGCTCGTCGAGTTGGCTGCCGCACCTGCGTGGTGCTCGATGGAGTACCGCCTCGATGATATGGGTGTTGCGCTATGTTATGCGCTTTATGGAGCAATTACCCTCGTTGTGTGGTCTAAAGAACGAAAAAAAAGAGTATCTTTGTCTCGTAGTTATGACAATTGAAGAGCTTGACATATTGAGCAGCGACGATGTCCGCCGTGCTATCGACGAGAATATAGAGCGCGACCCTTCGGTCGTAGCTCTCGATAAGCGTGTGCCGCGCGCCTCGCTTGTAGCCACACAGGTGAAGTATCTGCAGCGTGCACGCCGCAAGCTGCCGAGCCTCTATGCCGTGAGGTGCATCATACCTCCGCGCGCTTTCGAGCAGTGCTCGAGCGAGGATTGTGCCGAGCGTAAACACATCTCGGGCGGCTCGGTGCTCGATCTAACCTGTGGCCTCGGTATCGATGCTATGGCGCTATCGCGAAGATTCGAGCGCGTTGTGGCCATCGAGCGCGATGAGGTGCTCGCCGAGGTAGTGCGCTACAATATGTCGCTGCTCGGTATCGACAATGTCGAGGTTGTTACGGCCTCTTCGGAGGAGTATGTAGCTTCGAGCAACGAGCACTTCGACTGGGTCTTTGCAGACCCCGACCGCCGCTCGTCGGATGGTCGTAAGATGGTGTGTCTGGAGGATTGTTCGCCCGATATGCTCTCGCTGCTCCCACATCTTCGGACTATGTCTAAGCGTGTGGCGATGAAGCTCTCGCCACTATTCGACTGCGACGAGGCTTTCCGCCTATGCTCGCCTGCCGAGGTCGAGGTGGTGTCGGTTGCTGGCGAGTGCAAGGAGGTCAACATCTACACCTCCGCCGAGCGCAATCTGTTGCGTATCGCTATGGTGGGTGTTGGCGAGTGGGAGTTCGCGCCCGAAGCTATGGCGGCTGCACCCTCGACTGGTAGCTTCGAGGCTGGTGAGTGGCGCTATATGCTTATCCCCGATGTGGCGTTACAGAAGGCACGTGTAGCTATCGCGGCACTACGCGACTACGCCTCGATATGGAGCAACAACGGATATGCCTTTGCTCGCGAGATGCCCGATGTGGCACTCCCAGTGCGCGCATACCGCATAAAGGCCATCGAGCAATACAATCCACGCGAGCTGAAACGTCGTTTCAAGGGCGTTGGCGTCGAGCTTCTTAAGCGCGACTGTCGCCTTGCGATAGATGCTGTGCGCAAGGCTTCGGGTATGAAGCCCGGTGGCGAGGCTATGGTGGCTATAACAACAATAGATAACAAAAACTGGGTCGTCGAGCTCGATGCCGCACCCATAACCGAATAGGATGATGAACTCAAAGAAGCAACCCTTGTGGCGTGTCGTGATTGTGGGCTCGGGAAATGTTGCCGAGGCCTATGCGCGTGCGTTACCTGCAGCCGAGGGCATAGAACTCGTGCAGATATATGCGCGTAATGAGGCTCGTGGCCGTGATCTCGCCAAGCTTGCTGGCGTGGAGTGGTGTGGCGCTGATGGCGAACTTGCTGTTGCCGACCTCTATATCGTAGCCGTAAGCGATAGAGCTATTGGTGAGGTATGTGGTGAATTACGCCTCCCCTCCGAGGCTATCGTGGTGCATACGGCAGGCAGTGTGGCGATGGATGTCATTGCCGACCGTGAGAACCGACGCGGTGTGCTCTACGCCTTTCAGAGTTTCAGCAAAGGGCGCGATATTTGCTTTGCCGACATACCGATATTTGTCGAGGCCGACAACGATACCCTCGAGCAGCGCTTGCTGGAGTTTGCTTCGCGTCTCTCCTCAAGGGTGCTTGTAGCCAACTCCGAGCGACGACGTATGGTGCACCTTGCAGGTGTCATCGTCAACAATTTCACAAATCACCTATACACGCTTGGTGGCGAGATGCTCTCTGGCGAGGGCTTCGACTTCTCGCTCCTCGCGCCATTGGTTGCCGAGACAGCGAGCAAGGCCATCGCGAGTGGCAATCCGCATAGCGTGCAGACAGGCCCTGCTATACGTGGTGACAGGGCGGTGTGCGACAAGCATATCGAGCTTCTTGTTCACTACCCCGACCTACAACGAATTTATAACGTGATAACAGAAAGCATATGGGAAATTTCAAAGAAGATATAGCGCGCGTCAGAGCATTTGTCTTTGATGTCGATGGTGTGATGACCGACGGAGGTATCATACCCACACCCGATGGCGACTTCATCCGTCGCTACTACGCCAAGGACGGCTACGCCATAGCCTACGCCATCCGCGAAGGGTACAAGATTTGTGTCATCTCGGGAGGTCGTGGCGAGATGCTTCGCCGCCGTCTGGAGATGCTTGGTGTCGAGCGTATGTACCTCGACTGTATGGACAAGATCAATGCTATCAAGGAGTTTATGGCCGACTACGACCTCTCGCCCGAGGAGGTTATCTATATGGGCGACGACATTCCCGACCTGGAGTGTATGCGTCTTGTCGACATCCCCGTATGTCCTGCCGATGCTTGTATGGAGGTTATCGAGGCCTCTCGTTATGTGTCAGAGTATGACGGCGGTAGAGGTGCTGTCCGCGACATTGTCGAGCAGGTACTGCGTGTTCAGGGACGATGGGCGAAGAATTTGCAGGGTGTATTAGGCACACCCTCAAGATAATTTCTTGTGATAAGGGGCCGATTGCGGCCCCTAACAAAAAATGGCGACAATGGGACGTACATCAAGTACTACCCATCGTCGCCATTTTTGCCGAGTGTAGCACTCGGCGCCCTTCTGACAAGAAATTTGT
>JAGBXR010000002.1 GCA_017629145.1 Alistipes sp. | reverse complement strand
TCAACGTCGAGATTGACGAGACTATGGGTAAGGGTAAGCTCATCGACGCTATCTTCGGTCAGTACTGCGAGGAGCACCTCGTACAGCCTACATTTGTTACGGACTACCCTATCGAGATGTCGCCATTGTGCAAGCGTCACCGCGATAACGAGGATCTTACGGAGCGTTTCGAGCTCTTCGTAAATGGCAAGGAGCTCTGCAACGCATACTCGGAGCTTAACGATCCTATCGACCAGTTGGAGCGTTTCCAGGAGCAGATGCGACTCTCGGAGAAGGGCGACGACGAGGCGATGGTTATCGATATGGACTTCGTACGCGCTTTGGAGTACGGTATGCCTTCGTGCTCGGGTATGGGTATCGGCATCGACCGTCTCACAATGTTTATGACTGGCGAGACATCTATCCAGGATGTATTGTTCTTCCCAACAATGCGTCCCGAGAAGAAGGTTGTAGCAGATGCCGAGGAGGTATACACCGAGGCTGGCATCCCTGCAGAGTGGGTAGCAGTAGTTCAGAAGATGGGCTACATCACACTCGAGGCCTTTAAGAACACCGCCTCGACAGGTGGTATGAAGCTCTTCAACGACCTCTGCGGCTTCAACAAGAAGAACAAGCTTGGTCTTGCAACAGCCGAGATTAAGGCGTGGATCGAGGCACAGGCACAGTAATTAATAAGATAATAAAACAATATAGACTATGAGAAAGAAGATTGTAGCAGGCAACTGGAAGATGAACACCTTGCCTGCAGAGGGCGTTGAGCTCGCAAAGGGCGTAGCTGCTGGCCGCAAGGATGTTTGCGACTGCGTGACACTTATCGTATGTCCTCCATTCACACACCTCGCATCGGTTATCGAGACCCTCAAGGACTCAAACGTAGAGGTAGGTGCACAGGATTGCGCATCGGAGGCAAAGGGCGCTTACACTGGTGAGGTTGCAGCATCGATGATTGCAGCACTCGGCTGTAAGTATGTTATCCTCGGCCACTCGGAGCGTCGTCAGTACTATGGCGAGACATCGGAGTCGTTGAACAAGAAGATGGCACAGGCCTACGCTAACAACCTCACTCCTATCTACTGCGTGGGTGAGAACCTCGAGGAGAGAGAGGCAGAGCGCCACTTCGATGTTGTTAAGGCACAGATCGAGGAGGTGGTATTCAACCTCTCGGAGGAGCAGTTCCGCAACCTCGTTATCGCATACGAGCCAGTATGGGCTATCGGTACTGGTAAGACAGCTACTGCAGAGCAGGCACAGGAGATACACGCATACATCCGCGAGGTACTCCGCTCGAAGTTTGGTGCAGCAGCCGAGGAGTGCGCTATCTTGTACGGCGGCTCTTGCAAGCCATCGAACGCTGGCGAGATCTTCGCCAAGGCTGACGTAGACGGAGGTCTTATCGGCGGTGCAGCCCTCGTAGCAGAGGACTTCCTCGCTATCGGCAAGGCATTCTAAATGTAGGCACATAGAACAGAAAATAGGGACTATCCTCGGATAGTCCCTATTTTCGTAGTATGCTACTCGATTAAGGCTATATTAATACGAACAGGTAGAACGCAGCGCCCAGAGCATAACCCAAGAGTACGGGCAATGAGAACTTCTTGAGATAGTAGCCAAACGAGATCTTCTCCATACCCATAACCGTAACACCCGCTGCCGAGCCGATGATGAGGATGCTACCACCCGTAACAGCACAGTAGGCAAGGAATGTCCAGAATGCGCTGTCAACAGCAAAGACTCCCGAAGGATCAATTGGATACATACCCATAGTCGCCGATACCAACGCCACGTTATCGAGGAACGAAGAGCATACGCCAAGCACAAGAGCAATCATATTCTTGTCGGCGAAGGTATCGCTGAGGAGGTTGGCCATAATGGTGAGCTGACCAGAAACGATAAGCGCCTGAACAGACATCAGGATACCAAGGAAGAAGAATACGGTACTGATGTCGACACGCGAGAATGCGCGGTGAACACGCAAATCCTGCACGCGCTCATCCTCGGAGTGTGCATAGCGGCGGTCAGTGACAAACCACAATGCCACAAGACCAAGCAACACGCCCATAAATGGAGGAAGCTGAATGAGGGTCTGCAACACTGGCACCATAGCCAACGAGCCGAGACCGATGTAGAGCACACAGCGGCGCATCTTATCCTCAACAGGCGAAGACTCCTCCGTAGCTGCCAAAGGCATCACCGTAGCGCCCTTCGGGAGCATAAAGGTGGTGATGGTGAGTGGCACGAGGAGCATAATGAGCGCTGGGAGGAAGAGCGTAACGATCTGGTGCAGAGCCGTTAGATTACCACCCGTCCAGAGCAACAACGTGGTGACATCACCAATAGGCGACCACGAGCCACCTGCATTCGAGGCGATGATGATCATCGAGCTGAAGATAAGGCGCGTATTACGCTCGGGGATAAGACGACGCGAGATAGCGATCATCACGATAACAGTAGCCAAGTTGCCGAGCAACACAGACATAAAGAATGTCACGAAGCACAACACCCACAACAACTTACGCTGCACATTGGTGCTGATAGCCTGCGAGATGATGCCGAAGCCGCCGTGCGAATCGACAATGTCGATGATAGCCATAGAGCCGAGCACGAAGAAGAGCGTTGTTGCAACATCACCCAATCCCTCGACGAGTTTAAACTCGACAAACTCGAAGGCAAGCAGATGTGTTGGAATCTCGCGTAGAGCTGGGAAGGCATCGAGGAAGGCCTGGGCGTGCACCGGAGGGTTGAGCAGAAGGAACTCCTCGGCATTGATAATAAAGAGCATCCATAGAAGGATAGACATACAAACAGCCGTAGCCGCCTTGTTCACGCGGATAACATCCTCGAAGGCGATAGCCAGAATGCCGAGAATGAAGATTATCGGCATAAGATAGTAACTCAACATAGGTTTAGCATTTTAGGTATAACATATAACAACGCAGAGCCTCAAAGCGGAGATTCATAAAACCCAAACTCGAGACTCTGCGCAATATTGTCGTCGTTCACAAGTGTGAACTACACCCTATTTAGAAACGGATGCTACGAACAGCCTTAATAGCCTCGATGTCGCCCTCGAGAGCAATAGTCTCAACCTCGTGGCGAACAACCTTAGCCTTAGGTAGCTCTACATCCTGGCTCCATACGCACTCCATAGTAGGCTCGAGGCTCTCGGTGCTATATACCATAGACTTAGAAGCCTTGTATGCTGAGTAAGCGTCAGTTGTGTTACCTGCAACAGCATCAACATAAGCCTTAAGCTCAGCAACCTCACCTGTCTTATCCTTAGGATTGATAAGCAAGCGACCAACCTTACCCTCGCGGTCGTTGCTATCTAGGGCGTAAGTCAAAGCACTCTGGTCGTAGTTCCACTCTGCAACGTAGAAGTAGTAAGGAGCTGCAAGGGTGATTGAATCCCAATAGCCACGGAACTCAGAGATAATGTACTGATCAGAGAACTTAGGATTTGTAACATCGGTTACATCACCCTCAGTAAACGAAGCGTAGAGTGCCGAT
>JAGBXR010000013.1 GCA_017629145.1 Alistipes sp. | reverse complement strand
TAATTTGTTGTGATAAGGCAGATATCTGCCGCACCTCAATCGTTGCCCCAAATGGGAAATACGCTAAGTATGTCCCATCTGGGGCAACTTCTTTATCGGTGCAGCATCTACAGCCTTCTAACAACAAATTTTAATTTTTCGAGATAAGCAGCAATCTGCGGCACTTCAGTCAACGCCACCAATGGGACGTACATCAAGTACTACCCATCGGTGGCTTTTTCGTGTCAGTGCCGCATCTCACTACTTCTATCGAAAAATTAGGGTGTGCAGGTGGGTAGGTGGTGAATTAAGGAAATTAGGTAGATTAATGAATTTAATGAGTTTAAGGAAATTAATGAATATAGGGGTGTTAAGGAGCAGAGTGCGTTCCAAAGGCGCGCAAGCTCTCCCTAAATTCACTAATTTCCTTAAATTCCTTATGCCCTATCTAAAGGCGCGCAGCTTCCTCAAAAATCTCTTCTACCTATCTACTCCTCCAGCAGTTTATATCCTACACCGCGCACCGAGACAATCTCTATACGACTATCTGCCGATAGATAACCCCTTAGCTTCGATATGTAGACATTGAGCGAACGTAGGTTATAGTAGCTATCGTCGCCCCACAAGTCGAGCAGCATTGCACGCGAGCTAACAACACGCCCAATATTGGCAGCTAACGAGTTTAGTATCGCAGCCTCGCGCGAAGATAGGCGCACAATGGTGTCGCCACGGCGTAGTGTAGAGTGCACTGAATCAAAGATGTAGCAACCTATAGCATACTCCTTAGCTCGATTATCCGCATTGCTAAGCCGCGATAGCAGAGCCTCTATACGCACGAGCAACTCGCTCATAGCAAATGGCTTACGGAGATAATCGTGGCCTCCTGTGCGAAAGCCCTCTACAACATCCTCAGCACCGCTACGTGCCGAAAGGAACAAAAATAGCGTGTCGGGTTTGAGCGCACGCATACGACGCACCATCTCGAAGCCATCCATACGAGGCATCATAATATCGGCAACAACCAAATTGGCACAATGACTCTCGAAGAGGTGTAATCCCTCCTCTCCATCACTCGCCGAACTAACCTCATACCCCGAGCGTTCTAAAGCCTCAACAACGATACGTCTGAGTGTTGGCTCATCCTCAACAACCAATATATCTCTATTTGCCATAGCGTGGTAGTTTTATTCTAAAAAGAGAACCACTGCCGAGTGACGATGTAAGATCGATACTTCCACCGTGCGACTCAACGATAGATTTAACATAGTATAATCCCAGTCCATAGCCCTTTGTGTCGTGGCGGTTGCCCGTCGACACGCGGTAGAACTTATCGAATATGCGTCGCTGCTCCGAGCGCGCAATGCCCAAGCCTCGGTCGGCAATCGAAATTATAACATCATCCCCCTCAACCTCAGCTTTTATATCTACCTCAGCACGCTCTGGGCTATACTTTATAGCATTGTCGACCAATGCACTCACGATGCCAGCAAGGTGAAAGCGGTCAGCAACGACGGTTAGCTCCCTATTGATAGCGATATTCCACGCCACTTCGCGCGTGTTGTACTTCAATGAAAGCGATGCTTGGCACTCTCCGACAATCTCGCTCAGTGCACACTCCTCCAGGCGTAGCGACGAGCTATCGTACTCCTCGGTAGAGCTACGCAGAATCTCCTCTATCATCGCGCTTAGGTGGCGTAGTTCCGAGGCTATCATTACTAAGTATTCATTGCGTCGAGGGCTATCTTCGGATATTGCAGCATCGTTTAGGAGTATATCGGTAGCGGCATATGCTGCGGCTACGGGAGTCTTTAGCTCGTGAGTGATGTTATGCGTGAGATCGCGACGGATGCGCTCAAGGCTCTTAGCGCGAAACAGTGTTCGTAACAGATAGATAAATGTAGCTGCAAGCACCACGACGGTCAGTAGCTGTAGTGCCAATATCCAACGCATACTCGCCAGAATCGCGGCACGCGGGTCGGCAACCTTGAGGCGTAGGATAAGCGGAGTGAGATATTTGTCTACGGATAGCATATCGCTCGATGCGAGCTCCTCTCCCATAGCCATAAGCACTATTGGATCGGCATCGGTTGTAGATAGCACCTCAACACGATAGGTTGTCGATAGACCAGCAGTACGCAGACCTTCGCCTACGAAGGCGTTGAAACGCGAGATGTTACCTATGTTAATCATTGCGTTGCCGTTTAGTGAGTTTGTAGTATACTTCCACGCAGCCTCTTCGAGCACGCTGCGTATCTGCTGCTCGTAGCTCTCACGCATCTCTCTATAGGTGCGCACCGCCCATATCGCCTCGACAGCAGCAAGAAGCACCAACGAGAAGATAACCATTATAGATACTCTTCGAAACCCCGACTTATTCATATATCTATATTTTGCTTTGTACAAAGGTAGTGAAAATAAGCATAGCTTGCATCGCACCACAGCACGTTTTAACACTATTTAACATTTCGCTTAACACTCTTTAACCTTAAAAATTAGGCAACGGCAAATCTATCCACTATCTTTGCATCAGGAAAAACAGATAAGAGCTCTTTACCTAAAACCTATTGTTGAACACAAAAACAGAGTAAGGATTATGAAACGCATATTTTCTATTATGGTGTCGCTTGTCGCTATGGCGACGTTGGCACAGGCAGCTGAAGAGCCTCAAAAACCGCTATACATCGTCGATGGTAAGGTTGTAACAATCGAGGAGTTTCAGACGATAGATACTGAGCTTATCGAGTCGATGACCGTATTTAAGAATGAGGAACAGATACGCAAATTCGAGCAATTTGGCGACACCTCGAATGGTGTAGTTGTCATCTCTCTTAAGAATAGTGAAGCTGAGGACGAGGTATTTCTTAAAACAGATATTCTGCCATCGTTTATGGGAGGCGATATTCGCACCTTCCAGAATTGGGTGATGCAAAATTTGCGCTACCCAGCAGAGGCCTTGGAGAAGGGCTTGGAGGATATGGTAGTGCTGCAATTTATCGTAAATCGTGAGGGATATATCGCTATGGAGGATATTAAGATCCTACAATCGAAGTATCAGATACTTGCCGATGAGGTTAAGCGTGTTATCGTATCATCGCCACGCTGGACACCTGCTGTGCAGAATGGTCGTACGGTATCTCTAAGATTTATGCTCCCCGTACACTTCCAGATACCAAAGGACGACGCTCTACCTGCGGCTGAGGAGGATATGAAGGGTATAAATGCTGCTCTTAAGCTCGATGATGTAGTGGTTGTAGCGTTCGACTCGGGCGAAAAGTTTACGCCTGATGGAGGTAAGACACCAATGTATGTAATCGATGGTAAGCCTGCGACTGCTGAGCAGATGCAGAGCCTGCCAGCAGAGCGAATCAAGATGATGACAATTCTCAAGGAGGAGAGTGCAACGAAGTATTGGAGCGATTTGGGAGATACCTCAAATGGTGTAGTCGTTGTACATACCCACTCGCTCGACCCTCGCGTGGAGGGCAACCCCGATACGCTCCCAACACTGCTTGGAAGTAGTATGGATAACTTCTCGCAGTGGATAGCCTCCTATGTTCACTATCCCTACGATATAAAGGATAAGAGCCTATGGGCACACTTGGTGGTAAAATATATAGTAAATGACGCAGGTTATGTTGAGGTTGTGGAGATAAACACAATTAAGGGTACTCCCCATCGCCTATTTGACGAGGAGGTGCGTCGCGTGATGGTTAGCTGCCCTCAGTGGCAGCCAGCAACCAAAGACGGCAAGGCGGTAGCCTATCAGGGTATTGTACCGGTTATCTTCGGAGCATTATAAATATAGCATAAATGGCTGTCCGTTCATTGGACAGCCATTTATATTAGTGCGTAAATACCTTGCCGCGCTGCTTCTCCTGTTTCTCGTACTGGAGACGCGAGGTGGTGGGGTATTGCAGCTTCTCGAATTCGTGTACAGCATTCTCAATGTCGCGTAGAAGCATATCCGCCATATCGCGAGACATACCCTGACGTACTACGATACGCATAACTACGATATCATCGATATTCTTTGGAAGCGTATAGGCTGGTACCATCCATCCGCTCTGCTGCAGGGCAGCTTGTAGGTCATACAAGGTCCACTTTGCGCTCTTGTTATACTCCTCCTTGAGGCTCCAGATGAAGAGTGGATTGACCACCTCCTTGGAGTAGTTTTCGAAGCATCGCATCTTGCCAATACGCTCGTGGCAGTAGCGAGCAATCTCCATTGAGTTCTGCTGGATGCTGCGATAGCCCTCTCGTCCCAGACGGATAAAGTTGTAGTACTGACCGAGAATCTGTGCAGCAGGACGCGAGAAGTTAAGACCCACCTGCGTAACCTCTGCACCGAGGTAGTTCACCGAGAAGCTCATCTCCTTGGGCAGCAGCGTGCGGTCACGCCATACGACCCATCCAAGACCCGGGTACACAAGACCGAACTTATGGCCCGAAGTCGATATCGACATCACCCACTTGAGTCTAAAGTCCCACTTAGTCTCTGGGCTTACGAATGGAAGGATAAAACCACCTGAGGCAGCGTCAACGTGGATAGGAATCTCATAGCCCGTCTCCTTGTTGAACTTATCCAACTCCTTGTCTAACGCTTCGACATCGTCGTTTAGGCCTGTCCACGTAACACCCGCAATGGGAACTACGCATATCGTATTCTCGTCGCACATCTTAATAGCCTCCTTAGGCGATAGCGTGCGGTTTTCGGAGGTGAGAGGCACCTGACGTAGCTCAATCTGCCAGAGTTGGCAGAACTTCTCCCATACCACCTGCATACCCGAGCTCATAACGAGGTTGGGCTTGTCGACGCTCTTACCCGCCTTTAGGCGACGTTCGCGCCAACGCAACCACGCAGCAACACCGCCAAGCATACAGGCCTCCGACGAGCCTATGCCGACAGCTCCGGTCTTCGATTCGCCCTTCTCGGGAGAGTTCCACAGATTGGCGATGATATTGATGCAGCGGCTTGTCATCACCGCCACACGTGGATACTCGGTCTGGTCGATGTAGTTCACTGCAATCGCCTCGTTCATCAGACGTGTGGCATAGTCATCCATATAGGTCGTTACGAATGTAGCGAGGTTGAGGCGCGGCTGTGTCTGTGCATATGTCTCGTCCTTGACCATACGGTAAGCCACTTCGGGAGGTGTCATCGTCTCGGGAATAGTCATCGTAGGTGCTGGACGCACCATCTCTTCCGAACCATAGACTGCCGTGGCAGTCGTGTTGTGCTCTTTTGTCTTTGTCATAATTACATTTTTTTAGATGATGTAAAGGTTGTTGAACCCGACAAAAACACAAATTATGCCACGAAAAATAGTGAAAAATGAGAAAAAGTGAGAAAAATGTAAAAAAAGTGAAAGAAAAGCGTGAAAAAATTTGGAGTATAAAAAAAAATCACTACCTTTGCACCACGAAATCGTTAAGGTATTCACGGGATGTAGCGCAGTCCGGTTAGCGCACCTGCTTTGGGAGCAGGGGGTCCCAGGTTCGAATCCTGGTATCCCGACGATTTGAGAGGGGTAACTAAGCAATTAGTTACCCCATTTTTTTTGTTTATCTACCTACGATTCCGCGTGTGATATGGTAGCGCATAAGTAGCAGATACCTCGACTGTGCCGGACGGTGACAGAGGCACAGCAGCAGGGTAGCGCCCCACTTGAAAGCCTCGAAGAGGTATAGCTTCGCAACTCTCGAGTGCAGTTCGGCACGGCTTCGCTGACTGATGCCCGTATTGTATGCCAGACGGCAGAAATAATCCTTTGTCAACTTCTCCTCGCTGATGATGTGGTACATAACAGCGTCAGGTGTGTAGTAACAGCGCATATGGTGCTGACGCAGACGCTCGAAAAGATCGCTCTCCTCGCCACCGATAAGGCGGTTGCCCTTACGGCCCAGCATCGGGTTGAAGTAACCAACCTTCTCGAGAGCTTCGCGGCGTATAGCCATATTACCTCCGCCGGGGATTCTGTGCGATGGGAATGGCACTACAACCTCTCCGAAATCCATAGGGTTGGCGATAGGCTCCTCTGTATAGCGTGACATCCAGCGAGGACGTCCCGATGGGTACTCGGCGATAATCTTTCCACCGGCCGACATAGCGTCCGTATGCGAGTCGAATAAGTCGATGTAAGCTGCAATGAAACCCCCGACTATACGTTCATCGTCATCGATGAATGCTACAATCTCGCCTTGCGATGCTCGAATACCAGCATTGCGCGCTGCTGACAGGCCTTGCACACCCTCGAACACATATCTTATGTTTAGCTCTGGATGCATTGCAGCAAAGTCCTTGACGCGTTCGCGCGTGTCGTCCTTCGAGTTATTGTCCACAACTACACACTCCCACAACTCCGAGGGGGAGTTCTGCTCGGCTACCGACTTAAGTGTGGTCATCAGTTGCTCGGCACGATTGTATGTTGCGATAATTAGCGATAGACGTATCATAGTGCAAAGTTAATGTTTTTATGTATAAGATGCAAAAAAAAGCATATGTGGCGTTTTATTCGTGAAAAATATCTACCTTTGCAAAATATACAGCAGTTTCGCATAGGTGCTCTATGCGAGACGATTGTTAACGACGAGGATTAAACATTTAATATTTATGTATACAATGAAGAATAATGCTTATGTAGCACCCGAGGTAGAGCTTACTGCAGTAAACATCGAAGCTGGTTTCGCCGAGTCTATCTCGAATCTCGAGAACCCAGAGGTTGACGATACTCTCGAGTGGTAGCAGAGGAGGTATCGATAACAGAGTTATAGCATCGCTATGCGATACTCACTTGTTATATTCGATTTGGATGGTACGCTCCTGAACACCATCGGTGATTTGGCAGCATCGGTCGACTACGTTATGCGTAGCCGCGAGTTGCCGTTGCATACCGATGATGAGTATCGACAGATGGTTGGTGGAGGCATCCGCCGCCTTGTGCAGAGAGCACTTCCCGTTGATTTGGCTTCTGATGATGCCTACGTAGATGAGTGTGTCGCACAGTTTCGTCGCTACTACGTCGACCATATCGATTGTCATACGCGCCCATACGAGGGTATGGCCGAGCTTCTGCGCGAACTCCGAGAGCGTGGCGTGAAGGTAGCTGTAGCCTCAAATAAGTTTCAGCACGGCACCGAGCGCCTTGTAGCCAAGTTTTTTGGCGACATCGATTTTCTGGCCATAGAGGGCAACCGCGAGGGTGCTCCGCTTAAGCCCGATCCACAGGTTGTCGAGAATATACTGGCGAAGAGCGATGTCCATAGGTCGGAGGTTGTGATGGTTGGCGATTCGGGTATCGATATCGCTACGGCGCGTGCAGCATCTATCGACTCTATAGGTGTGGCGTGGGGTTTCCGCTATGCCGATGAGCTTTATGAGGCAGGTGCTAGCCACGTTGTAGAGAGTGTCGATAAGTTACGTTCGCTCCTTGCCGACTAACGTCGAATCACGCCGAATAAATCGTTGAGGCTGTCCACTTTGGTGTTGGACAGCCTCTTGTTTTGTCAGGCGTGGCAATATCGTTCGACATTGTCTATCGTTATGCGTTCGTCGCTCAGTATTATCAGCCGCTCGATGACGTTGTGCAACTCGCGTATATTGCCCGACCAGCCACGACGCGACAGCTCGGCTAAAGCATCCTTGTCTATGGCCTTCGGTTCGATCTCGTGGCGTGTGCATATCTCCTCGATGAAGTGGCTTACGAGCAGGCCTATGTCATCGCGACGTTCGCGCAACGGAGGAACGTCAATCTCGATGACACTCAAGCGGTGATAGAGATCTTCGCGGAAGTTGCCGGCCTCGATTTCGTGTCGTATATCTTTGTTCGTTGCTGCGACAACTCGCACATCCACCGAGATATCGCGGTCGCCACCTACGCGCGTAATCTTGCTCTCCTGGAGTGCGCGTAGTACCTTTGCTTGGGCCGATAGCGACATATCACCAATCTCATCCATAAAAAGCGTGCCGCCGTCGGCAAGCTCGAACTTGCCCTTACGCTGCTTAACAGCCGAGGTGAATGATCCCTTTTCGTGGCCAAACAGTTCACTCTCGATAAGTTCGGCAGGGATAGCGGCACAGTTCACCTCGACGAAGGGTGCTGTCGAGCGGTTGCTCTTGAGGTGTAGCCATCGTGCTACAAGCTCCTTGCCTGTGCCATTCTCACCGAGTATCAGCACTCGTGCATCCGAAGGCGCAACGCGGCGTATCATATTGCGCACGTGCTCTATGGCTGTCGAACTTCCGATGATTGGCTGGGTGGCACAATTAGTGCGTCGCGGTGTTCTGTTGCGCGTGATTACGGAGGTGCGTTGAGGCTCCTCATCGCCCTCGTCGTTACCCAGCGAGCGCAGCGTGGCGAGTAGTCGGTTCATATCAATAGGTGGAGTCAGGTAGTCTATAGCGCCGTGTCGCAGGGCGTTGACGGCCGACTCTACATCGGGCTTGCGCGTGATGACAATGGTCGGAAGCCCCGTGTCGTAGAGCTTCATCTGATCGTCGACAATAGCTACGTCGTAGTGCTCGTTGCGGCATCGTTGAGTGGCCGCATTAGCATCGTCGACAGACTCCGTTGTGAAGTTCTCGAAGTGTAGTCTCTCGCTCAGAGAGTTGATAAGACTTTGTGACCGCGAAATAAGTAAAATTTTAGTCATAACTTGTATTTGTCAATAATTTGCATTTACTTTGTAGTATCAAAACCGTGGTTACGCTATAGTATCGTTGGGGGTGTTGTATCACGCAACACGTGGTTTAGTTCAGCAATATCGGCTAAAGATGTATCATTTGTCGCGATGCTGCAAGTTCAAAAAGAAGTATGAGCCGCCACGAATAGCAGAATGAACCGGTTACGTTATCAAGAGTAAACATTTGGTTATCCGATACACTGATGGGTCGCAAGGGGTCCAGCTAAAGTATGGAGACTTTAAGAGAAGGTACTATCATAATGATGAAAAAAAATTATAACCATACGCGACGCAAGCTCTACCTCCCCGAGTATGGACGTCACATCCACGAGATGGTCGATGCTCTGCTCGAGATCGAAGATCGTGTTGAGCGTACGCGTCAGGCCAAGGCGGTGATTGCTGTTATGGGCAACCTTAACACTATGCTTCGCGATACCGACGAGTTCAAACACAAGCTCTGGGATCACCTCTTCATAATGTCGGATTTCAGACTTGATGTCGACTCGCCTTACTCACAACCATCACGCCACGATTTGATGATTCGCCCCCAAAAGATGAACTATCCGCAGTCGCGCATCGTCTTTAAGCACTATGGTAAGTATACTCAGAATTTCGTGCGTCACATCGCAGCCGAGCAGCGTAATGGTCACGCAGGTGCCCAGGTTGTCGATGTAGCGCGTTATATGCGTGCCAAGAGTTTCGAGTTCAACAACGAGCATCCCAATAACGACTCTATCATCCGAGACATACGCATTATGGCCGATGGCGAAATCGATATCAACGTAGCAGCTATCAGCGGTATGCGTAGTGAGTATCGTCAGTCGCCAGTGCAGCGCGGTAAGCAGCAGCGCGGCAAGCAGCAGCGCGGCAAGCAGCAGAAGGGTGGCGGAAAGAATACAGCTCGTCACCACTCCTACAAATAAATCATAGATTAATAAGAAGTCACTAAAATATAATGAAGAGATTGTTTTTTGCGGCACTCTTTGCCGTAGCACTACTTTGCGCGTGTGGCGATGCAGGCCGCGGTGTCGCAACACACATTTCGGGACGATTCGTTGGCAGCAATGTCGACACCGTATATCTTGAGCGTGTATCCGACACGTTCGCAGCGCCAGAGCGCATTGGCGCACAGCCATTGGCCGACAACGGAGCCTTTAGTTTCGAGTTCGATGTCGAGAAGTCGCTCTCGCCACGTTTCTACAAACTCACCTTCTCGGGTAATACACGTCCCGTTACGTTGGTTGTCAAGGCTGGTGATAAGATCGAGTTGGAGTCGGCTGGCGACATATTTATCAACTATCGTGTGTCGGGCTCCGAGGAGTCGGCACTTATCTGCGAGTTCAACCACGCCTACTTCGGTGCTTGCGACCGTCTGGCACGCATTGCCGAGAATCTATCGACCGGTAGTCGCACGATGAGCGAGATGGAGCTTCAGGCCTATCGTACAGCGCAGGAGGCTATCCAGGCGCAGTTACGTTTCGTCGGCTCGAACCAGGGCCGTTTGGCTGCGTTCTATGCCGTACGTCACAATGTTGCCGAGCAGTATATTCCCCAGCTATCGGGCTATGGTGTCAGTGTCGTACATTACCGTACGGTGCTCGATGGTCTGCTGAGCAACTATCCCGATTCGCCATATATCGCAGTTGCCGAGCGCGAGATTGCCGATATGGAGGCTCTTGTCGAGCTCGGTGAGAATGTCGAGACTATAGCATATCCTGATTTGGAACTTGAGGATATCTACAAAACGAAGCATCGCCTATCGTCACTCGACGGCAAGGTTATTCTTCTCTATTTCTGGTCTGCATCCAATGCGTTGTGTAACAACCTTAATGCCGATCTTAAACCTCTTTACGAACACTATTCGAAGCGAGGCTTCGAGGTATATCACGTATCGGCAGATGCCGACAAGGCGCAGTGGATCGAGGCGGTACGCCAGCAGGGCCACCCCTGGATTTCGGTCTATGGCGGCAACAACCCCGAGGTCTTTGGTCTCTACAATGTGACACAGCTCCCTGCCTCATATCTTATTGACCGTCGAGGTAATATCGAGCCTTGCAACTACGATATCGATGGTCTCGAGGCGAGACTCAAGCGTATGCTATAGCCTATGATCTACTTTGCATCGGATGTCCATCTCGGCGCAGGTGACAGCTTGCAGGCTCGACGTACCGAGTGCGCCTTCTGTCGTTGGCTCGACCACGTAGCCGAGGATGCCACAGCCATATATCTTATGGGCGATATTTTCGACTTCTGGTTCGAGTATCGCGGTGTTGTGCCCAAGGGCTTCGTTCGTACGCTGGGTCGATTGGCTCACCTTACGGAGCGCGGTATAGAGGTGCACCTGTTTATCGGCAACCACGATATGTGGTGTGGCGACTATTTCGAGAGGGAGTGTGGCGTACGTATGCACTTCTGCCCCGAGGTCGTAGAGTTGTGTGGCAAAGCGATACACCTTGCGCACGGCGACAATATGAATATCTCGAAGCAGTATGCTCTGCGTCTTATGAACAGTTTCTTCCGCTCCGAGACAGCACGTTGGCTCTTTAAGTGGTTTATTCATCCCGATATGGCAATGTCGTTTGGCGCGTGGTGGAGTAGTAAGTCGCGCAAGAACCATTCGAAGGAGCATCTCACGCCCGATAATCTCGGCTTCCTAATAGATTATGCTCGTGGACACCACGCCACGCATCCCAATGTCGAGAGCTATATCTTTGGACATATGCACCTTCCGTATGACTACTGCGATGAGCAGTTGCGCGTGATGTTTATGAGCGACTGGTCGGGTAGTCGTGCCAGCTACATAGCAATGAATGAGGCTGGCGAGGCAGAACTTAAAACCTTTGAAATCGAATGAAACAGTATCTCGAACTTTTAGATAAGATTCGCCGTGAGGGTGTCATCCGCGACGATCGTACAGGCACAGGCACAAAGGGTATATTTGGCTACCAGATGCGTTTTCCACTCTCGGAGGGCTTCCCTTTGCTCACCACCAAGCGTGTGTATATGAAGGGTATCATCCACGAGCTGCTATGGTTCTTGCGCGGTGATACCAACATCAAGTATCTTGTCGACAATGGCGTGCATATATGGGACAGCGATGCCTTCCGCTACTACAACGAGCTATGTGTCAAGCACGGTGTCCTTCCCGTAGATATGGATACGTTCCTTGCTGCAGCAGGTGTCGACTCTCCGATCGATGGCTACCGCTTTGGTGATTTGAACCACGTATATGGCTATCAGTGGCGTAGCTGGCCCACGGGTGACGGCGATAGCATAGATCAGATCGCAAAGGTTATAGAGACCATAAAGAAGAATCCATCGTCACGTCGTATGATTGTCTCGGCGTGGAATGTTGCCGATGTCGAGGGTATGGCTCTGCCTCCTTGCCATACGATGTTCCAGTTCTTCGTGGCAGATGGTAAACTCTCGTGTCAGCTCTATCAGCGTAGTGGCGATACATTCCTCGGTGTCCCATTCAACATCGCATCGTATGCATTGCTAACGATGATGATTGCCCAGCAGTGCGGTTTGGAGGTTGGCGACTTTGTCCATACATTGGGTGATGCGCATCTCTATCTCAACCATCTGGAGCAGGCCGATGAGCAACTTTCGCGCGAGCCACGTGCGTTGCCACGTATGAAGATTAACCCTGATGTTAAGTCGATTTTCGAATATAAGTACGAAGACTTCGAGCTCGAAGGCTACGATCCCCATCCGACTATTAAAGCGCCGCTTTCGTTCTAAAACTTAAAATAACAATGGGCAACCCTCGGGTTGCCCATTGCTATTTATATGTGCGATGCTCTATCGCTTTCTGTCGTATGTGAGGAACTCGAATGGCGATTCGTACTCCTCGCCGCGCTCATAACGCTCCGAAGCTACAAGCTCCCACTTCGAGAAGTCTATCTCGGGGAATGATGTGTCGCCTTCGTAGTCACGCTCAACGCGTGTGATATACATCCTGTCGACCTTGTTCAACGCCTCGGCGTAGATCTGTGCGCCACCGATTACGAAAATCTCGCTGTCACCCTCGGCCATAGCTATAGCCTCCTCGAGTGAGTGAGCTGTAAGAGCGCCCTCGAAGTTGCGCTCGGCGCGTGTGATTACAATATTCGTGCGCTTGGGTAGAGGCTTCGAGCCTAACGACTCGAAGGTCTTACGACCCATAACAACGGCGTGTCCCGATGTTGTGGTACGGAAGAAACGCATATCCTCCTTGATGTGCCATAACAGAGCGTTCTTATCTCCGATGATGCCATTGCGTGCAATGGCAACGATGATACTTACCATAGTCTAACTCTTTTTCGTTCTACTTCTTCTTTGCGCGTAGCTTCGTAACACCGTCGATAAAGCAAAGTGGATGGGTTGGAGCACCCGGAAGCCACAAGTCGACGTGATACTTGTCGAGGAACGATCTGTCTACGGCTGGACTATCGGCATACAAACCGCCTGAAATTGCCTCCGAGCCACATACGATAAGCACCTTTGGCTTGGCGATAGAGTTGTAGCAGATGTCGAGTGCCTCGGCCATATTCTGGCTGATAGGGCCTGTGAGAACGAGACCATCGGCGTGGCGTGGCGATGCTGTGAAGCCTACACCATAGCGGCCGAAGTCGAAGTTTACGTTACCCGTAGCACCGAGTTCCATTTCTACCGAGTTGTCGCCACCTGCCGATACCTCGCGGAGCTGCAATGCGCGACCGAAAAGCTTCGAAATCTCGGGGCGTATGCTCTCGCGGTTGAAGCAGGGCTTGGTCTGGCCTGCCATCACGACGAGATCCTCGCGGCGTGTAGCTGCAAGACGGTGCTCGTTGGTGAAGCGGATGTTATGTGGTGCGCACTTGGCACACTCGCCGCAGAAGAGGCAACGACCCATATCGAGCGTTAGTGGCGATACGGTGATTGCTTTCGTAGGGCATATTGCTGCGGCACGCTCCAGGTCGCTCTTATCGCTTGTGAGCGTGAGCTCGGGGAAGCCGCGGAACTCCTCGGTGAGTGTCACACCATCGAGGTTGGGTATATACTGCCAGCCGTGGCTGCGTAGAATCTTTAGTTTTCCAAATAGCATAATCTATACTATATTTGTCGTCGCACTACAAGTCGTGACCGCAGTATGACAGGTTGAAACTTTTGTTGTTGATAGGGAAGTCCGATATTCCCTCTGAACGTACGGCGATAGCCAGACCAAGCCAGTTGTGAACACTAGGATCTTTGATCTTATACTTCGCGATGCGACCCTCGCTATCGGTCAAAGCTACGTGACATATCTCGCCACGCCAGCCCTCGACAAACGAAAAGCTTAAGGCGTCGGCCTTGAATGCTGCGTTGTAGTTGGGTGCTGCAAGCTTGCCTGATGGGCGGTACGATGCCAATGCCTGCTCGATATAATCGGCGCTCTGGATAAGCTCGTCCATACGTGTTGCCAGACGTGACATAACATCTCCCTCCTGCTTCATCACTGGCTCGTGCGATACGCCCATAGCGTAGAATCCCGAAGGGTGTGTGTGGCGAATATCGCGCTTCAGACCGCTTGAACGTGCTGCCATACCCACACCTCCAATACGCTTCATATCCTCGCGTGGCACAAGACCACACTGCTCGAAACGTGCAAGAAGTGTCTGCGACTCGAGAATATCGCTACGGAGCTCCATATAGCGGCGGCGTACATCGGCCACGTTGCGGCGAATGATCTCGACTTTAGCCTCGGTCAACGGATGGTTTGTGCCGAATGGGCGGATGAGGCTCTTGCCGAAGCGGTTACCGCACCACGCCTGTGTGGTGTTGATCGTAACCGTACGCAATGCCTCGCAAGCCACCTGATAGAGCTGGAAACCGATATCTGTAGCCAGCGCGCCAGTGTCGGCAAGGTGCATTGCAATACGCTCTAATTCGATAGCTACGAAGCGCTCGCGCTGCAATCTCTCGTCAATGCCCGTATCCATAAGTTTCTCGCAAAGCTCGGCATATGCCGTAGTGTGTGATACGGCGCTGTCACCAGCAACAGACTCGGCGATAAGCGTCTGACGAAGGCGGTTATCGGTCTTTACCATCTCGGCCTCGACACCGCGATGCTGATAGCCGAGAGCAATCTCGAGGTGGAGCACCTGCTCACCATTGCAAATGAAGCGGAATGCACCTGGCTCGATGATACCTGCGTGGATAGGACCCACGTTAACCTCGTGGAGCTCCTCGCCCTCCATCTCGTAGAATGGGTAGCTGTCCATCGTTGAATTGCGGTCGCGACGGTCAAACGAGAAGCGCAAAGGCTTGAGCCAAGGGTGGTTGTCGAAAGGTATGCCGTATAGTTCGTGCATCTCGCGCTCGAAGGGGTGGAACGCCTCGTGGATAGCCGTAAGCGATGCCAGACCCGAAGCGTAGTAGTCGGGAACAAACGAGGTGATGAGCACATCGCCCTGCTCGTCGTCGAGCAACAGCATATAGAACTTCAGTCCGTTCTCAATCTCGGTAGCGAAGTAGTGACCTACGTGGTAACGCTCCTCTGCCATTCGCTCCTTCAGATCGTTGTAGAGCTCAACATACTCTACAACAGGTATATCGGCCAGAGCTACGGCCGAAGCGGTATTCTTTGTTCTTAAATATAGTTCCATAATACTAGCCGATATTTACAATTTTATCAATTGCCTCGCTCAAGAAGTCGGGTTGCCACAAGCCGAGTACGATGGCAACGACCAAAAGTGCCGCTGCTGAGTACGACAAACGACGATTTACCTCCGAGAGGTGCAACTTATCCTGATTGCTGTGGTAGTTGAGGCGTAGTGTACGCAACCAGATAGAGTAGATAACAACGCACATAAGGATGAGCATTGCAACGAGTAACCACCAGCTGCCAACCGATACAATCTCGCTGAAAATCATCACCTCGCTGATAAATAGTGGTGATGGAGGGAATGCCAACAAAACGAGCGTGCCAATGTAGAAGCAAAGCGCACCTGTACGGTTGATATGCAGGTAGTTACCAATACGGTTGATGCTGTAGCTATCGTAGATATGGCGAATGATACCCACCTGGAAGAACATTGAGCTCTTGACAAACGTGTGGCATACAACGTGGAATACTGCAGCCCATAGAGCTACACCACCAATACCCATACCGATAGCCACGATACCCATATTCTCGACCGTAGAGTACGACAAAAATCGCTTGTAGTTGTTCGTGCGGCGAAGGAACATAGCACCTACGGCAAGCGAAAGCACACCAATAAGGATAAGGACGTGGCGCGCCCACGCAAAGACTTCGCCCGCTGCCGAGAAGAGCGTGTAGATGCGCATAATGGCCAGGAAGCCGGCATTAACCAGCGCCGTAGAGATAAATGCCGAAGCTGGAGCAGGGGCTGCATAGTTGGCATCGACACCTACGGTATAGAGTGGGAAAATCTCCATTTTGCAGCTATATCCAACGACGATAAGCAGGAAGGCAACCTTCAGATACAATGGGTTACCCAATGCGATAGCTTCGCGCAGTGAGGCGTAGTCCAGCTCACCGTGCTGTGCAACAGTCGAAAGAAGCAGGATGCCGAGGTAGGCCATTGCGATACCTGTTGAGCATACGAAGATATACTTCCACGTAGCCTCGAGTGACTGGCTGAACTCGCGGTGGTAGATGATACCTGCCGAGCAGATGGTTGTTGCCTCGAGGAATACCCACGTCATAGCTACGTTATCCGAGTAGTAAACACACGTGATAGCTACGGCAAGAAGCATAAGGAGTGTGTAGTATGCCTTATACGACGTAGTGGTGATATCCTCGGCCTTGAGGTATGACGATGAGTGCAGGAGCGCGAAGCCGAGCACAAGGGTCATCAGTGCGTGGAAAAGCACCGCGAGGGTGTCGGCGCGGAAGATGTGGAGCATAACGCTGTCGATGCGACCGAAGCCCACAAGCAGGGCAATGGCTGCAACGTGTGTTGCGAAGAATAGGCCTGCAACGATATTCGTAGCCCTCATACTACGCAGTACAAGTGGCGAGAGGGCTAATAGTGTTGTTAGAATGAGAAATATAAGCATTGCATCAATCTTTAATCGAGGTTAGAGCATCCGACTCATCGGTATGGATATCGTCGTCAACGCGACGGAGGAACATACCGAGGATAAGTATCGAGATAAGGATATCGAGCATAATAGCCAGGTTGATAAGCATTGGCAGCTCAACACCGATAGCCATCGAGAAGAGGAAGACACCATTCTCGATGATGAGGAATCCGACCAGATGGGCGAAGATACGACGACGCGACACAATGAGAATAAGTCCCGAGAGCAGCGCGTAGAGTGCCACGCCGAAGAAAATCATATCAGTGCGGTTATCGGCCATATAGTAGGTAATCGTACAGCTTGCAACAAGTGCGATTATCGACATTATAAGTGCGCCGAACTGCGACGATGATGTGTGTATGCGATTAATCTTCGTCTTGCGGATGACGTGCATAAGAATCGCTGGGATGGCGAGGGCCTTGAAGATGAGGGTTTCGATGATGATAAAACCCATCTCCACAGGGTGGAACTCGTGCATACGCACTAGGGCGATGCCGAAGAGCAACAATCCCTGCATAGCGAGGATTGTCGTATGGCTACGGAAACGCTCGGCTATGGCTAGGTAGATGAGCGTGAGCACATATAATATAATGAGTGATAGTGTCATATGGCGATACTATATTTCAATGTTTTGGATTAGCAAGAAGCCCGTAAGCAGTACAAGTGCCGACATAGCCACAATGGTGAGGATGAATGTTGTATTGCGTGAGAGCTTGTTACGAGCGCGGAACGACTCGACAACACCTATGGCGATACCCGTGCCGAGTACGGCAAGCGGTGCAGCAAACCACCAGTGGAAGCAGAAGGCTACCGAGATGGCATTTGCAGCAATGATAGCGAAGATGCTATTCTTGAGCCAGCCAGCGATGTGAATCATCGCCATATCGATACCCGAGTAGTCGAGGCACATAACCTCGTGAATCATTGTAAGCTCGAGGTGTGTACGTGGGTCATCCACAGGTACACGACCAGCCTCGACAAACATAATCACCACGAAGACGTATGCCACCAGAACGAGCACCACTGTAAGGTTCATATCCAGGTCGCGCGCCATAGAGAAGATCTCGGCAAACGACGAATAACCACAGAAGAGTGCAAGTGTCGCCATACCCATCATCAGCGCTGGCTCAACGAGTGCGCCATAGAGTGCTTCACGTGCTGCACCCATACCCTCGAACGAGCTGCCGGTGTCGAGTGCTGCGAGGATAAGCGCTGTGCGCGAGAGTGCCAAAAGATAGGCAACGAGGATGATGTCGCCGTGGAACGAGAGCAGTGGCTCGAGGTCAGCAACCGGAATAAAGAGGAACGCGAGGAGCGCAGCGCCAAGATAGACGCAAGGTGCAATGCGGAAGAGTATCGATGTAGTGGTAGAGTATACCGCACCCTTACGCATCTGAAGCTCAACGTTATAGATGTGCTGGAAGAAACGGATGCCCTTGCGGCCAGCCCACACTGCACGTGTACGATTGATGACTCCCGTAATCGAGATAGCCACAGCAATCATTAGTAGCGTATTTAGAAGTTTTATCAACATAGCTTTCGATATTTACTCTTAAGTTTACAATATGCCGACAATAGTGAGTACAAGTACAGCAACGAGGAATACCAGCGCGAAGGTGATATACTTGTTGACGTGACCCGTACGCAGGCGCATTACGTTGAGGTTGATGCGATACATAAGCACTACCCACCAGCCACCGAGCAACGAGTCGATCTTATCCTTGTGGCGCACACGATAGTTGTGTGCTGCAGGGAATATCTCCGACTTCTCGACCGAACGGCCATCTACCGTATCCTTCATCAACGACTTGGCGATATTCTCCAAACCCTCGGAGTACGACTCGCCTGTATACTGCATACGTGTGTTGAGAGCAGTGAAGCCGCAACCCCACGTAGGACCGCTCTCCACCTCGCGTGTGCGCTGTGCGCGACGCTTCAGAAGATAGAGCGCAACGATGATGGCAATGAGTGCAAAGCCTACGTAGCTGAGTGTTGTGAGTGTAGGCTCGAAATGATTAATAGCGATATAGTGGTCGGCACCCGTAATTGCCTCGGCAACAATCGTTACAGGACGAATGGCAATCTGTGGTAAGAGACCAATGAAGAGTACGAACATTGCAGGAATAGCCATTGCTGCGATACGCAAGTTGTCTACCTCCGAGCTCTCGGCAACGTGTGTCGAACGAGGTGAACCGAGCATAACCACACCATAGAGCTTGGTGAAGGCCAAAACTACGATACCTCCGATGAGCGAGAGTGCGATAATAGCGCCAACGGCGTAGAGCACCTCGTGACCATCGCTCACGCCATTGAACATACCAATGTAGATGAGCAACTCCGAAACAAAACCGTTGAGAGGAGGAAGTGCGCATATGGCCACCGTAGCAAAGAGCATAAGCATAGCCGTAACTGGCATATGCTTTGCAAGACCACCCATCTGGTTCATCGCTGTGGTGTGAAGCTTCGAGTAGATGTTACCTGCGCTGAAGAACAACAAGCTCTTGAACAACGAGTGGTTTACGGTGTGGAGTAATGCGCCACAAATACCACACATACCGATGAGATTGCTGCCTGCTGCGTGACCTACGGCTGCAACACCCAAGCCGATGAGTATCACGCCGATATTCTCGATACTTGAGTATGCCAAAAGACGCTTAATGTCGTTCTGCATAGCTGCGAGGATAACTCCCCAGAGGCCTGTGATGATACCCGAAAGCAGAATCACAAGACCGATAGCGTAGAGCAAATCGATATTGTGGTCGATAGCCTGCATAAGGCGGATGATGCCGTAGATACCCGTCTTAATCATCACACCCGACATAATTGCCGAAACGTGTGATGGCGCTGCTGGGTGTGCCTCGGGAAGCCAAATGTGCATAGGGAAGATACCGGCCTTCATACCAAATCCTGCAAAGAGGATGAGGAACAGTGGCATAGGCGCTGCCCACTTAAAGTAACCCTCGATAGCCGAGAAGTTCGCCGAGCCAGTTGTCGAGTAGAGAAGTGCGAAGCCAGCGACGAGGAACATAAAGCCGATGTGCATCATTACTAAGTAGTTGAGCGCTGCACGACGTGTCTCCTGACGGTCTGCCTCGAACAAAATGAGGATGAACGATGCGATGGTCATCAGCTCCCACGAGAAGAGGAACGAGAAACCTCCGCTCGACATTACCACGAGCATCATTGACACTACGAGCAACACAAGTGCCGTATAGTGCAGCGAGATGTGCGCTGGCGAGAAGCGCTTCAGATAGCCCTCGACATAGCCCTTCGAGTAGAGCGTTGTGGCTACTGCTGCCACCGAGATAATGAGCAGGAAGAGCGACGATAGCTTATCTACCGAGAGATGCTCTGCTCCGAAAAGAGGTGTGATGAATGTTGCTATTGCGACATCTCCACCCAAGAAGGCCATCACGGCAAGCGCTATGGCCGAACAAGCGGCTAACGAAACAATGCCCGTTGCGACCCACACCTTGCTGCGCAAAGGCGCAAGGTAGATGGCGGCAATGAGCAGCACCGTTACCAATAAGGCATAAAGATACATAACCCTGTTGTTAAGTCTGTTAAAGTTTGTTCAATAGTTCAATTACAATGAGTTGACTGTCGATGTCAGCACGGTTGCAACCACCGCTGCGGTTTCGGTGCGGAGGCGCTGTTTGCCGAGGCTGATAGCTCGAAAGCCATTTTGGAGTGCAAAGGTAATCTCTTCCTTCGAAAAATCACCCTCTGGACCAATTAAAATTAGCACATTCTCGCCTTTTTCTATAAGATTTCCCAAATATAGACGCTCGCCGAGCTCATCGTTGCAGTGCGCTATGAATTTTTGACCATTAAACGGCTGTGTGATAAGCTTGCGCAGTGGGGTCAACGGATGGAGTGTAGGGTGGTAGGCTTTGAGCGACTGTTTTACCGCTGCGGTAATCACCTTCTCCTCGCGTTCGGGTTTTATCTGTCGACGCTCGCTATGGTCGCACTCGATAGGTATGAACTCGAAAACGCCCACTTCGGTAGCTTTTTCCAAAAACCACTCGTATCGGTCGATATTTTTTGTTGGGGCTACGGCCATCGAAAGATTGTATGGTAGTTTCTCGTATTCGGGGGTGCTCTCTACAATCTCTACTTCGCAGTGTTTTGCGTTGTCACTCACTATCTTACATCGGTGCATAGTGCCTTGACCATCGGTCAAAAATAGCTCTTCGCCGCAGCGCATACGTAGCACTTTTGTGCAGTGTTTTGACTCCTCCTCTGAAAGAGTATGTCGCGGAAATGAAATTTCCGGTGCATAAAATAGTTGCATTACTCAATAATTTTTTAACTTTGCGCAAAGTTAATAAAATAATACGAGAGATGAAACGACTTTTACTATTATCGTCATTAATGTTTGCTATGACCTTGAATCTTTCTTCTTGCACAAGCGAGGAGGTTGTCTCTATGGGCAATCCTTTGCTTGAGGAGTGGAACACCGAGTTCGGTATTCCTCCTTTCGACCAAATTTGCACCAAGCACTACGAGCCAGCTTTCGAGGCTGCTATGCAGATGCACAATGCGGAGATTGAGGCCATCGTAAACTCTACGGAGGAGCCTACCTTCGACAACGTAATTCTTGCTTTGGATCGTGCAGGTATCAAGCTTGCAGAGATCAACCTTCTCTTCGGTATGCTTTCAGCATCGGACCTCGATGCCGAGATGCAGGAGGTGCAGAACCGTATGATGCCCCGTTTGGAGCAGCACTACAATGCCATTATGCTCAATGACGGTCTCTTCGAGCGTGTGAAGAGCGTATATGACCGTCGCGATGAGTTCCAGCTCGACGAGGTGCAGCTTCGCCTTGTGGAGAAGTTATACAACAACTTCGTTCGTTCGGGTGCTCTGCTCGAGGGCGAGGCCAAGGAGCGCCTTATGGCAATCAACGCCGAGCTTACTGCTCTCAACATCCGCTTTGGTAATAACCTTCTCACCGAGAACGGCTCGTTTATGCTCGAGCTCAATGCTTCACAGGTGGAGGATCTTCCAGAGGGTGTTCGCAACCAGGCGAAGGAGGCAGCGGTTGCTGCTAACAAGGATGGCTATGTATTCACACTCGACAAGCCAAGTATGCTCCCATTCCTCACATACTCTTCAAATCGTGACCTTCGTCGTCAGCTCTACAATGGCTACTTGAACCGTTGCAACAACGACAACGAGTATGACAACAAGGCTCTCATTGAGGATATGGCACGTTTGCGTGTTGAGAAGGCACACTTGCTCGGCTTCGACAGCTACTCGGCATACGTTACCGATGCACAGATGGCTGGCAATCCAAAGGCCGTATACTCACTCCTTGACGAGATCTGGACACCAGCCCTCGAGTCAGCAAAGCGTGAGTTGGAGGATATGAAGGTTATGTTCGAGAAGGATCACCCAGGCGAGACCTTCGAGAGCTCGGATTGGTGGTACTATGCCGAGAAGGTGCGTAAGGATAAGTATCAGCTCGACGAGGAGGCTGTGCGCAAGTACCTCTCGTTGGACAACGTGCGCGATGGTATGTTCTACCTTGCTAACCGCCTCTATGGCATCACATTCCGTCCAATTGCTGCTCCTCGCTATCACAAAGAGTGCACCGTATATCAGGTTCTCGACAACGATCAGTCACACCTCGGTGTATTGTATCTCGACCCATACCCTCGCAAGTCGAAGAGCGGTGGTGCGTGGTGCGGCTACTTCGCCGAGCAGCGCTACGACGATGGCGAGCGTGTAGCTCCAGTAGTAGGTATCGTATGCAACTTTACGCCTCCTGTGGGTGATACACCTTCGCTCCTTACGTTCGACGAGGCCGAGACTATGTTCCACGAGTTCGGTCACGCTCTACACTTCCTCTTTGCAGATGTTCGTTACCGTTCGTTGGCCGAGGTTGAGGGTGACTTCGTAGAGCTTCCATCGCAGATTATGGAGAACTGGGCATTCGAGCCAGAGATTATGAAGGAGTATGCTACGCACTACAAGACCAACGAGGTTATTCCTGACTATCTCATCGAGAAGATCCAGAAGGCTTCGCTCTTCAACCAGGGCTTCACAACAACCGAGCTTTGCGCTGCTGCACTTATCGATATGGATATCCATACATTGGAGGCCGATACCGACATCGACGTGAATGCTTTCGAGAGCTACAACCTCGCAACACGTCGCGGTCTTATCCCAGAGATTGCACCTCGCTACCGCTACACCTACTTCGCCCACATCTTCAATGGTGGTTACTCTTCGGGTTACTACTTCTACCTCTGGGCAGAGGTGCTCGACAAGGATGCCTTTGCAGCATTCAGCGAGTGCCGCGATATCTGCGATAAGGATCTCGCACACAGCTTCCGCTACGATGTTTTGGCACAGGGTGGTCAGCGTCCAGGTATGGATATGTATCGCAAGTTCCGTGGTGCAGATCCCGACAAGACTCCTATGCTCAAGGCGCGCGGTTTGTGGCGTGATGCGGAGGCAGTTGTCGAGGTTGAGGCGCTTCCAGAGGCAGTAGTCAAGGCGGATGAGGAGGTAGAGACTGTTGAGGCTGGTCGTCCTATCCGTCCGATGATTAAGAAGGAGGTCAAGTAGCGACCTTCGGTGGTATACCTATTTATAATTAAGCGATTGACGAAGAAAACCTAATAATAAAATTTTATGAGAAAACTATCAGTTATTATGTCAGCATTGACTTTGGCGCTTGCAGGATGCAGCACATCCGATGTTCCAGCATCACTCGCAGGCAACCCATTCGTTGAGGAGTGGAACACTCCTTACCAGACACCTCCATTCTCAAAGATCAAGCTCGAGCACTACGAGCCAGCTATCGACTACGCTATCGAGCTTAATCGTAAGGAGGTTGAGGCTATCATCAACAATCCAGAGCCAGCAACTTTCGAGAATACTATCGTTGCTATGGAGCAGGCAGGCCAGCTTCTTGGTCGCGTAACAGGTGTATTCTTCGTGCTTAACGGTAGCTGTACATCTGACGAGATGCAGCAGATTGCTCTTAACATCACTCCAAAGCTTACGGAGCTCTCTAACGACATTTCGCTCAACCCAGAGCTTTTTGCTCGTGTGAAGGCTGTATACGACCAGCGCGAGAGCCTCGACCTCGACGTTGAGGATCGTCAGCTCTTGGAGAACAGCTACAAGGGTTTTGCGCGTTCGGGTGCTTTGCTCGAGGGTGAGGCAAAGGAACTCTACCGTCAGTACACATCGGAGCTTTCACAGCTCACTTTGACTTTCGGTCAGAACGCGTTGGCTGCAACTAACGCCTTCTCGCTCAACATTACAGACGAGGCAAAGGTTGCCGAGCTCCCAGACTTCGTAAAGGAGGGTATGGCTGCCGAGGCTGCTGCACGTGGCCAGGAGGGCTGGACTCTTACACTCCACGCTCCAAGCTATGTTCCATTTATGACATACTCTACACAGCGCGACCTTAAGGAGCAGCTCTACCGCGCATACAACAGCCGCGCCGTAGGTGGTGAGTCAGACAATATGGAGAACATCCGCCGCATCGCAGAGTTGCGTCTTAACATTGCTAACCTCCTCGGTTACAGCTGCTATGCAGACTACGTATTGGAGGACCGTATGGCAGAGAGCACTCCTACTGTTCAGGGCTTCCTCAATGAGCTTTTGGATGCTACTTTCAGCTACGCAAAGAAGGACGTAGACGCTATCGCTGCTTATGCAAAGTCGCTTGGTATGAACGAGAAGTTTATGCCTTGGGATTGGGCTTACTACAGCGAGAAGTACAAGGAGGAGAAGTATGCTATCAACGACGAGCAGATCAAGCCTTACTTGCAGCTCGAGAGCGCAAAGGATGCAGTATTTATGCTTGCTAACCGTCTCTACGGTCTCACTTTCACCGAGGCTCCAGAGATCGAGGTATACCACCCAGAGGCAACCGTATACGAGGTTAAGGACCACACGGGTGAGGTTCTCGCTATCCTCTACCTCGACTTCTTCCCACGTGAGTCTAAGAACCAGGGTGCTTGGATGACTGAGTTCCGTGGCACAAAGGTTGTAAACGGTGTTGAGCAGCGTCCTTTGATCTCGCTCGTAATGAACTTCACGAAGCCTACAGCAACTACTCCATCGTTGCTCACATTCGATGAGTTCACTACATTCCTCCACGAGTTCGGTCACGGCTTGCACGGTATCCTCGCTCGCGGTAAGTATGAGTCTATTAACGGTACATCTGTAAAGCGCGATTTCGTAGAGCTTCCATCACAGATTATGGAGTTCTGGGCTACAGAGAAGGAGTATCTCGACCTTTGGGCAAAGCACTACCAGACAGGTGAGTCTATGCCTGCGGAGCTCGTTGAGAAGATTATCGCTGCAAAGAACTACCTTGCAGCATACTACAACGTACGCCAGCTTTCATTTGGTATGCTCGACTTGGCTTACCACACAATCACATCGCCTATCGAGGGTGACATCCGCGACTTCGAGCTCAAGGCTATCGCTCCTACACAGGTTACTCCTATTGTTGACGGTATGGCAATGAGCCCAGCGTTCACACACGTATTCAGTGGTGGTTACGCTACTGGTTACTATGGTTACAAGTGGGCAGAGGTTCTTGCTGCTGATGCTTTCTCTTACTTCGAGGAGGAGGGTATCTTCAGCCAGGAGGTTGCTGGTAAGTTCCGTTATGAGCTTTTGGAGAAGGGTGGTCACGAGCATCCTATGACTCTTTATGTGAACTTCCGCGGTCACAAGCCACAGACTCAGGCTCTTATTGATAATATGAACCTTAAGTAATTTGTTGTGATAAGGCAGATATCTGCCGCACCTCAATCGTTGCCCCAAATGGGAAATACGCTAAGTATGTCCCATCTGGGGCAACTTCTTTATCGGTGCAGCATCTACAGCCTTCTAACAACAAATTTTAATTTTCCGAGATAAGCAGTCATCTGCGACCTCTCAATCATTGGCTCGAATGGAATGTACGTCAAGTACTATCCATCCGAGCCAATTTCTTTATCGAGGCCACAGCTAACTACTTCTATCGAAAAATTGGATTTTCCGAGATAAGCAGTCATCTGCGACACTTCAGTCAACGCCACCAATGGGACGTACATCAAGTACTACCCATCCGAGCCAATTTCTTTATCGAGGCCACATCTAACTACTTCTATCGAAAAATTGAATTTTCCGAGATAAGCAGTCATCTGCGACATTTCAGTCAACGCCACCAATGGGACGTACATCAAGTACTACCCATCGGTGGCTTTTTCGTGTCAGCGCCGCATCTAACTACTTCTATCGAAAAATTGGAGTGTGCTAACCTGAAGGGTGTTGTCTTCGCCCTCTCAATCCAAAGAGCAAATGGGAAATACATTCAAGTACTACCCATTCGGGGCAATTTCTTTCCAAGACCAGATCTAATCCCTTCTGACCAAAAATTAGGCATTGGTGCTAAAGGAGAGTGGTGATTTGGTAGTTAAGAGAGATTAGGGAATATAAAGAATTTAGGGTAAATAATTCCCGTTGTATTGCCGAGAATCGCTTAATACCTTAAATTCCCTATATTCCCTATCCTTATATTTCTTAATGTTTTCGGAGCTATTCTGTCTGCTGCTTATTGAGTATATCGCAACCTTTTATGTCGGATTACCACTTGGGTGTGATGCCGACGAAGATCTCGAAGTTGATGCCTGGCATTGGGCGCGAAAGCACCGAGAGGTACTCCTCATCAAAAACGTTGTTGATTGTGCCCTTGAAGTTAAAATCGGCCCATCGCAGAGCGAGGTTATAGCCGAGGCTGATGTTGCTCATATAGTATTTTGGAAGCTTGCCCGTGAGCGAGATATCGTTCGACGACATAGTGTATCGCTCCGAGTAGAAGCACCAGTTATATACGAACGACCATTCGCGCCACGTCAGGCGGCCTGCGACAGTAGAGGAGAGCTCTGGAATGTAGGGCAGCTGCTTGCCCACCGACTGATCGGCTGGCGAACGCTTCTCGCCGTGGTTGATAGATGGTGTCCACGAGAATGTAGCATCCATATTTAGCAACCAGTGCTTTGCCAACTGTACCGAGAGGTGGCCGTCAAGCTCCACACCATAGGCGTGTACATCCTTTACGTTCTCGGGCGAGAAGAAACCCTTGGTCGTAGGCAACCATATGATCCAATCGTTAATATAGGAGTCAAACCACGTTGCCGAGCCACTCAACTTATAGACCCCCTCTCGGCCTATAGCAAACGACATACCGCCATCATAGCTCCAGCCACTCTCGTGGCGCAGGTCGGGATTACCTCCCGGAAGGAAGTAGAGGTCGTTAAGCGTAGGGAAACGATAGTTGCGCGATGCCGAAGCCTTGAGTACCACGTTGCCCCTCTTCGAGAGTACGTAGTCGAGGAACAGCGCAGGGATTATCGGTGTCCACGTAGTGCCGAAGAGTTCCTCGCGCAGAACTACCGAGACTCCAAATCGATCGGTAGGTCGCCACTTTGCCGATACCGAGCCAGAGAGCTCGATACGTGCTTGGTCGTAACCTACGATACCCTTGCCTCCGTCCTGGAGTATGATGTTCTTATCCTGGCTAAGTACGAAGTGCTGGTGCGCCGAAAGCGATGCGGTGAAGAGCCACTTACGACCTATGCTATACTCGCCCTGCGCCTCGCCATAGATTGTGTTGATCTGGCTGCGCGAACGCGACATTACAGCCATAACATCCTCGCTTACAGCTCGCTGATAGTCGTATGCCATCCAGGTGTATATATATCCTGCACGTGCGGTTGTCTTCCAGTTACTACGCAGATGATCCCACGATAGCACGCTACGCACTGTGTGTTCGCGCTGTCGGTTGTCGAAATCGGTGTCATCGGCATAGTCTGTTGTAAGCATTGCTAGCTCGCGGTTGGAGTTGATATACCACGCATTCAGTCCGAAGCGGTCGCCATTGCCATTATTGTAGTATACCTCCTGAAGAATGTGCAGATCCTTGTACGAGCCACTGCGATTTATCTCCTCTGGGTAGTACTGGTCGACGATGTTCATATCCTCGTCGTAGATGTTCTCCTTCTTGTCGCGGTTGACATACTTATACTCGTTGGGTGATGATGAGAACGAAGCGCGTGTAGCAACCTGCCAGCCGTTGCGACCATAGTTCAGTTGCAGATACTCATCAAACGTGAGAAACGAGCCTGCGCCCTGCACATACTGGAGCTTGAAGCCTTGCTCCTCGGATGGTGCTGTTGCGAGCTGCACTGCGCCACCCAGTCCGCCACCCGTACTGTTTACCGATGATGTGCCGTGTAGCAGCGTGGCGTTATCGATGAAGTGCGATGGGATCATCGAGAAGTCGGTCATACCGAGCATCGGGTTGTTTATGCGCATACCGTTCCACGTAACCTGTGTATGCGATGGTGATGTTCCTCTGAACGAGACTGTTGAGAGTGTTGCGCGACCATAGTTCTTGACAAATATGGCGCTGTTGAATGTGAGTACGTCGGCCATCGATAGTGCGATGTTCTCCTTGAGCGACACCGAGTCGATCTTGGTTTGCTGCACGCCAATCTCCTTTATCGGGCGGTTTCCCGTAACTGTAACGCCCTCGATATCGATGCGTCGTTCCTGGGCTGCGGCCGTAAGTGCAGCAAAGAGTAGCGATAGTATGACAATAGTTTTTCTCATAGCACCAGACTCTACTTCCAACAAAATGCTCCAGGGATGATACCTACATAGAAGCTATCGATGAGTTCTCTATCTTTCGAGTAGCGGTAGACCATACCCTGCTGAACGTAATCTATAGCATCGGCAATGTATACATCTCCGCTTACGGGGTCGATCGTAAGGCCGTAGTATAGCGTGTCGTTGTACTCGAGGAATGGTCGCACGGGGACGTGATCTGCCGTAACGTCCATCTCCCACACATCGTCGTTGAGCCAATATATCTTATCCTTCGAGCCATTGAGTTGCACCTCCGAAGGCCAGTCGCCGAACTTGAATTTGAACTGTTGCTCGACGGTGAATGTCTCGGCATCGATACGATAGAGCGACGGAGCTTCGTGGCCGTAGGGCGAGCCCTCATAGCCACCATCTGTCACAGTCCAGAGTTTGTTGTTGCAATCCATAACAAGCGATGTCGGCTGAATGCCGATAACCAGTTCGTCGACAAACTTGTCGGTCTCGGTATCTATCTTGAGGATACGGTTCTGATACGACCAGCAGTTTACGTAGACATACTTGCCATACTGCACCATCTGCTCCGTAGAGCCCGACTCCATAGTCATATTGGGCATATCGATATATCCCGTAATCTCGTAGCGTTTGGGGTTTACGATGAATATGCGATTATCCCAAATCTGCGTTATGTAGGCCTTCTCGTCCGATATGAAGTGCATATATCGTGGCGATGTGAGGTTTGTGATGCGGCCCAACTCCTTGAAGGTGTTGATGTCGATGGCGAATACCACGTGTGAGTTGTTCACGATGACCCAACCCACGCCGTCGCGGATAATCATCGACTGAGCCACATCGCCGAGTTTCATAGCGTTAGCCCTATAGAATACCTCGTTTTGCACCATCTTCGTCGCAGGGTCGTAGTACGAGAGCGTGGCATTTCCATACTGGAAGTTACCCTCGTTGCAGATAAAAAGACCGCGCTCCGAGCCACTCAACTCGAACTCCTCTTCTAAACCATACTCCCACTTCATACACGCTGAGGTGCAGAGCATAAGAGCGATAAGTAGTATTCTATGTAGGGTTATCGCCATACTATTTCGTCATATTATAATCGAACATTCCGCATACCTCTGTAGATAGCTCACCGAGCCAGCCACTCTTGGCATTAACAGCAACCTGCACCTTCACAAAGTCGATATAGTCGAGGTGGATAGGCTTGCATTCAAAATCTATGGCATTCGAGATTTTGAAGTGGTTAGCATTTATCTCTCCCTCGGCATTATCCTCCTCGGTGAGGCGGTCGATTGGGCTGTAGTTATCGGCATAGCCCCAGTCGTATGCATCATTCACCCAGTATGAGCCATTGCCCGAGGCGTCGTAGTTGCGAGCTTGTAGGCAGGTGCCCATAAGGGTATAGCTCTCGCCCTCAATCCACAACGGATAGTAGTACTCCTGACGATGGAACTGCTTGAGGTAGTCTATCTCGCCACTATTGCCAAGGTTATCGCTCCACTGCACAGGCATACCAGCTCCCGATGGGCGGTAGTAGGTTACAGCATAGTTTTGAATGGTTTCGGCCTTGCTCGTCTCAGAGCCTGCAAGCTCGTACCACGTGTCGTCGGGCTCTCCGTTGCCATTTTCATCCTGCATAACCCACACTACACCAGGCTCTGACGAGCCCTTAAACGAGTTGCCGAGGATGCCAAAATCGTAATCTCCAGAGTTATCAACGCTATGGTCGAAACCTAAAATAATGTAGCCGCCAAAGCCTCCAAGCGACACCCAATTCTCGTCTGACATACGCGCCTCGGCATAGGCGATGGCTGCCTCTGAGGTTGTCTGTGTGCCATCGAAGCCTCCCGTCTTTGTCTCGTTGATAAACTGACCTGGCGCGGGGGTGTATTCGTAGACTTTGCTCCAATTGGCACTCGATGTGCCACTCTTTGCGCGATAGTACGCGCCATCCTCATAGACCGTAACGATAAACTTATGTGTGATAGAGATAGGTGAGCCCTCTCGTGTGGCTGTTGCAGTGGCTGTTATATGATACTCGCCAGCTGTATCTGCTGTGAATACGAAGTGAGAGTCACCCTCTATAGCCTCGCCCTCGTCGCCAAGCTGCCACATATAGACAACATCCTCAGTATCACTTATCTGCGTGGGTGCTATAAGCAACTTACGACCCACCACCGTATGATAGCTCTCCTTCTCGAAATCCCACATAAAGGGCATATCCTCGGCAGATAGCACCTCGATAGCCACCTCGTCGAATGCCTCGCCATCGCTATTTGTGGCTGTGGCGCGAAGTGTATAGTTTCCAATCTCTTGTGCCTCAAAAGTGTAGCTCGCGCCCTCGCCACACTCTTCGCCATCGAGTGACCAGCGAATGGTTACATCGAGCGACGTATCAACAACCGAACTATTAAAGTTCTTTTCGCTACCGAGAGCCAATACGACTTTCGATTCCCCGACGATATCTATTGTGGGAATCTCGCGACGGATAACATCTACACGAAGCTCCTCGCTGTCGCTTCCCGCTGCGGTAGTTACGCTAAGCGATATGTAGTAGCTGCCAATCTCCTCGCCTAAGAAGATGTATGAGCGTTCGGTGCCGACCTCTACACCATCAATCTTCCAGCTATAGGTTGCATCCGTTGCATTCTCATAATCGGGGGCAAGGCGCACCTCGTTGCCCACCTTCACGCTATATACACCACCGCTCTCGCCAAGTATAATCTCGGGAAGAGGATCGGCTACGATCACGTCGTCTCTGTTACAAGACGACGCGATCAAAGCCACACTTAAAAACAAATATTCTAAAACTCTTTTCATATATTATTTTTCAAATCTTACCGCTATATCGTCGTAAGCAAAGTAGCCAGGGATGGTAAAACCATAACTACCGCCCATATCGTCGGAGTAGAGGAAGTTGAATCTAACCTTTGCGACCTTGCCAAGTGACGACAAATCCCACTTCTGCCAATCGGTTACAACTTCTTCGCCCTGCACCAAGTAGAACTCGGCCTCGCTGATGGGCTCAGCATAGGCGTCGGCCTCTACATCATCAAAGCCCTGTGCTACAATCTTGAGCCAAGCGTCGTCGTTCAAACCCTCCCAGTTGCCACCAAAGCTATTGCCAGCTTCGCTCTTCACTCCGTTATACAACTGATTCAGTGTGTAGTTCGTATTGGTCACCCACATATGGTCGATAACGCGCGCCTCGCCATCAGCAAACGATAACTCAGGGAGGTTTTCGATATACGAGTAGAAATCCTTGTAGCCATAGTGTATGCAGAAGTTGTCGCCCGAATGAGCCTTG
The DNA here is from genome assembly GCA_017629145.1 of Alistipes sp. Classification (GTDB taxonomy): domain Bacteria; phylum Bacteroidota; class Bacteroidia; order Bacteroidales; family Rikenellaceae; genus Alistipes. The sequence continues at coordinate 8,404 of JAGBXR010000013.1, read as the reverse complement.
ATAGGTGTCATCATCTGTACAAGGAACCAGCCCAAGGTCATATCGTTGCCAGCAAACTGCTCTACATACTCTTCGCCATAGAACTTTGCGATATGCTCGTTGCGATTCTCGTCAGCATAGCCCTCGCCCCAATAGTTCGATATGGCGTGACCACCACCCCAGAAGCAATAGGCGTAGTTGTCGGGGAACATATGGTATAGCTCGGTGTTGCCCTCATCGTACCACCAATACATAGCATCCATCTGGTCGTTACCATAGGTCAATGGACCATAGTACTGCACCTCGTCAATAAGGTCGCTCCACCTGTTTATCTCAGCACCTGCGTAGCTGTATGCATAGTCGAGGATGTAGGGTGTGAACTTGGCATCCTCATCCTCGAAGGTCAATACGCGCAACTCGTAAGGAAGCTCTGGCTCGGGTTGTACCAAGTCGCTCTTCTTGATTGTCGTTGCTATGCGCTGTGTAGCACCACTTGTGAAATCCTTCGATGGGAACTTCGTCTCGCTATATGTCGAGCCATTCTCGAAGCCGTAGGTTACACAGAGCTTTGTGCCGCTAACCTCGCTTGGAAGTACTACCATAGCCGCCATAATGCCGCTGTTTGTTGACTTAAGCTGGTAGCCACCCTCGAAATTGAGAATGATAGATGAACTGCCCTCCGATGTTGCGTCGTCCCACTCACGTGTGTTGAAATTGTAGTTACGCTTACCTGCGATCGCTATACCCTCGGTCTCGAGACGTATATATTCGAGCTTGGGCATATCGCTGTCCGTAGTCTTGGTGTCGAACCATACGTAGGCAGTCTTATGCTCGAGGTAGAATGTGTTGTACTCATCGAGTGTCGAGTAGCCGAAGTCGCCATCATTGCCGAGGTTGCCGTCAGCACTCTGCTCTGCAAGTACGTGAGCGGTCTTCGCCTCACCTGTCATATTGTAGAAGATGTGGCCAGTGCCTACAACACCTGCACCATCATCGAACGAGAAGTGACCGAGTGATGTATCCTCCGCGAGGGTCTTACTCTTCGATGTGCCGAGCCATACGTAGTCGCCCTTTGTCCAGTAGAATGGAATCTCCGAAGAGTCGGGTGTGCCAAATGCGGTACGTGTATTGTCCGCAGATGAGTAACCGACGATTACAAGCTCCTCTGCTGGGTTGTTGATTGTTGAGAAGTTATCCTCGAAATTGTTCTGGCAGGCTGCAACCATCAGGATTGTAGCGAGCATAAAGATGATCTTTTTCATAATACTTTGACGCTTTGTTGATGGTTGCTACATATTCTCCCAGGGTGAAGGTTCCTGATTACCCGATGTGGCATAGCCGCTCTCTACGGCCACACTTACAACCTCAAGTGTTGGGGTTGTGTAGTTTGGCTTGACTGCCAAGCGCTCGATTGAAATGATTTTTTTCATACGTTGTGTTTGTTAAATGGTTTGTGAAAAGTCATTCTCCGTAACTCGCACAACGAGAGTATGCCCAACAAGAGCCACCTACGGCATACAATATACGCCGTACCAACACCGCAAGGTGCACCTATGGTAGCCACTTTAATCATACAATAACTCGATAAACAATCAAGTCGCAGACCGCCCATTCGCCGTAGGCATAATCTCGTTATAAACGCTTGGCAGGTCTTCTGACTTGTTCCGCTCTGCGATGCCTTCCCAGTCTTTCGACCAGTGACATTAAGATGTCGCAGAGCCTTTTTTAGAACTCACAGCAGCGGGAACTGTATGGGAATCACACCCATTTCCCTTTTAATCTCACGCGGGGCGTAGCCTCTTGAGAACCAATGCTTGGCGCAAAGATACAAAAAAAATGTGATTTGCAATGAGCAAACCACATTTTTTACCTCGTTGAGGATGATTACTATCCCAAATAAGACTTGAGAAGCGAGCTTCGTGACGATGTGCGCAACTTGCGAATCGCCTTCTCCTTAATCTGACGCACGCGCTCGCGTGTGAGGTCGAACTTTTCGCCAATCTCCTCGAGAGTCATCTCCGAGCATCCGATGCCGAAGAAGTAGCGGATGATGTCCTGCTCGCGCTCTGTGAGAATCTCGAGAGCACGCTCCACCTCCTTGGCCAACGACTCATTGATAAGACCACGGTCAGCATTTGGCGAGTCGGTGTTTACCAACACGTCGAGAAGGCTGTTGTCCTCGCCGTCGGCAAATGGGGCATCTACCGAGATGTGGCGACCGGCAACACGCAATGTGTCGGTAACCTTCTCCTTTGGAAGCTCGAGCTCTGTTGCGAGCTCCTCGGCTGATGGTGTACGCTCGTGCTCCTGCTCGAAACGTGCAAATGCCTTGTTGATCTTATTGAGTGAGCCTACCTGGTTGAGAGGCAGACGTACGATACGTGACTGCTCGGCCAATGCCTGCAAGATAGACTGGCGAATCCACCATACGGCATACGAGATAAACTTGAAACCGCGAGTCTCATCGAACTTCTCGGCAGCCTTGATAAGGCCGAGGTTACCCTCGTTGATAAGGTCAGGAAGGCTGAGACCCTGATTCTGATACTGCTTTGCTACCGAGACAACGAAACGGAGGTTAGCCTTTGTAAGCTTCTCCAATGCCTCCTGGTCGCCACGCTTGATACGTTGCGCAAGTTCTACCTCTTCCTCAACCGAAATGAGCTCCTCCTTACCAATCTCCTGAAGGTACTTATCCAACGACGCACTCTCACGGTTGGTAATCGACTTCGTAATCTTTAATTGACGCATAAATCTATCTTCTCTTACAATAATTATTCTACAATTACCTACATATACGCGATAGTGTGTGAAATTGTTTCACGACAATCGAAATTTTTTGTAATCGGTGCAAACTACTGCAGCCGTTAGATTGTTTCAGGATAGGCCCTTTTTGCTGTTTTTTCACTCGTGCAAAGGCTTAATATACAAAATATTCCCCCCCCCTAAAAAAGGCTAAAAAAGCTATTGTAGTTTCTCTAAAAATAGATATCTTTGTCCCAAATTGTCATTGCTGAAATATTGGCGAAATATCAATAAAACACTAAAATTATACTATGAGAAGATTTTTTGCATTAACCTATGCTCTTGCAGCTCTTGTGTTTGCATCGTGCGAGACTAGCGATAGCATTGCCGTGGGCGAGATTCAAGTAACCTCTCCTACGAACTTAGACGTCAGCCTCTATGAGGGCGAGTTTACAATTAGCTACACCATTGGTGGTGTAGAGAATGGCGTTGCCGACATCGATCTCAGTTCGGATTGGCTTCGTGTGAAGAGCAACGAAAATGGCGAGGCCAAGATTCAGTACACCGAGAACACATCGGGTGGTGTACGTATGGCAGCCGTAACATTGGCCTATGGTGCGAGCAAGGTTAGCGTTGTTGTTACACAGTCTAACCAGCGTGAGACGCCTATACTCACACTTACAAGCGAAGAGATTGTGGCTATTGATCGTTGTGGTCAGGCTGTGATTATTACCTACACCCTTGAGAATAGCAACCCTGTTGACTACATCTACGCTAAAACATCGGCAGATTGGATCTACACTATCGACTGTAGGAAAAACGGTGAGGTAAAGCTCTACATCGCCACAAACATCTCGGGCAAGGATCGCGATACGATGGTGACTGTAGGCTATGGTTCAGTATCGTTCGATGTATTGGTGCAGCAGGCAGGCTCTGGCGAGATTAACTTCAAGGCTCCAATTCTCACAGGTGAATATCTTGGTGATGCATACACTCCAGGCTCAGCGAACTACTGGTTCTTCCTAACCGATAGAGGTTTTGACTACGATGGAAACTCTTTGGCAAATGCAACATACTACCGTATAGATGCCTATGGTCCTGTAGCAACATCTGGAACTGTCTCTATCCCTAAGGGTACATACACTTTCGACAGCACAAACAGCTGCGAGCAGTGGACATTCACAGCTGAGTATAGCGGTTTCTGGGTTACCGATGTAAATGCTCGTCGTGGCGATATTCAGCCTTTCGAATCGGGAACACTTGTAGTGGACGACAAGTCTATCACCTTGGATGTGGTTATCAATGGTGAGAACCACCACGTAGTCTTCTTCGGCCAGAACGAGCTAGAGGATAATCAGGATACTGTCGTAATCCTCACTACACTCGAGGACGACTACGCTGCCGACCTATCTAACCATTATATGGTATATGAGTGCTACGGCGACTACTACGAGTTTGGTCGATTCAACTGGATGTTCCTCATTCAGCCTAAGGATGGCAATGGCGATTGCTTCCAATTCGACATTATTTCGGGTTACAACGACGAACAGAGTGGCTTTGCTGGTGCATATACCGCATCGGAGTATCTTGCCGAGAATACATTCATCTATGGTTGGACAGATAATCACAATCTGCTCTGCAGCTGGTACTTCAGTTCTTTCACGACCGACACTACAGTAGAGGTTGGCGATATGGCACCATTGCGCGGTGGAAATATGGATGTTGTAGACAATGGCGATGGCACTCTAAGCGTGAACATCAGCGTCTATGACGACCTAAAGAACCATATTACAGCAAGTTGGACTGGCGAAGCATTCCGTGCTGAGACTGCCCAGAGCTCTGTATTCCGCAAATAAACAACTTTAAAAACAGTAATAGATTATGAAGAAATTTTTTAGTGTTATCGCTACCTTCGCGCTCCTCATAGGTGTGGGTTGCGAAAAGAAGGGCGAGGATGTAGTCGAGAAGAAGAGCGAGTTTAAGCTCGAGACTTCAACGGTTACTGTCGATGCTGAGGGTGGTAACTATGAGGTTAATTACACTATCATCAACCCAGTGGCAGGTGCTGTAGTACTCTCTGAGTCTCAACAGAGCTGGATTACAAACCTCAGCACAGCAACCGAGGGTAAGATCAGCTTTAGCGTAGATCCAAACTTCAAGAAGGAGTCTCGTTCGGCTCGTATCGCTGTACACTACACAGCTGTAGAGGAGTCTTATGAGATTAATGTTATTCAGGCTGAGTCGACAACAGATCTATTCACATACGAGATCGTTGAGACATTGCCTACATCACTCACAATCAATGTTACTCCTGCTGATGTCAAGAGCCCATACATCTGTCGTATCTATACTAAGGCACATATCGATGCTTTCGACCTCAATTCAGATGATGCGCTCACATACTACGACCTCAGTGCTATTGGCGACGAGGCTACAGCAGCTGGCCAGACTTTGCTCAACTACTTGCAGAACATCGCCTATATTGCAAATACTGAGAATATCACTTTTGAGAAACTTGTACCTAATACCGAGTATGTGATATATTGCTACCATATTAACCTTGTTAGTGGTGAGGCTGCATCTGAGGTATACCGCCAGGTAATTTGCACCACTCAGACTCCTTCTATCGACGAAGCTATCACTATGTCTTTCGCTGTTGACGGCGCATATATTCAGCAGACTGTAACAACTAAGTATGCAGATACATACTACTACACAGAGTGCTGGTCAGTAAGAGATTTCAAGCGATATTATGGCGAGACAGCTACTCCTGAAGAGGTATTCCCTCGTAAGTGGAACGAGCAGGCTTCAATCAAGCTAAACAGCGGTTATGACCCTGCTCAGATTCTCGCTATGCTCTGCTATCAGGGTTCTCAGGATATCAACTATACATCGCTCTTGGCAGATACAGAGTATATCTTCTATGTCTTTGCTGTGAGCCCAGAGACATCGTTTACAGCATCAGATATCGTCATTGAGAATGTGACTACAGGCAGCATTGAGCAGTCAGATATGACAATCGACATCGTAGTAAAGGATATCTATGCAAACACAGCCAATGTATATTGGACCGCTAGCGATCCTGAGGGTCGTTTCGCACGTTCGGTATTCAAGAAGACCGATTTCGACGCTCTCGGTGAGACAGATGCAGAGAAGTTCGCAACTATTGCCGAGAAGTATGATTTCTATCAGGCTGTAGGTTACACAGATATGAACCTCTCAAGCCTTGAGGCTAACACACACTATGTGGCATTTGCATATGGTTTGGAGGGTAACACACCTAACACTCGTATCTTTACCACAGAGTTTATGACACGCTCTAACACTCCAGGTATGTCAGACATCAATATTAGCTGGACAAATCACTACGATTTGTTCGACCTCTCAATGGAGTACCCTGACTATTGGAGCGAGTATAGCAACAGCGATATATACACACTATTGCCAATGACTATCAGTGGCGTTAGCTCATCTGACAATGTTTACCTTATGATCACAACATTGCCTTTGGAGTGGTATAGCAAGGATGCTGAGTGGTTGCGTGATGTAGCTAACGACAAGTATCTCGTTAACTGCTATTCACACTACAATGCAATCGTTGAGTACGAGAAGGAGTATAGCATAATCGCTGTTGCCGAGGATGCAAATGGCAACTATGGTAAGCTCTTTAAGGATATGTTTATCCTATACTTTAGCGATGCAGCAGATACTTCAAGCTATGTTTATAGCGAGAATAAATAATTAATTGGTTGCAACAATAGCGCATCTTTGGCGCTACAATCAACCATCTCTACCAATATGGGCTATCCAATTTAATTGTTGGGTAGCCCATTTTATATGTTAACATTAGCCTATTAATCTATTCGTGGATCATTCTGAACAATGAGATAGAGATCATAAGCAGCAGTAAGCCTGAAAAAACCGTATATTATTGTCATTTATCATTGATACATAGGCCACGAGGTAAACTCACGATTATAAGATGTATGGATATTATGCATCGATGCCAAAATAGGCTATTACCACACTAAAAAAATAGTCCTACCCAACAATCGTTGGGTAGGACTACACTTATTATAATCCCTATAGATTACTCAGCGAGAATCTCAAGGATCTTGATAGCTGCTGTTGCAACAGGAGTACCAGGACCGAAGATTGCAGCTGCACCATCACGATATAGCTGATCGTAGTCCTGAGCTGGGATAACACCACCCACAACAACTACGATATCCTCGCGGCCGAGCTTCTTAAGCTCTGCGATAATCTGTGGAACAAGCGTGAGGTGACCAGCAGCGAGTGACGATACGCCCACTACGTGAACGTCGTTCTCTACAGCCTGCTTTGCTGCCTCCTCTGGAGTCTGGAACAATGGACCCATATCAACATCGAAACCGATGTCGGCATAACCTGTAGCAACAACCTTTGCGCCACGGTCGTGACCATCCTGACCCAATTTAGCAATCATAATACGGGGCTGACGACCCTCCTTCTTTGCAAAGTCAGCACACATCTGCTTTGCCTTGTCGAATGCTGAATCTGATTTCACCTCTGCTGAATATACACCTGAATTTAGACGAATAACTGCCTTGTAGCGACCTACGATCTTCTCGCAAGCGTCCGAAATCTCACCAAGTGATGCGCGTACCTTTGCAGCCTCAACTGCCAATGCAAGCAAGTTGCCCTCACCTGTGCGTACGCACTCTGTGATAGCTGCCAAAGCAGCCTCTACAGCAGCGTTGTCACGGTTAGCGCGGAGCTCCTGCAAACGCTTAACCTGGCTCTCACGAACAGCTGTGTTATCCACAGCGAGGATGTCGATAGGTGCCTCCTTCTCGAGACGGTAGCGGTTTACACCGATGATAGTCTCAACGCCCGAGTCGATACGAGCCTGCTTACGTGCTGCAGCCTCCTCGATGCGGAGCTTTGGAATACCTGTCTCGATAGCCTTGGCCATACCACCGAGCTGCTCGATCTCCTGGATGTGATCCCAAGCCTTGTGAGCGATCTCGTTTGTGAGGCTCTCAACATAGTAAGAACCTGCCCAAGGATCTGCTGAACGGCATACGTTGGTCTCCTCCTGGATGTAGATCTGGGTGTTACGTGCGATACGAGCCGAGAAGTCGGTAGGAAGTGCGATAGCCTCATCCAACGCGTTAGTGTGCAATGACTGGGTGTGACCCAAAGCTGCACCCATAGCCTCGATAGCTGTACGTGCTACGTTGTTAAATGGATCCTGCTCTGTAAGTGACCAACCTGATGTCTGTGAGTGAGTACGCAATGCCAAAGACTTAGAGTTCTTAGGCTCGAACTGCTTCACGATCTTTGCCCACAACAAACGTGCTGCACGCATCTTGGCGATCTCCATAAAGTGGTTCATACCGATAGCCCAGAAGAATGACAAGCGTGGTGCAAAGGCGTCGATAGACATACCTGCGTTGATACCTGCGCGCAAGTACTCCAAACCGTCAGCCAAAGTGTAAGCCAACTCGATATCTGCTGTAGCACCTGCCTCCTGCATATGGTAACCAGAGATAGAGATAGAGTTGAACTTAGGCATATTCTTTGATGTGTACTCGAAGATGTCAGCGATAATCTTCATAGAGAACTTTGGAGGATAAATGTAGGTGTTACGCACCATAAACTCCTTCAAAATATCGTTCTGGATAGTACCAGCCAACTGATC
>JAGBXR010000012.1 GCA_017629145.1 Alistipes sp. | reverse complement strand
TACACATTGGCTTTGATGACCCTGCACACTCAACCGACATAAACGAGTTTCGCCGAGTAAGAGATGAAATCAAGAGCAAATTATTGTCATTTTATTTATCTAACATTCAAACGCAGTCCCACGAAATAATCTAACAACCATTTGAGTTATATGGCAACCGAAGCGTAATATAAGAAATCTCGATGTAACAAAAATAAAAATTATTTTTTGTTTGTCCTCACTAAATAAGTGGATTTTTCGAGGTGTTTGTTAGATCCTTGTATTGTGTTATGGTGACCAAAAGTGACCAAATTTGAGGTTTTGTTAAAAAAGAGAAATCCTGCAAGTGTTGTTTGTCAACTACTTACAGGGTTTTGTTGTACTCGGAACCGGGGTCGAAGTGCGAAGCACTCGCGCGAACACCATTAAGCGCAGACCGTAAGGTCGAGTAATAAACTATAATCTTGTTCGCGCAACCGCATATTAAGGTGAGCACCGCGTGGTAAGTAAAGGGTAGAGTGGCGAGGGTGGGCGCAGCCTGTGGATGGTTTGTTAGGTGTGGTATGCTCGCTTGCCAACACCTAACAAAGCACGCACAATGTACAGCGCGCTGTACTCTCTCGCCACTCAATACATACAAAAAAAAGAGAAACGTGAGTTTCTCTTTCATAGTACTCGGAACCGGGGTCGAACCGGTACGGGCATTACTGCCCACAGGATTTTAAGTCCGGCGTGTCTACCTATTCCACCATCCGAGCAACACACTCTCTAAGCGAAAGCGATGCAAATGTAGTGTTTTTATTTCATTTTACAAAACTTTTGTCAACTTTACTCCCATATCTTGGGGTGAATTAATCATTCAAGCTCTTGAGCAGTACTACCGCTGTGGTAGATACGCCCTCTTCACGACCTTCAAATCCGAGGTGCTCCGTAGTTGTTGCCTTCACCGATACGCGATCCATATCAATGCCGATAACCTCTGCAAGACGCTGACGCATCGTGTCGATGTGTGGGCGTAGTTTGGGGCGCTGCATAGCTATAGTGCAGTCGAGGTTTCCTACTTCGTAGCCCTTCTCACGCACAACTCTGACCACCTCCTTGAGTAACAGTTTTGAGTCAATACCCTTATATCGTTGGTCGCTATCAGGAAAGAGTTTGCCAATGTCGCCCAGCGCAAGAGCGCCCAGCATAGCATCGCAAATTGCGTGTATGGCGACATCTCCATCCGAGTGTGCTACGCAACCCTTTGTATGTTCAATCTCTACGCCTCCAAGCACAAGTCGGAGACCATCTGCCAAGGCGTGTACATCGTATCCGTGTCCTATTCTGATATCCATATTCTTAATGTGAGTCTATTGGTTGTTATCTCTCCAGCGGTGCATACGTCGCATTATGCCGAGAGCATATCGGCGAACAATAGCTGGTAGAATAAGCCACATTCGTTCGCGCATATGCCACGCTCGTGTTGTGCAGCTAACCTCGCGTCCATCTTCGCGAATAACCGATTCGACAACACCTACAATATCGTTTCGGTGGCAGCGCTCCTGCTTATACGGATTGCCATCGCCCTGTAGTGTTACAATGCTGTTTTCGACCTTTATCACTCGGTGTACGATAATATGTCCAGAGTGGGTGCGAAACATTGCAATTCGGCCCAATATATCCTCTTGTTCGGTGGTGCGTCGAATGATGATGTTGTCGCGGCCATAGCCCAAGAGCGGAAGCATACTGAATCCGCGAACGTATAGTCGAAAGCTCTCGCCAACCGAGACGACCTCTTCGATATTGTCCAGATACTTATGCATTGCCATTAATTATCGTTGAGTGCGAAAGATGCGCTGCTTCGCCATTGGGCAGACATTCAAGGTGGTATACACTCACTTTACGAAGTACCTTGTCTAACGTGCCGCATATGCAGTCCTGCAAGTAGCTGTCGTGAGCATATTGTGGAGGGCACGATGGAAGTATGGCGCCGAGTGCTGCAATCACATTGAGGCGACGAATTGCATTGTGTGGTGCCTGGCTCAAACGACAGAAGCCAGCAATAGGGTAGTTCAGGTCACGATAGCACGGAGTCTTACCGCTCCAGGGTGATCCGAATACGTGGGGCTCACCATCGATAATTCGAATTATCGGAGAGTCATCGTTCAGGAGGTGTGCTCCTTCGATATTCTCACGCCAAAGTCGTGTATGAGTACTCTTGCCTGTACCCGATTCTCCAAGGAATAGTATGCCTCTACCTTCAGACACTATGACCGACGAATGTATAGCGATGCCATTGTGTGGTGCGAGAACTATACCATACATCATCCATATGCCAAAGCGGAGTAGTGATATCTCATACGAGGAGCTATATCCAATATTGCTCTCAATATGGTTTGTGGCGATGTTGATGTGGAATATTATATGTTTCTCATCCTCTGCTCTGCCCTCTACGATATAGAGGTATCCATCGCCACATTTGTGAAGCTCACTGTTGCAGTCAGCTTCGGCAAGGTAACAGGTCGAGATTCGCGTAGTTGTGCCGTAGTTCTCTGCCTTGAGGTCGGCCTTAAGTTCAAATGTGCAATTGGGTTCGCCACTTATCTCGTGCTCAAAAGGCTTGAAACCGCGTAGACCTACTCCAACAAGGTCTACATATGAGCGTAAGCTGATGCCAGCAATGATATAATCGTATGTATGATTCATTACTCAATAGTTATTATTCTGTCACAATATTCCAACGAACTTTCGCGATGCGCAATCACGACAATTGTCAGCGACTCATTCTCGGTCGATAGTCGTCGTATAGCCGAGTTGATGTTCTCTTCAGTGCGGTTGTCAAGCGACGATGTTGCCTCGTCGAAGAAGAGTATATCACAATTCTTATAAAGAGCTCGAGCTATGCCTATACGTTGTCTTTGTCCACCAGATAAACGGCTTCCCTGCTCACCAATGCGTGACTGCAGACCGTCGGGTAGCGTATCAACAAATGAACGCAACTCGGCGAGCTCCAGTGCTCGTTCTACGCGCTGATAGTCTATTTGCTCGGGGGCTTGTCCAAATGCGACATTCTCGGCAAGTGTCATATCGGCAATAAATACACTTTGCGATACATATCCTATCGTGTTCTGCCATTTGCGGATATTTCGCGAGTCGAGGCTCTCACCATCGATAAATATCTCTCCGGAGGTAGGGCGGTAAAGACCGAGTATAAGGTTGAAAAGCGTGGTCTTACCTGCTCCCGAAGCACCGCGTATGCCAAGACGCTCGCCTTTGTGAATCTCAAGCGACATATCTTTGATGACAGGAGTTGTCGCATCATCGAACTGGAACGTCAGGTTGTGTAGCTCAATCTTATCGTTGAAGTGAAAACGCTCGGAAGTAAAGTCGTCGGATGCCTCTTTGGCCTCGATATCTGCCTCTGCAAGTGTCGCTATCGAGTAACGATTGTAGCGAATAGAACTCCAACTCGACATTATGTTGCGAATCGAAGGTATAAGACGTATCGCTGCTACGGCAAAGACACCAAACATAAGACTTAGATTCTCGCTATTCATACCTAGACTTATTACCACAAGAAGCGCCATACCTGCTGCGAGGCCTACCTCTGTGAACATCTGTGGAAGCATTCCGATGGTTGCATTGCGTTTGCGCAGAGTAACAGCCTCGTCCATTGCTCGCTCAAAGCGATTGAACAACTCGGGAAATGCTCCGCCAATCTCGACGTCGGCAAAACCTCGGAATGTCTCTGCAACGATGCGGCTCTTTATGCGCTGTGCCTCGTTCTCTTTGATGCCTATGTCCTGTAGTTTGCGGCGTACGCCGAGGTAGAAAATGAGTATCGTAGGGAGGAATATGGCAATGGATAGCAGTGCAGCTATTGGGGCATACCACATCAGTGCAATGAACAGTAACGCAAACAGCAGCGCCTCGCTGGCAATCGCCGCAATAGGCTTTAGCACGCCGACTACGTATGTTAGCGTAACTACATTGATATTGCGCGTGAGTAGTGCCGAGTTGCTTCGCTTGATGTATCCAAGTCCGAGGCTATGATAGCCGCGATAAAGTCTTTCGGAGAGATACTTGTACAGCGAGTAGATAAAGTCGCGTTCGTGGCGATAGAGTAGCATTACTGCTCCATTCTTGAGCAGGATGACGAGAACTACGCTAATGCATACGGCAACAACAAAACTACTGTGCGAAGTGAATCCGACGAGGTCATATATGCTGCTTAAAGTCGCATTAGATGTGATGTTCTCGCTATCGAGTATTAGCACGAGTATTGGAATGAGCATCGCGATACCCACAAAGTTGAGCAGTGCGCGTATGAAGATAGTTATCGCCACCACGATTGCGCGACGACGATAGCTCTTTGGTATGATATTCCAGACTTGTTGTTTCACGCTACAAAGATATAACTTTGATTCCATATTAAAAAGCAACCGAGCAGATAATTAGCCTCATTTGTGCCATTATCTGCTCATCGCCTTAAACGCGCTCGACTACGCCCTGCGCTATGTACCAGACATAGCCCTCGATTGCGTCGTATATGCCCATCTTCTTGAGAAGCTCGACATATTCGCGTACCTGCTTTTTATATGACTCCGAACGCTGTTCTCCAAATTTGTAGTCCACGACTACAGCTCTGCGTCCAGCAATCATTACTCTGTCGGGACGTCGAACCTCTTCGCGAGAGATAATCTCCGACTCGCACTTAACATCGTCCCATACATCGGAGAACCACTCGCTGATTGTCGGATTCTTCATCGCTTCGTCGATGTGGTGCTTCAGCTCGACAATCTCCGCAGCATCGATCATACATCCTGAATCGAGGCGCTGGAGCGCTATATGCAAATCATCGAAACTGCGAGCCTTCTCGAAGATGCGATGCAGTGTAATACCGTGGCGACACGATTTGCTGCCACTCTTTAATCCCTCATCCCAGAAACGTTTTTCGAAGTGACGAACCTTGACTTCTGGATGGTGGCTGATATAGTCGTTAAGTATTATATTAGCATCTGCTCGCTCGCCTTGGTTAATACTTTGCTGCGTTCGTGTTTCGACTCTGAAACGCTTATATAGTATGCGGTCATCCTTATGTATGATTTCATCCGGTTTTTCATACATACTATTGGCAACCTGCATAATAAGCGCTCCGGTAGTATTGAGCGACTCATCATCCTTCTTTTTATCCTTCTTTTTTTTCTCTTTTGAGTTCAGGTTATAAGGAAAATATATGTATAGCTCTTTCGATGCTCGGGTCACCGCAACGTACAACAGGTTGATTCCGTCGACGTGACTCATTACTAGCTCATTGTAATAATCACGCGAAAAAGCCGATGTCTGCATCTTGCTGTTGTATACAGCTGGGAACTGCATATCGATGAAATCTTCGTATGCTTTATTGGCCTGCGACCATACAACAGGTTGGTGTTGAGACTCTGGGACAAGTTTCCAGGATGCATATGGAATAATTACGACGCGAGACTCCAAACCTTTGGCCTTGTGGATTGTTGTTATCTCTATCGTATTATCCGTCATCTCCACGCGTACGCTATCTTTATGACCGCGCTCATCCCACCACTCCAGGTAGTGCTGAATGTCGGCTGCACGAGATGTCGTAAATGCGATAATCTGTTCGTGCATAGCCTGAAGGTATGCAATACGGTTAGTGCGTTCGTTGAGTTTGAAGTGTGTCACAATATGCTCAAATGCCTCCATTGGCGACAAATGTGCGATATGCTGGAAGAGCTTAAGTTCCTCCTGATCAAACTTATGGTCGAACTCATTGCCGATAAACTTGTTGTAGATGCCTCGCTCAATATCGTTGCTTGGGTCGATAGTGAGTCGGAGAACGGCGATGATAAACAGTGTGATATCGCAATTCTCGATACTCAAAGACTCTGGCGTAAGAATATTGAATCCTCCTGAACGATTCTTGGACGTGAACATTTGCTCCTTGTACTCAAACAGAGCTTTAGCAACTTTGTCGGCATCTTTCTGGCCACGTACCAGTATGAGAATGTCGCGATAGCGGTATCCACGCTCGACAGCACTCTCGATGGCTTCGATAAATGGCGAGACCTTGAGATCCTCATCGAATGCGCATATCTCCGTATAGCCAATATCCCTCTCACTCTTCTTAATCTCTTGCTCGTGTCCTTCGTAGGCATTTGCCAAAATATCCTTCAATTTGTAGTGCTGTTGCTGGTCTATCTTTGCAGCAGCTAACGCATCGTTGATAAGAGTGTTTAGATGCTGATTGTCAATCGCAACAGCTTTAGATATAAACTCGTTATTGAATCTAACGATGTTGGGTACGCTTCGGAAATTATCCTTGAGTTTTCGCACATCACAGCTACTCTCGCCCAAATCGGCGATAGCTTTATTGTTGAGAAGACGCCAATCGCCGCCTCTCCAACGATATATCGACTGCTTGACATCTCCAACTATAAATACAGGTGTCTCTGGATTAGACGCCATAGCATTCAATAGCAATGGTCGAAGGTTGAGCCATTCGCGCAGTGATGTATCCTGAAACTCGTCAATCATAAAGTACTCATAGCGGTTACCCACCTTCTCGTATATGAATGGCGCGTTGCTGTCGTTGATAAATGTAGACAACAGATTTTTCGTCTCGCTAAGAATCATCAGACTTTCGCGGCTACATAGCTCGCTTATCTTTGCATACAAATCGCCCAACAGAGCATAGCTTCTATAGTTGTCTCGAAGAATAGAGGCTGTGTTTATCAGTTCGATATTCTGGGTATATATATCGCATATTTCAGTCAAGATTGGTCGCAAATATGCAGCGGCAACAATGACATTGCCGTCAGCACCCTTATTGTACCACTTTGTGTCACTTTGAATGCTATCCAACATTCTTTGGGTAGGCACTTTAAGTTCGCCTGCAGCATACTTCTCAAACGATGATGCACATCCTGAGTTGCCATATTTAAAGTCGGCTGCAGTAAGTCCCATTGACGATATATATTTTACTGCTGTACGACCAAGTTCCTGTATACGTGAACAATGCTTGTTCGCTTGGACTACAATGTTGTTAACCTTATTGGATAGCTCATTCTTGTCGATCTTACTTCCAATATTTGCACACTCCTTGAATATCTCATCTCCCATCGCGCGCAGGTCACTGCGCATATCCCACTTTACGCCGTCGACTATTCGCTCCTCGGC
Organism: Alistipes sp.; assembly: GCA_017629145.1. Taxonomy (GTDB): domain Bacteria; phylum Bacteroidota; class Bacteroidia; order Bacteroidales; family Rikenellaceae; genus Alistipes. The sequence goes on along the minus strand of JAGBXR010000012.1, from coordinate 12,946 downwards.
ATACTCGAGCATCCACTTGCGCAGATCCTTGTCATCGGCAATATCATCGATTAGCTCATCGGCGCTACGCATTATAAGCGCTTTGGTATCGAGCTCGATGTTATAGTTGAGGTCTACGCCCAGCTCCTTGATAAAGGCGCGTAGAATACGTTGGAAGAAGCGGTCAATAGTGAGCACACTGAAGTGTGAGTAGTCGTGAAGTATATGTGTGCGGGCACGCATTGCCTGACTGCGTATGTGCGCCTCGCTGAAGCCCGTAAGCTCCTGAATCTTCTCTATATAACTACTCTCCTTGCCAGATGCCAATGTGTCGATTTCGCGAAGAATACGCGACTTCATCTCCTCGGTAGCCTTATTCGTAAAGGTTACTGCTAGAATGTTGCGAAACTTTTCGGGGTGGCGCACTACGTCGCAAACATATTTTAGGGCCAGCTGGTATGTCTTACCCGAGCCGGCACTTGCGCTAAGTATAATGGCACGTGTCATCGTTGGCAAATCTTTTTAAAATCGCAATATTCACACATATCCTCATCCTCGGCCTGACGGAATGGAATATTCTCGTTAAATATATCCTCGAGCATTTTGTTCACCTGCTGCTCAAACTCCTCTGCTACCTGATCGTAATTATGAATAACGGTACGCTTTGCCGTATCGGATTTATCACTGCTTGTATCGTCATTCTTCTTGATGATGCTAACCAGCGACTCATCATATTCGCCAAGCACCATTTTCGAGGCAAAGTAGAGCGAAGGTTTCGTTGCTTGAGTCGAGCTATGCTTCAGCATCATCGAGTATAGTAGTGTCTGGAATACTTCAGATAAACGTTGCTTGGGGGTACCATTGAACAAATTATATATACCGTTGAACTCCAGCGTTGGTTTCTGACCACTCTTATAGTCGATAATCTGCAATATTCTGTTGTCGAGTTCATCAATTCGGTCGGCACGTCCGTCGAGTGTTACAACACGACCATCGCTTAATGGATGGAAGTATGGCACGTTCTTCTCAAGCTCTTTAATGGTGTAGTCCTTGCGATTGATGTCGTGCTGCATAATGCCTCGGATGATATACTTGATGATGATATCACGCACCAGCAATCTGTCACCCGAAAGATCTGCCGCGGTGATATCTTCGCGACCGAAGAGCAACTTAGCCATATTCCTGTCAACGGCCTTTGATACGGTGTCGTAATTGGCCAATTCCGAGATCTTCTCCATAGGGTTTCTTTCTCCCTTCAGAGGTGTGTAGAGATCGAACATCGAGTCGTGCAAAATGCTACCGAAGGTTAGTGCATCTACCGTGTCGCTAATCTCGTTAGGTGTATGCAGATGTGCTAGTGTTGCGAAATAGAACTTCAGTGGACACTGTACATATCTAAATAGTGCAGTTGGAGAGAGACTGTGCTTGATATCCTTTGCAAGATACTTCTCGAGTTGTTTCATCTCCTTCTCGCCCTTTTTCACTACGATAGGCTTGACATTGTCTGGTACAAGGTCAACGCCCACGGATAGCTTCTCTACCGTGTAAGGCATCTCATAGTTGAGCTGATGGATGTATCGGCTGCACTCGCCTGTGCTCTTCTCATCAGCACGCGAGCAATAGAGCATATCTACGCGTTCGGCACGTTGAATGAGTCGGTAGAAGTAGTATGCATACATCGCCTCGTGTTCTTCGGGCGTTGGCATTGCATATGCTGCTCGGAGATTGTAGGGTATGAACGATGATTCCGAGGTGCGGTCACCAGGGAACGTAGCATCGGTCATCGAGAGTATGATTACGTTCTTGAAATCGATATTTCGGGTCTCAAGAATACCCATAATCTGCACGCCCTCGAGTGGCTCGCCCTCGTATGGAATTGTTATGCGCTGCAAATGTCGGCGCAGTACGGCAAGGAATATCTCGATTGATGGCTTGATATCGCACTTCTTGAACGAGCGCATAGTCATCGCTGTATTCTCAATTACAAGACGCATTGAGTCTGCCTCTGTACCATCGCCCAGTTCTAATTTCTCGTTGATTGATGACAACACATCAATCAGGTGGCTTGCCATTGACTCCCAGTCGGTTTTACGCGAGAATATTGTGCCGAGCAGTTTGCTGCCTTCAAACTCTTTGGATGGAATTGACGACATTCTATTTGCCGAAATATGGTCGACAATTGCTGCTGCCACTTTACCCTCACACTCTCTGATGTATGGGTGAGTCAAAATACCAGTTACATCTACGTGATAGAAGATATCCTCCTCGCCCTTTTTGCGGCTATGCATCTGTAGCGATGCAAGGCGCTCGATAAAGGTAAACGCCAATGAGGTCTTGATAGGGTATCCCATAGTGATGTTTACCTTTTTGACGCATTCAGGTAGCGAGTGGAGTAGCGGAATGAGCATATTCTCATCCGTTAGCACTATAGCTGTGCGCTTGTCAAGTTCTTCCGCTGGGAGGCTCTCGAGGATTTTGGATACGTACTTTAGCTGTACGATGTTCGATACGCAACCTATGCTGCGAAGCCTCTTTTCGCGTGCAAGGATATTATCGTGGCTAATCTCGAACGATGAAGCGTAGCGTTTGATGTTCTCTCGGAGGAATTTGCCTGCCTCGTGCTCCTCTTTGTCGACATAATAGCTGTCGTAGTCCCAGTAGAATTCAGCACCTGCCTCACGATTAGCGAGGTAGTCGAACAATATCTTTTCGCTTGTTGATAGTGCATTGAAACCAGCGATGATATATCTACGATTATCTATAGCGATATCCTCGCCTCTGCGTATACGCTCGGCTGTTTCGCGATATAGCATACCGCCATATCCAATGCCAATTGCACGCAAACGCTCGCGGTATTTAGTGTATATTGCTGGCAGAGTTTTCCATATCTCAAGAAATCGCTGTTTGTGCTTGCTTAAATCCTCCGTGTCGCCAATACTGCGCCAGAATGCAACGATGCGCAACTGCTCCTCGTTAAGATACGATATGTCAGACTCCAACTCTTTGATGTCCTCGATGTTGCGTAGTAACATCTTTGCATCTATCATATACTTGTCTATGGTGTCGAAATCTGATATAAGCATATCACCCCAGAAGTAGAACCTGTCTAGTTTTTCGCCTGGGTGATACTTCTCGTATATCTTGAACAGCTCGCTAATAAGACGTATGCGTTCTCCAATAATCAGCCCCGAGCCGCGCTCCATTATCTCTTCGATGGTTGCGCGTTGAGGCTGCCATATTGGCGTGTCGGCATTCTGTATGAGTGCGTCATTGAAAAAGGCCCTTGCACGCAACGATGGCAGCAGCACAACGAGTGATGACAAATCGTTACGATAAGTGTTCAGAAGCCTTTGTGTGAGTTCCTGAAGAAATGTTGACATTGTATGTATGGTTAGTATCTGACGGCGTGTGCTACATCTTTGATATCATACCTCCGAATAGTGATGATTCGGTGCGGAGGATAACTGGATCAGAGACATAATATAGGGTGCCACCCGTTGCGGTTGTAGCCTGCAATCGTTCGTGGGCATCTACCTTGGCCATTGCATTGTGCGATACGGTAATTACGGTCGATACGCTCTCCAATTTCGACGCATCGTATTGTGCTGTAACTACCTCTGCTGTATGATATAGAGTATTGCCGCTAATCATTACTCGGCACTTGCCCGATATGTCGACAAGCAAGTCGAGAACATCGACATTCGCCACAAAATGGCTTTCGTTTGCAACGATGATATCCAACTGCTGGCCTGTCAGAGTATTCTCCGAGCCAACATCGGCACGTGCAACCTGAATCTTGCGTAGTGAGGTGTAGTATAGCTTCACGTCGGTAATGCTCTCGCGCTTGGAGTCGACACGCTCGGTTATACTCAACTTTTGTTTATTGTCGACAGTTGCCGTAAAACGCGATGTGTAGTAGCCGTGTGTATTATACTCCAAATAGGGTTTACCACCCTCCTCAAGCTTGATAAGCGAGAGTCGTACAGGTGCATCGATATCGATTGAGTTGAAATCGGTGAGTTCTAATCTAACATATTCGTTATCTGCATTTTGAGACTCTTGTGCAGATAACTGTATAGTGTTTAGGATAAGGCACAATGCAAGCAAAATCCTCTTCATAACCTATTGATTTAGTCGTTTCGAATAGTAAAGTTAATAAAAAAATACTAAACCACCAAGCGATTTTTGGATATTTTTAGTTTTGTACTACTCCATTACAATCTTGACATAGGCTGCACCACTGCGTCGTGCCGCCTCTAAACCCATTGAAGAGTCTTCGAAAATTATCGTCTCCTCGGGTGTGCAACCTTCAATCTCCATCGCTTTAAGGAAGCAATCGGGAGCAGGTTTGGCAACCGTTACGTCATCGCCAGAGAGTATACCATCGATGCCAGACTCGATGTTCAGATATCGCATTACATTGCGTATGTTGTTTATGTGCCCCGTAGAGACTATCCACACCTTTGCACCCATTGCTCTCATCATCTTACACCACTCCCACAGCGGCTCGTTGAGTCGTACCGATGAGAAATAGTTGGGGTACAATTCTATTTTGCGTTGGCGTAGCGCCTGAATGCTGTTATCATCTTTGATACCCACCGAGCGCATAAACTCTATACAGCGCATACCGAAGAATCGTGCGAGGTACTCCTCAACACTCAATTCGATGCCTACCTCGGCAAGTGCTTCGATATAGGCGTGAGCATTTGCAAGTCGGGTATCGGCGAGTGTGCCGTCGAAATCGAGTAGAATTAGTTTTATCTGTGCCATAGTCCTAATCAAACGACTGCATACTCGACAGAGCAATGCGGATTATGCGTTGGTACTCCTCGGGGCTGAGCTCAAGGAAAAAGTAGTGTATAGGGTCAACGCGCATATCGTTGTAGATAACCTCGTAGTGGAGGTGGGGCGCGAACGATAGACCCGAATTACCAGATAGGGCGATGATATCACCGCGTTTAACGCTCTGTCCCTTCTTTACGCGAATATCGAGAAGATGGCTATATGACGTCTGGTAGCCATTGCCGTGATCGATGGTGATGGCCTTGCCGTGCGATGAGTTTTTCTCCGATAGCGACTTGATTTTTCCGTCGGCAGTCGCAAACACAGGAGTGCCTTCTGATACCAGGTAATCGATGCCGTGATGTTCGCGCATTGTGCGGTGAAAAGGGTTGATAAGCGGCTTCTTGCCAGCTGCAAGGAGTGTTAGATAGCGGTTGTTTACCGGTTGAATAGCAGGTATATTCTCAACCGATGCTCCCAAATCACTTAATCCAGCACGCATAACATCAAAAGCCTCAAGCATCTTTGACTCCTGCTGCTGTGCCGCTGCTGTCATTGCGTCAAGTCTTTCGCTCAATTCGGCATTCGACATATCAGCGAGCTCCTCGTATAGTTCGGGACGACCCTTGTAGCTACCGCTCTCGAGTTCGTAAGGGTTAGACTCGAAGAGTTTGCGGAATACATTCTGATCACGCTCTGCAACATTGTCCAGTACGAGCATCAGTGAGTCGTAGCGCTCGTTGAGTCGGGTATACTCGGTGCGTAGTTTGTCAGAAGAGTGACGTAACTTATATTCGCGAGGCATATCGACAACGATGGTAAGTATGGCATACCAAAATAGTACCATACCAACCCATCCCAAGAATCTGATAAGCATCGGCTCTATGCGTCGGTCTCGTAGCGATAATTTAGTTAATATGTTTTGCTTAAAGCTCATAGTATCAGTTAGCTTTGTCTGTTGTCTCCAATTGCTCCATAAGCTCGAGGTATGACTCTGGAGACATATCTTTGTTGAAGTAGTAGATAGGGTTAACCGTGTTGCCACGATAGCGCACCTCGTAATGCAGATGCGAACCCAGCGATACTCCGGTGTTACCTACGTCGCCAATGACCTGGCCACGTGTGACGCTATCTCCGCGTGATACGTGTCGCTTCGACAGATGTCCGTATCGGGTCTTGTATCCGAAACCGTGGTTGAGCTCAATGAGATAGCCATATCCAGGCTTCCAGCCCGAGAACGATACTACGGCGTTGCCTGTGGCATATACTGCTGTACCCTTTGGTGCGGAGAGGTCGACACCCTCGTGCTTGCGCCATACGCCATATTTAGGGTGCTTACGCATACCATAGAGGCTGCTTACGCTGCGCAGTTTTGTGCGGTCGATAGGCCAAATTGCAGGGATGACTGTAGAGAACTCCTCTTTGTTCTCGGCCATATCCTGGGTGTCGTCCAAAGCTCTCGAACTATAGTAGATGCTGCGAGTCAAGTGGTCGAGACGTCGCCAGCTGTGCTCGATAATATCGGCGTAAATATCGCCTTTGAAATCTGCATATTTGCTATCGTTGTATTCGGCGTATACATTCGGAATGTTGAGCGTATCGATGCCGAGTAACGGGCGATATACGTGTTTGTCGCGATGCGCTATGTCCGAGAGTAGAAGCTCGGCCGAGGCGATTTTTTCGTTGAGAATCTGGTATTGTGATTCGAGTCGCAGGTTCTCCTGCTTGATTTTCGATATCTTCGGAGTATCGACCAAGTATGAAACCGTTAGGTTTATGGCTGTAGCTATGAACAGCGTGACAACCAGACTATATGCTATGACATAGCCCTTTGACCTGCGTCGTGGTCGCTTGAATATTGACTCCTTTGTGTTGTGCTGCATAGCGTTTTTAACTTGGTTACTTAACAAAAAGTAAAAAATATTAAAAATATTGCGTTTGGCGCTACAAAATTAAAGCAATTTGTGTAATTTTGCAACCGCATATAAAATATAGGTAATAATTAAATTTTACGACATATGGAATCAAACAAAATTAGAGAGGCTTTTTTGGAGTTCTTTCGCTCTAAAGAGCACGAGATTGTAGCTTCAGCACCTATGGTTGTCAAGAATGATCCAACGCTGATGTTTACAAACGCAGGTATGAATCAGTTCAAGGATATCTTCTTGGGTAACACGCCACGCAAATTCCCTCGCGTAGCAGATACGCAGAAGTGTTTGCGTGTGTCGGGTAAGCATAACGACTTGGAGGAGGTAGGCCACGATACATACCACCACACTATGTTCGAGATGCTCGGTAACTGGTCTTATGGCGATTACTTCAAGAAGGAGGCTATCGAGTGGGCGTGGGAGCTCCTCACAGAGGTATACAAGCTCGACAAGAGCCGTATGTATGCTACAGTATTCGAGGGTAGCGAGGAGGATGGCGTAGCTTTCGATCAGGAGGCTTACGACTATTGGAAGCAGTTCTTGCCTGAGGATCACATCATCCGTGGTAACAAGAAGGATAACTTCTGGGAGATGGGCGAGACAGGCCCTTGCGGTCCTTGTAGCGAGATCCACTTCGATTTGCGTGATGACGAGGAGGTAGCAAAGATCCCTGGTCGCGAGATGGTAAATATGAGCCACCCACAGGTTATTGAGATTTGGAACCTCGTGTTTATGCAGTTCAACCGCAAGGCTAACGGTTCATTGGAGCCACTTCCAGCAAAGAACGTAGATACAGGTATGGGCTTCGAGCGCTTGTGTATGATTTTGCAGGGCAAGAAGTCAAACTACGATACCGACGTATTCCAGCCAACTATTGCTCGCATCGCAGCATTGTCTGGTAAGGAGTATGGCAAGGATGAGAAGTGTGATGTGGCAATGCGTGTTATCGCTGACCACCTCCGTGCAATCTCATTCTCTATTGCCGACGGTCAGCTTCCAGCAAATGCAAAGGCTGGTTACGTTATTCGTCGTATCTTGCGCCGTGCCGTACGTTATGGCTATACATACCTTGGTTTCAACGAGCCATTCATCTGCAAGCTTGTTGCTGGTCTCGTAGCACAGATGGGTCACCAGTTCCCAGAGCTCGTAGCGCAGCAGACACTCATCGAGCGCGTTATCGAGGAGGAGGAGGCATCTTTCCTTCGTACGTTGGCTACAGGTATCAACCTTTTGGATCGCGTTATCCGCAACTCAAAGGATGGCAAGATTTCGGGTAAGGATGCATTCGTGCTCTACGATACCTACGGTTTCCCTATCGACCTTACAGAGCTTATCGCCAAGGAGCAGGGTGTAGAGGTAGACATCGAGGAGTTCGAGAAGGAGCTTCAGGTACAGAAGGAGCGTTCACGTAATGCTGCATCACAGGATATCGACGACTGGCAGGAGGTTATGGCTATCAGCGAGAGTCAGTTCATTGGTTACGACTTCCTCGAGGCTGATGTACGCATCGCACGCTACCGTCGTGTTAAGACCAAGAACAACACAACATATCAGCTCGTATTCGACCAGACTCCATTCTATGGTAACTCTGGTGGTCAGATTGGTGATATCGGTTATATCGAGAGCGCAAACGAGAAGATTGAGGTTATTGCTACCGAGAAGGAGAACGGCCTTATTATCCACATCGTTAAGCAGCTACCAGAGAATCCAGAGGCTACATTCCGCGCGGTGGTTAACGAGACAGCACGTCGTCGTGCCGCTAACAACCACACTGCAACTCACCTCGTAGACTACGCGTTGCGTAAGGTGCTTGGTACTCACGTTGAGCAGAAGGGTTCTATGGTAGGTCCTATGGGCCTTCGTTTCGACTTCTCTCACTTCCAGAAGGTAACTCCTGAGGAGATTCGCGAGGTTGAGCGCGAGGTTAACCGTCTCATCCGCGAGAACCATCCTTTGAAGGAGAACCGCGAGGCAACAATGGCCGAGGCCGAGGCTGCTGGCGCTATTATGCTCTTCGGTGAGAAGTATGGCGACAAGGTGCGTATCGTAAACTTCGGTCCTTCAACTGAGCTTTGTGGCGGTACACACGCATCAGCTACTGGTAACATTGGTCTCTTCAAGATTACCAGCGAGAGCGCTATTTCGGCAGGTGTTCGTCGTATCGAGGCAACTACTGGTGAGGGTGCAGAGGAGCTTATCTATGGCGCACAGGATATGGTATCAACACTCGAGCAGCTTGTTCGCAATCCAAAGATCGTTCAGGCTATCGAGAAGATGATCGAGAACAACGATGCTCTTAGCCGTGAGATTGAGGAGATGCGTAAGGAGAAGGTTGCTACTATTGCCGATGGCCTTGCAAAGAACACCCCTTTGCGTAATGGTGTAACGCTTATCTCTCACACTGCGAAGTATTCTACCGAGGTTATGAAGGATTTGGCATTCGCTTTGCGCCAGAAGGTAGAGCGTTTGGTGATGGTTGTCGGTAACTTGCACGATGGTAAGCCCACACTCAACATTATGCTTACAGACAATATTGTAGAGATGGGTGTTGATGCAGGTGCTATCGTTCGTGAGGCAGCAAAGCTTATCAACGGTGGTGGTGGCGGTCAGAAGCACTATGCTACAGCTGGCGGTAAGAATCCTGATGGCTTGCAGGCAGCTATCGATAAGGCTACGGAGATGATTATGGCAATTGTGAAGGAGTAAGAAATTAGCTTTATAACGAATTAGAATTATGAGCAATAAGGTATTATTGATGATATTGGATGGTTGGGGAAATGGCGACCGCACAAAGTCGGATGTCATCTATTCGACCAATCCAGAGTATATTAACGCAATGACGGCAAACTATCCACACGCCGAGTTGCGTACGGATGGTGAGAATGTAGGTTTGCCAGAGGGCCAGATGGGTAACTCGGAGGTAGGTCACCTCAATATTGGTGCTGGTCGCGTGGTATACCAGGACTTGGTAAAGATTAACCGTGCTTGCCGCGATAACTCAATCCTTGCAAACGAGGAGATCGTTAAGGCTTTTGAGTATGCAAAGCGCGAGGGTGTCAACGTACACTTTATGGGCTTGGTGTCGGATGGTGGTGTACACTCATCACTCGACCACCTCTTTAAGCTCTGCGATATCTCGAAGCACTATGGTATAGATAACACCTTTGTACACTGCTTTATGGATGGTCGTGATACTGACCCTCGCAGTGGTAAGGGCTTTATCGAGGCTTTGGAGAAGCATATGGCGGTTTCTACAGGTAAGCTAGCTTCGATCATTGGTCGCTACTATGCTATGGATCGTGATAAGCGCTGGGAGCGTGTGAAGATTGCCTACGATCAGCTTGTAAATGGCTTGGGTGAGAAGTCTACCGATATGGTTGCTGCTATGCAGAAGTCATACGACGAGGGTGTCACCGACGAGTTCGTTAAGCCTATCGTGAATGTTGACGCCGAGGGTAATGCAATCGGTACTATCAAGCCTAACGACTTGGTTATCTTCTTCAACTATCGTAACGACCGTGCCAAGGAGCTCACAATCGTCCTCACACAGCAGGATATGGCAGATGAGGGTATGCACACTATGCCATTGTACTACTGCTGTATGACCCCATACGATGCGAAGTTCGAGGGCTTGCACATCCTCTTCGATAAGGAGAATGTTGCAAATACCATCGGTGAGTATGTCGCAGCCCAGGGCTTGAAGCAGTTGCGTATTGCCGAGACCGAGAAATATGCACACGTGACATTCTTCCTCAATGGTGGTCGCGAGGATGAGTTTGCAAATGAGGAGCGTATCCTTGTTGCATCTCCAAAGGTTGCAACTTATGATCTTCAGCCAGAGATGTCGGCATACGAGGTTAAGGATAGGTTGGTTGAAGCTCTCGGTGAGCAGAAGTACGACTTCATCTGTTTGAACTTCGCGAACGGCGATATGGTTGGTCATACTGGTGTGTATGAGGCTATCGAGAAGGCGGTTAAGGCTGTTGACGAGTGCGTGAAGGATGTTGTCGAGGCAGCGAAGGCTAACGGCTACGAGGTTGTTCAGATTGCTGACCACGGTAATGCTGACAATGCTGTAAACGCTGACGGCACACCTAACACTGCACACTCACTCAATCCAGTACCTATCGTGGTTGTATCTGACCGCGTAGCGAAGGTTAAGGATGGCATTTTGGCTGATGTTGCTCCTACGGTTCTCGATCTTATGGGTCTTGCGAAGCCAGCGGAGATGACAGGTGAGTCGCTCATAGAGTACAAATAATTTCTTGTGATAAGGGGTCGATTGCGGCCCCTAACAAAAAATGGCGACAATGGGACGTACCTCAAGTACTACCCATCGTCGCCATTTTTGCCGAGTGTAGCACTCGGCGCCCTTCTGACAAGAAATTGGGGTGTGCTGCCCAGAAGGGTGTTGTCTGCGACATCTCAATCATTGCCCCAAATGGGACGTACCCACAAGTACTACCCATCTGGGGCAATTGCTATATCGTAGCAAATCTAACCTCTTTTGACGAGAATTTGGCTGCGCAATTGATATAGTTGTCACTCAGAACTTCTAATTAGAATAGTGACACATCTATGCACTCTTGGATGAGATTAGTTGCTATGTTGGCGTGTATTAGCTTTCAGCGCTTATAAATCTTGCAACAACTCTATCAACCTATCTACATCATCCGCCGTAGTGGACCAGCCAGTGACGAAGCGCACTATGCTATGCGTAGCACCGCGTGCTCCCCAATAGTTGAACGAGACGCTCTCGCGTAGGCGGTCGATAACATTGTTGGGTAGACGGAAGAACTGCTGGTTTGTAGGCGATTCGATGACTACATTGTAACCTGCGTTGCGGAATGCTTCACGTATGCGAATAGCCTGCTCTACGGCATTGCGACCTATCTCGAAGTAGAGTCCGTCGGCAAACATCGCCTCGAATTGTATTCCAAGCAAACGGCCCTTTGCGAGTAACGCACCGTGCTGCTTGACCAATGGGAAGAGGTTTTTGAGCAGCCTGCTATTTGTCACAACGAGAGCTTCGCCAAAGAGTGTTCCGAGTTTTGTGCCGCCAATATAGAATACGTCTGCCAGACGAGCTATGTCTCGGAGTGTGAAGTCGGCGCCTTCGGAAGCTAATGCGTAACCCAAACGCGCACCATCTATATATAAAGGTATATCGTGGCGATGGCATACGTCGCTTAACTCTTCTAGCTCATTTAGTGTGTACACTGTGCCGTACTCTGTTGGCTGCGATATGTAGAGCATACCTGGTGCAACCATATGTTGGTAGGTCTCGTCGGCATAGAACTCTGTGATGTACGCCTCGATATCCTCGGCTCGTACCTTGCCATCGTGGTGGTGAAGTGTGAGGACTTTATGTCCCGATGCCTCGATAGCTCCCGATTCGTGCACGGCGATGTGTCCGCTCTCGGCAGCTAACACGCCTTCGTGGTGTGCAAGTATGCCATCTATTGCTGTGGCATTTGTCTGCGTGCCTCCTACGAGGAACATAACCTCTGCCTGGTCGCAACCTATAGCCTTGCGTATAAGCTCCTTGGCACGTGAGGTGTAGTCGTCGTAACCATAGCCGGCAGTATGTTCGGCATTAGTTGCTACGAGGCGCTCGAGTATAGATGGGTGTGCACCCGTGGTATAGTCAGAGTCGAAGTGAATCATTGTGGAATAGTCGTATTTGTGTATTACGTCCCACAAATGTACAAAAAAAATTGAATAGTAGGTTAATTTATGCGCAATATGCCCCTGCCCTGCTTGATGTTGATAAGCATTACACTCATACACGTAGTGCACTCGCTGTAATAGTATGCTTGTAACAAAAAAGAGAGAAGAACTTTCGTTCCTCTTAACATATTTCGCCGTTACACTCTGTCTTACAGCCAAGCGGTGATATCAAAAAACTTGTCGGTGTCACATAGTCTTGCAACACCGTAATAAATCTCAATACCTTTATCCTCTAACGATTTGCAGATTGATAATTGCTCTTCAACAGGCAAATCATAATAGTTCTCGGGAATAGTATCATCTCCTATCTCGCAATCACCTTCAAAGTAGCATATTCTTTTGAAATACTTGCCATCAACATCGTTTGTTGCCCCGTCTTTATCACACTCAACATCCGATGTATCAAAATATATATTTGTCAATTTATGCAATTTTACATCTGAGATGTAGTATCGCAAGACACCGCCACAGTACACACCTCCTGAAATATGCAAATTACCATCCTTTAATTCAACACAATCAGGATT
>JAGBXR010000001.1 GCA_017629145.1 Alistipes sp. | reverse complement strand
TTGAGGTTTGCGAGTGCAAAGATAGAAACTATTTTTCTATTTCCAAAACTTTTCGCAAAAATTTTTCAATAAAATTTAAGGCACAGTAGCTAACTCGTTGCTACTGCGCCTTTTATATTATAGCGAAAATTCCGCCTTCAGACGGTCAACCTCGTCTAATTTCTCCCAACTAAAGAATTCTACCTCCTTGGCGAACTCTTTACCGCCACCTACAAAGCGTACAATCTCGGTGTAGGGACGACGACCAAAGTGGCCATACGATGCTGTAGCCTCGAAGATAGGGTACTTCAAACCGAAGCGCTCAACGATAGCTGCAGGACGAAGATCAAAGAGACGGCCAATCTTCTCGGCAATCTCGCCATCGGTCATCTTCACGTTTGCTGTACCGTAGGTGTCAACATAGATTGACAATGGCTGTGCAATACCGATTGCGTAGCTGACCTGCACGAGTACCTCGCGTGCGATGCCAGCAGCTACCATATTCTTTGCGATGTGACGTGCTGCATATGCTGCCGAGCGGTCAACCTTCGATGAGTCCTTACCCGAGAAGGCACCACCGCCGTGAGCACCGCGACCACCGTAGGTATCTACGATAATCTTGCGGCCTGTAAGACCAGTGTCACCGTGAGGACCACCAATTACGAACTTGCCTGTAGGGTTAACGTGGAGGATGTAATCCTCACCGATAAGCTCCGAGAGACGGTCGTTGGCGCGCTCCAAGCGAGCCTTAACACGTGGAATGAGAATCTCGCGAACATCCTTGGCGATGATGCGCTGCATCTCCTTCTCTGCCTCTGCCTCGCTGCGTGTATGCGATGGGAGGATGAACTCGTCGTGCTGTGTAGATACAACGATTGTGTGTACGCGCTGTGGGCGACGCTCGTCATCGTACTCGATAGTCACCTGGCTCTTTGCATCGGGACGCAAATAGCGCATAACCTCGCCCTCGCGACGGATTACTGCGAGCTCCTTGAGGATAACGTGCGAAAGGATGAGTGTTGCAGGCATAAACTCGCGAGTCTCATCTACGGCATAGCCGAACATAATGCCCTGGTCACCTGCGCCCTGCTCCTCGCCCTCGGGACGATCAACGCCCTGGTTAATGTCTGATGACTGCTCGTGGATAGCCGACAAAATGCCGCACGATGCAGCGTCGAACTGATACTCGCTACGGTTGTAGCCGATGCGGTCGATTACGCGACGCGCAACACCCTGAATGTCGACATAGCCCTCCGAGCGTACCTCGCCCGAAACTACTACAAGGCCTGTTGTGCAGAGTGTCTCGCACGCAACCTTTGAGTTGGCGTCGTGGCGCAAGAACTCGTCGAGAATAGCGTCTGAAATCTGATCCGAAACCTTATCGGGGTGTCCCTCAGAGACTGACTCCGATGTAAACAAAAATGCCATACTTTATATATTTTATAATTTTGTTATTAATTCCCGGTCGTTATACCTATATAGCATAACGCCCCAACAACGCGGAAGTTGTTCGGAAGATTGCATAAAAAAGTGTACGGATTAATTTTAGGATACCGTTTTAGCACTTTTTTATTGTGGTTGCAATCAGCTCAAATCCATCCACATTGATTTCGGGTGCAAAGGTAGTGAAAATTTCGGAATGAACAACCCCTCGTACTTCATTTTTATTTATAAAGGTATAAGCAATAAATATATCGGTGTTTGACGCAAATTGTCAAACACCGACAATACCTTTGCCGAGGTCGGAGTTGTGTGCTTCGGCACACGTTGTTTAACCCTAAATTATCGAGTTATGATATTTTGGTATGTGATCATCTTTATCGGCATTGCGCTGAATTTAGTCTCTTACCTCTTTGGTGGAAACGACAATTGGGGCGAGTAGCCTTGCGCTTGAGGCTATATAGGGTTGTATTCGGTAATCTGTGTTTCGCCATTGATGACTATCTCTGTGCGTCGCTCGGTTAGCTGGAATACCTCAGCGAGGTAGGCCTTGAGCGTACCCTCGTAGAATAACGCCTCGAGGTAGATGACCAACTGCGTAGCATCGCTCGCAGGGCGGAAGCTCTTGGCCTCGCCATCGGGCACACCCTCCCATACCTGCTGGTTGACAAGGTAGCCGTAGTCGTCGTATTCGTAGAAGTATAGGTCTATGTTTAGCGGATTCAGGTGGCCGAGGTTGGTCTCAACCTTGTAGAATGTTCTGTTTCTGCCTCTGGCTTCATCACGCTCACACGACGATATGACGGTGGTGGCGAGGAGTATCATCACCCAAAGTATAAATCGTTTCATAGTGGTGTATATTTAGTATTATACAAAGTTAATTGAAGTTTTTCAAATATGCAATTCTGGAGGCCCATATTATTTGTCGCAAGTTTTGCTCGTTTGTAAAATATTTTTTAATTTTGTGATAATATTTAACTCAAATTACAATTGTTTTATGAAAAGACTAATTTTATTCGCCATTTTATTCTTGGCGTCCTATGCTGCCAAAGCGCAGGATATTATAGTTATGCGCAACGCTGATGAAGTTATGGCAAAGGTTACATCTATCACTCAAGACCAGGTAACTTATAAGCGTTGGAGTAATCTTGACGGTCCAACTTATACAATCAGCAAATCGCAAATTTTCTATATCAAGTATGAAAATGGCGAGAAGGACTTGATGAATGCAGTGCCTGAAACCAGAGCAAGGGTTGGTGAGCATCGTAATAATGCCTCATCTTCGTTGCCTGTTGCATTCAGAGGCTATACATCAGTAGGTACAATATTTTTGTCTGAAATGGCAGGCCCTACATTGGACGTTTCGGCTGGCGTATTCCTCTTTGATCACCTTTATGCTGGTATAGAAGTCGGTTTCCACTCATTATTGGAGAAATATTATTATGATTATCAAGGTGATTATTATTATGGTGATGATGATTGGGGGGAGTATTCCGAGATTTTATTCGTTGGTTATATCCCATTGGGTGTAAATCTTAAGGGTTACTTGACTAAAAAATTTGCGGTTAACCCCTATTTGGAGTGTTCGTTGGGAGCTTTCGTAGGTATTGGTGACTTATCTGGTGAGACAGGCTTCCACTGTCGTGTAGGTGCTGGTATCGAGTATAAGCGCTTTAACGTGGGCATTGGATATAACGCTCTTGTCGAGTACGGATTCCCAGTAAATATGGGTTATGTAAACCTCGGTTTCCGCTTCGGTAAGTAGAGGGTCTCGATTTTTGCAGATATAGATATTATAGCTTATAGGCGGTAGTTAAAAAATACTTCCGCCTATTTTTGTTGCTTCTCATAATGCGTACAGGAGAGATATAGGTAGTTAAGGGAAGATAAGATAGGGGGGGCTTTAGTTTACAGCACTTCCTATACATTAACAATAAGTTCTCTAAACTTTTTGCATTGCATAGCAATATGCCCTCGCTTCATAACTTGCAGACAACTCTGCCACACCATAGGTATTGTTTTGTGTAATGAGATTAAGGAGTATAGGGAATTTAGTGAGATTAGATATTTTTCGTTAGATGCCTTATACTCCCTAAATTCATTAAATTCCTTAATTTCCCTAAATTATCTAAACATTAAGAATTATATGAAATGCTTGGTGGCAAAGCAGACACAATTGATGCGGAGCATCTGCGCCACACGCTATACAAGATAAGTCATCCGAGCCGCCACCGAATCGTCAGGAGTTTACAGAACATAAAAACAACAGGGAGGCGTCTCGCGACGGCTCCCTGCGTTCCAGAAACAAGTTCTGTAAACCACTAACCCAAGGGTTGTAAACATATAATTGTAAACTAATCAAATTGATATTTATGCTAGCAAAGTGTTGACAATACTGCAAAAATGCTACTATAGATGATTATCCAGATATTTATGTTGGGACATTTGGTATCTCTAAGCTTTTGTGCCCACAATATTCTAATATTAATAGTAGGTTAACAGTTCTGCAAAATGTAAATTAGTTGTATATATTAGTAACTTCCGCCTTCATATTTTATACTTCCAATTGTAAGGGTTCTTTCTCCTGAATATTTATAAAAATTTTTTCCATCTGGAGACGCATATATTGATCCCATTTTTCTGTATTTATAGAATTTATCTCTTTTGTCAGATGCAACTCTTTTTAGTACTATATAACCATCGTAGATATAACCATCACTATTTGAGCCTTGAAAAGACACGTTTGAAGAGGTGGAAATTACAACATAACCCTTGCCTCCACAGTTCGCACAAGCTTGATATACTGGCTGTCCATAGTAATTATAGCCCATAAAAATGACTCCCGTTCCACTACAATAAGCACAAGCTTGTGTAACATAGTTTTGTTGACTATCAATCATTACATTTTTAGGGTAGACACTCGTAGTACAAATGGCACATAATGTTAAAAGTAAAAATAACTTTTTCATAATTAATAAATGTTTGTTTCCGCCCCACCTCCGATAACGGGATTAATATAAATAAAGAAAGTGTGGAGATGTCCGTTTATCTAAAGAAAGGCATTTGGCGTGGCCTCGACGAAAATAAACAATACTCCACACCTGTACAGTATGTGGAGTAGGCACAGAACGTGCCGACGAAGCATACCAATACAAGTGATGTAAGCATTCGTTATCCTTTCGTCTAAAATCGCCAAATTTTTTCTTTAAGGATTAGCGAAACACTTTCACTAATAAATATGTCTGCCGAGAGCAGACCCTCGACAACACAAAATTAAACAAAGTTTTTCAGTTAAGCAAGGATTTCTAGGAAATTAGTGAGTTTAGAGAATTTAATGAACTTAGTGAACTTTGAGAATATTGGCAAACAACTAACGTTTCCACGAGTAGGTCAGACAATGCGAGGACAATAGTTGCATAGCAACAATAGAGCGATGGCGATGGATTGTGAGTTTGTTCACTAAATTCTCTCGCCATTGCTCTGTTGATGAGTGCTTGCACTCGTCGGTACACGCATTGTTGCCACGTTCAAAACCGTCAGTAGTTTTTATTAAAGGATCAATAAACAAAGAATTAGGCGGGAGCTTCACAGCTGCCGCCTATCCTCTTTACAGAAACAATTTCTGTAAACTACTTATGTGTAGCGCAAGCGGAACACCTTTAACAAACTACTAACTCTCCTTAAGGTTTGATGGAGGTAAAAAGGTAAATGAATAATAGAATATATGCGGATAATTTGCCGTTATCGGCAAGAATCGCTATATTTGCACAGAAAATCGGCCTAAAACTTGCCGATAGTCGTAGCGTATGAAGTATATTTCAGTTGCAGAATTTGCCTCAAAATTTGGCATTTCGGAGCGCACAGCGCGTAATTACTGCTCCCTCGGAAAGATTGAGGGTGCAACCCTCGTGGGTAAGACTTGGAACATTCCTGCCGAGGCGGAGCTTCCTGGTAGAAAACCTCGCCAGCGTAAGGCGATGCCACTGCTCGTTGTTCTGCGCCAAGAGAAGGAAGCGAGGCTCAAAGGTGGTATCTATCACAAGACGCAAATTGACCTTACCTACAACTCCAACCACATTGAAGGCAGCCGCCTAACGCACGACCAGACACGCTATATCTTCGAGACCAACACCATAGGTATTGAGGGCGAGAGTATTCGTGTAGATGATATCATCGAGACGACAAATCACTTCCGATGCATCGACCTTATAATTGACCGAGCAGAGGAACGACTTACCGAGAGCCTTATCAAGGAACTACACCTCATCCTCAAGTCTGGCACTTCAGATAGTCGTAAGGATTGGTTTACCATTGGCGACTATAAACGCCTACCTAACGAGGTAGGTGGTAACGAAACCACTGCACCCGAAGATGTGCATCGTGAGATGCAAACCCTCCTCAAAGAGTACAACGGCAAGAAGCAGAAGTCGTTTGAGGATATTATAGACCTGCACCAGCTATTCGAGTCAATACACCCATTCCAGGATGGCAATGGTCGTGTCGGTCGTCTTGTGATGTTTAAGGAGTGTTTGGCGAATGGTTATGTGCCGTTCATCATCACCGAGGAACTCAAAATGTTCTACTATCGCGGTTTGCGGGAGTGGAACAATATCCGAGGCTATCTTCTCGACACCTGCTTGGCTGCACAAGACAACTACAAAGCGGTGCTAGACTATTTTAAGGTGAGATACTAACAGCCATTCATAAAAAATGTTAAATGAAACAAATTCTATATAAATAATCAATTGCGAAGCACCACTAACAAACTACTAACTCTCCTTAAGGTTTGAGCAGAGCAAGAGATTGAGTGATTTGGCAGCGACTTGTCGTAGGGTTGCGTTATTGGTGTGTGGGAGCTTGCTCACAAATACAACCAATGGCGCAACCCTAACTATTGCAAAGCAATACGCCAAATCGCTAATATCGCAGACAACTCTGCCACACCGCGGGAGCAGTCAGAAGTTTACAGAACATAAAAACAACAGGGAGGCGTCTCACGACGGCTCCCTGCGTTCCAGAAACAAGTTCTGTAAACTACTAACCCAAAGCATTAATAACCTTAATGTATAACTCTTGTGTAATTTTTTGTTTTTCGGAAATACTTTTGTATATTTGTAGTAACATTGCGAAATACGCAGTGTTTATAGATGGCATTTAGGGCTATTGTTTCGTGAAGTAAAACGACCAAAATTATTAAACGAACAGACAATAGGCACATTAAATGCCCACGCCCTATGGCGTGGGTGTGCTTATGTTCGTATGGGTACTTGGTCGTCCCTTCTTCCGATAAGCATTACCCACGTTTCTTTTTTAGGTATTCTCCTGATTTTAAGTTAAACGGTTGCTATCTGCGGCAACGACACTTATTGTTTAACTTAAATATCAAACTATTATGAAAAAGATTTTACTGTGTGTATTAATGGCAATTATGGGGTGTTGCATATTCACATCGTGTGAGAAAGATGAAGGTGCGTATAAACAATCATCATTTGTTGGCACCTGGTATGAAAGCTATTATAATAGATGGGTATTTACCAAAGGAGGATCTATTACCATATATTATAATGAAGGTGCTACTGGAGCTGGAGCCGTCCCTTTCCATGATTCAGGAACATATTCATATAATAAAAGCCAGAATACATTAGCATTAACTATTACAAAAAGTAGTAGCAGCTATGAAGGCATTTATCATACAGCGTTATATATTGTCCAAAGCATATCAGCGGAACAAATAGTATTAATAGGTAGTCGCTATGGTGATGTTGTAACATTGAGAAAAAATAAATAGGCGGGAGTCTCACGACTGCCGCCTATGTTCCAGAAACAAATTCTATATAAATACTCAATTGCGAAGCGCCGCTAACAAACTACTAACTCTCCTTAAGGTTTGAGCAGAGCAAGAGTAGGTATGATGGTTTGGCGACGACGAAGGAGTGTGGTTGTGTAGTTGGTCTAGGAGAGCTTGCTCACTATATGACCAGCTACGCAACCACATTTGTTGCATAGCAACACGCCAAACCATCATACAGCACTCGCAGACAACTCTGCCACACCGCGGGAGCAGTCAGAAGTTTACAGAACATAAAAACAACAGGGAGGCGTCTCACGACGGCTCCCTGCGTTCCAGAAACAAGTTCTGTAAACTACTAACCCAAACTTAAATAAATGAAGAAACCTAACTGCGTATTAGATCCGCAGCTATACGAATTTATTACAATACTCGTGCCAATATAACGCAGCGAGTGTTCGGATTATTGTGTGCGTGGTGGTTTGATCTTTTTGGAGTATTTGTTTTTGGGTTTTGGTCCAATAGTCAAGTTGCACAGCATTAGTGAGATATGAGGTAAATATGAAATAAGGTTTGTTTTGCTAATATTTTTTGCAAATTCAAAAAATAGTTCGTAACTTTACTTTGTAAAACACCATATTTTCTGTTCGTACACCCGAAGTGCTGGCCATATTGTGCAGATTCATAGCATATTAGGGTGTGTGAGGTCATATATTGAATTGAAATATTAAACTATAAAGACCAAGTAGATTATGTCAGGACTTACATTCGACAAGCGTGAATTGGGTAACTTGGAGTACTCGCTCGACAGAGAGGTGCTTGCCACGGATCGTCGTGGTGGCTATATGAGTACAACAATCGTTGGTTGCAACACGCGCAAATACCACGGTCTGATGGTCGCACCTATCGACCAAAGCGATCGTACCTATGTGCTACTTTCGTCGCTCGATGAGACTGTCATCCAGCACGACCAATCATTCAACCTTGCGTTACACCGCTTTAATGGTACTTATGAGCCTCGCGGTCACAAGTATATCACCGACTTTGAGTACACGCCAACGCCCACGATAACATATCGTGTAGGTGGAGTGATACTACGCAAAGAGTTGTTGTGGATTCACAAGCGTACACAGCTTATGATTCGTTACACACTTGTCGATGCACACTCGGAGACAACATTGCGTCTTCGTCCATTGCTTGCCTTCCGCGACAAGCACTCGCTGTCGAAGGCAAATATGGAGGCAGATGGTCGTGCATATCCAGTACCTTATGGTGTCAAGTGTAAGCTCTATGATGGCTTCCCCTGGTTGTATATGCAGCTGAATAAGGAGGAGGCAGAGTTTATTCCAGCTCCAGACTGGTACTACAACTTCGAGTATCACAAGGAGCTTGCACGTGGCTACGAGGGTCACGAGGATCTGCTCACTACGGGCTATTTCGAGTTCAAGATTAAAAAGGGCGAGAGCGTAATCTTCTCTGCTGCTACCGACTTGATGGCTTCACCCGAGACTATCACTGCTGTATACGACGCATCTTTGGCACGTCGTACACATAAGATCGATTTCTTGAGCTGCTTGCGCCACTCGGCACGTCAGTTCGTCATTCGCCGCCCCGAGAATCGTACAGAGGTTATCGCAGGCTATCCTTGGTTTGGTCCTCTTACACGCGATACGTTCATTGCCTTGCCAGGTCTTACACTCACACAGGGCTATAAGGAGGATTGCATCGATGCGCTCGACACGTTGGTCGGTGATATGAAGGATGGTGACTTCGCAGGTAGCGGCTCGGCACGTGTTGCGGCAGATGCACCATTGTGGTTCTTCTATACTATGCAGAATCTTGAGAAGCATATCGGCGCCAAGGAGCTTTGGGCTAAATATGGCGAGGTTATGAAGAGCATTCTCGAGGCATATCGTCGTGGCCACGGCGAGGAGGTTAAGCTCCACGACAATGGTCTTATTTGGGCTGCTGCAGAGCGTCCACTCACGTGGATGGGTACTATCGTCGACGGTGCTCCTGTGACACCACGTCGCGGCTACCCCGTTGAGCTTCAGGCATTGTGGTACAACGCTGTGAGCTACACCCTGGCTTTGGCAAAGAAGCAGGGCGACAAGGAGTTTGCGAAGGAGTGGAAGGATATGCCAGCCAAGACACAGGCATCATTTATCTCGAAGTTCTGGCTCGAGGAGGAGGGCTACCTTGCAGACTATGTAAATGCCGATGAGACAAATAAGTTCATTCGTCCAAATATGGTTATGGCTGCAGGTCTGGACTACACAATGCTCGACGAGGAGAAGCGTGTGCGTGTATTGCAGACAGCCAGAGAGCACTTGCTCACGCCTCGTGGTTTGCGTACGCTTTCGCCACGCAATATGCTCTACAAGTCGAACTACAACGAGGATCAGCGTTCGCAGGATCTCGCATCGCGTAACGGTTCAGCGTGGGTTGCTCCACTCGTATTCTATGTCAAGGCTTGCTTTGCTATCGGTGGCGAGAAGTTCGTGAGCGATGCTCGCAATATTCTCGACGGCTTCGATGCAGAGCTTCAGACCAAGTGTGTAGGCTCTATCTCGGAGCGTTTCGAGGGTGATCCTCCACACAATCCACGTGGCTCGGTGTCACACGCTACATCTGTGGCTGGTTTGCTCCAGATCAACGAGTTTATTGAATCTTATGAGCTCAAGAAGCCAGCGCGCAAGGCGTGTGCCAAGAAGACCGCGAAGAGCGAGGCACAGAGCGAGGAGAAGCCAAAGCGTAAGTGTGTTCGTAAGAGTGTTAAGAAGTAAAAACGTAAAAATATATAGAGTATGAGAGTCTTAATGTTCGGTTGGGAGTTTCCTCCCCATATCGCTGGTGGCTTGGGTACGGCCTGCTATGGTATGACCCAGGGTCTGGCTCGCAACGATGTCGAGGTTATCTTCGTGATGCCCAAGGCGTCGGGTGACGAGGACCAGAGCTTCGTGAAGGTTGTCAATGCCAGCGACATCGAGGCACACTACTGCGACTCAAGCATCGAGGGTGCTGATGACATTATGAGCAAGATTTCATTCATCCATATCGACTCGAATATGGTGCCTTACATCTCTCCAGAGGAGTGGGCAACATACCGCGAGGGCTACGAGCGTACCGGTAAGAAGTTCTGGGAGCGCAAGGGCGACAGCTGGACACAGCGCTATACCTTCTCGGGTAAGTATGGTGCAAACATTATGGAGGAGGTTGCTCGCTATGCTGTTGTTGCTGCCGAGGTGGCGCGTCAGCTCGAGGGTCAGTTCGATGTTATCCACGCCCACGACTGGTTGACATACTTTGCAGGTATCGCTGCAAAGAGAGTGTCGGGTAAGCCACTTGTTGTTCATATGCACGCGACATCGTTCGACCGTTCGTCGAGCGACAATATCGATACACGTGTTTACGAGATTGAGCGCGCAGGTATGGCTGCTGCCGATATGGTTATCGCGGTGTCAAACCTTACACGTAACATCGTAATCAACAAGTACAACATCGAGCCAGAGAAGGTCGTTGCAGTGCACAATGCTGTGCATTTTGCAGAGAATGACAATCCAGTACCTAAGCGCGGTGTAGATGATAAGATTGTAACATTCCTCGGTCGTATCACCTTCCAGAAGGGCCCCGACTACTTTATCGAGGCTGCTGCCAAGGTTCTCCGACGAGTACCTAATGTACGCTTCGTGATGGCTGGCTCGGGTGATATGATGAACCACTGTATTCGTCGTGTTGCACAGCTCGGCATCGCTGACCGTTTCCACTTTACAGGCTTCTTGAAGGGTGATGATGTGCAGAAGATGTTCCAGCTTTCGGACGTATACATTATGCCTTCGGTGTCGGAGCCTTTCGGTATCTCGCCTCTTGAGGCTATGCGTTCGAACGTGCCAACAATCATCTCGCACCAGAGTGGTGTAGCCGAGGTTTTGGACTATGCTGTTAAGGTCAACTATTGGGATGTCGACGCTATGGCTGACGCTATCTATGGCCTTATCACCTACCCAGCTTTGGCAAAGATGTTCTCAGAGAAGGGTATGGACGAGGTTAACAACCTCAAGTGGATCAACGCCGCTGTAAAGATCAAGGATGTATATCAGCAGGCTATCGACAAGTGTAAATAATAAAATTAGTATATATATGAAGACAGTTTGTTTCTATTTTCAGGTACATCAGCCCTGGCGTTTGAAGACCTACCGTTTCTTCCAGATGGGCAACGACCACAACTATCTCGACGACTTTACCAACCGAGCAATTATGCAGAAGGTGGCTCGCGAGTGCTACTTGCCGATGAATGCTTTGCTTTTGAGCCTCATCCGCGAGGGTAAGGGTGCGTTCAAGGTTACGTTCTCGATTACTGGCTCGGCTGTCGAGCAGTTCAAGGCGTATGCTCCCGAGGTTCTCGAGTCGTTCAAGCAGCTTGCCGACACTGGCTATGTTGAGTTCCTGGGTGAGACATACTCACACTCGCTCGCATCGTTGGCTTCGGTAGATGAGTTCAAGAACGAGGTTAAGCTCCATACAGCAATGCTCAAGGAGGAGTTTGGTGTGAAGCCTACAGCGTTCCGCAATACCGAGCTTATCTATTCTGACGAGATTGCACAGACAGTTGAGGCTATGGGCTTCAAGACAATGCTTGCAGAGGGCGCAAAGCACATCCTTGGTTGGAAGTCTCCAAACTTCGTATATACCGATGCTGTGGACAATAAGCTCCGCCTCTTGTTGCGCAATTACAAGCTTTCGGACGACATCGCCTTCCGCTTCTCTAACGAGGGTTGGAACGAGTGGCCCTTGACAGCAGATAAGTATGCCGACTGGGTAGCTTCAGAGACTGGTGACGTTGTCAACTTGTTTATGGACTACGAGACATTCGGTGAGCATCAGAAGGCATCTACAGGTATTTTCGACTTTATGAAGGCGCTTCCAGCTGCTTTGCAGAGCCGCGGTATCGAGTTCGCAACAGCATCGGAGGCTGCGAAGAAGCTCCAGCCAGTAGCTGTTCTCCACTGTCCATATACTATGTCTTGGGCGGATGAGGAGCGCGATGTTACAGCTTGGCTCGGTAACGATTTGCAGAACGAGGCATTCCGTAAGTTGTATGCTCTTGCACCACGTGTAAAGAAGGCGAAGAACAAGGATTTCGAGTTCGTATGGCACTTTATGCAGAACTCAGACCACTTCTACTATATGGCTACAAAGTGGCTATCGGATGGTGATGTTCACTCATACTTCAATCCATACGACTCGGCATACGAGGCATTCATCAACTATATGAATGTATTGTCAGACTTCGAGATTGAGTTGAATAAGCTATAAAAATCTCCAAGAGGACTGCATAGTCCTAAGGTTTAGAGCACGAATTCTCGCATACGACGTGTATGCTATGGATTCGTGCTCTTCGTTTGCATAAAAATAGGATCTAGGGCCAGATTCAGAATTACAAGCAACAAGACCTCTTAAGGGAAGGGAGGGGGAATGAAACCATATTGAGAGGATTATAAAACAGCAGTAGCCAAGCAAATGCCCAGCTACTGCCATATTAAATGCCCAGAGGCCTATTTTAGAACTATAGTGCCCTCGTACTCCAACGATACGCTCTCACCAGACTCCATCACAAAGTATGCGCGTATGTTGTGATAAGGATAACCAGATGAGTGCTCTGCATCGGCAATAACCTCAACCCATCCCTCCGTAAAGCGATACAAATCGCCATTAGTCTCGAGAGTAAGGTAGCAATACTCACGGAAGGCGCAGTTTTTCATCTCGTCAGATAGTAGATAGCGTCCTGTAGGGAGTATTGTGTTGCTCTCCGAAGTGTAGAGATCAATATATAGCGCATAGTCTCTTTCTGCCTCGTAGAACGACAAATAGTCGTTGCGCAGCCCTATGGCATAGCTCACATAGCTCGTGGCTACCAAACCGCCAGAGAGCTCATACGTTGCCTCGGGGAGTGGCTGTGGATTCTCCATCCACGACATATCCTGCTCCTCCTCATCCTCGGTGCCGTTGTTCTCTTCACCACCTTCCTCGCCATTGTTGTTCTCCTCCTCTTCGGTGCTACCATTATCCTCTTCATTGCCGCTATCCTCGTTGCCTTCATCCTCGGTCTCCTCCTGGGTAGGGGTGTCGATAGTAGGCTCACTCGGGGTCTCGCAGCCAGCGAATAATAGGCCGATGAGTAGGGTGGCAACGAGTATTAAGCGTGTTGCTTTCATAATCATACTACGCCTCCTTCTCGTTATTGTGCTCCTTTAGGGCCTCGCGCAACTTCGATGGGAAGTCACTCTTGATATCGCGCTCCATCGATACGATCATACTGCAAATTGCACGTGCCGATGAGCTACCGTGGCCAATCATTACGGGAGCATTGACACCCATAACCTGCAAACCACCAACGCTCTCAGCGTTCATTGCATCCCAGAAGTCCTGCTGCCAGTAGAGCTTAGGCACGATACGACCAAGCAACGGGCGCAAGAAGTTCTTTACACGTGGCTTGCCACCACCCAGACGGAAGTTAATGCGATACAGAGCCTCGGCCATCTTCAGGATGCTGTTGCCGACGAATGCGTCAGCTACGACAACATCGGCAATCTTGCCAGTGAAGATATACGATGACTCCACATTACCAACGAAGTTGAAGCGCTTGTCAGCCTTCATAAGGTCGTAGGTGGCCTTCGCCTGGGCATTACCTTTGCCCTCCTCCTCGCCTATGTTGAGCAACGCTACGCGAGGGTTGTCGGTATTGAGTGCCGACTTTGCATATATCGAGCCGAGGAGGCCATACTGTGCCAATACCTCGGGCTTTGCGTCTACGTTGAGACCAACGTCCATCAATACACCGCGCTGTATACCCTTCTCTGCCGAGATTGTGGGGATGAGTGTCGCGAGTACAGGACGGATAACACCCTCGATAGGCTTGATTACCTGCATCGAGCCAACCATCATAGCGCCAGTTGAGCCTGCGCTAGCGAAACCGTCGATCTTGCCCTCTGACAGGTGGCGGAAACCTACGGTGATGCTCGAGTCCGACTTTGCTACAAATGCCTTTGCAGGGTGGTCGCCCATCTCGATAACCTGTGAGGTGTGTACGATATCGAAATTAGATACTTGGCAGTTGTGCTTCTTAAGCAACTCAACGATACGCTTTTCGTCACCGAAGAGCACAATGCGACTATCCTTATCGATCTTGGCAAGCGACATAATGGCACCCTCGATAGCTACCTCGGGAGCAAAGTCACCGCCCATTGCGTCTATACCAATTCTAATCATATTGTTAGGTGTAAGTAGTAATGGTTAGAAACGAATAAAGAAAAAGAGCACTACCGACTTGCGGTTGTGCCCTTTTGGTGTTGTGAAGACTACTCTGCAGTCTTCTTCTCGATAGCGAGCTTACCGCGATAGAAACCGCACTCGGGGCATACGCGGTGGTAGAGTACTGCAGAACCGCAGTTTGAGCAATTTACTACAGTTGGAACTACTGCCTTGTAGTGAGTTCTTCTCTTGTCTCGACGTGTAGAAGAGACTTTGTGTTTAGGATGTGCCATCTTACAATATAATTTTTAAGTTATTATGTTTTCTTTTTGTTCTTGCAGCAACCCGACGGATAAGCTACCACTCGAACCCAATCTCTATTTATCCTTCTCCATCTCGCTCTTGAGAGCCTCAAGTAGCGATTTGTTGTAGTCGTCGAGACCAAT
Organism: Alistipes sp.; assembly: GCA_017629145.1. Lineage (GTDB taxonomy): Bacteria > Bacteroidota > Bacteroidia > Bacteroidales > Rikenellaceae > Alistipes. The sequence continues at coordinate 27,182 of JAGBXR010000001.1, read as the reverse complement.
CACATCGCCTTCGGCTGCTGCGGCCTCCATCTTCTCCAACTCCTCCTCACTGATCTCTGCAACAAGCATCTCGGGGTTGCACTCGCCATCCTCGTGTACGCGGCTATATGGCAACGAGAGAATAATACTCTCGTAGATATACTGCGTGAGGTTGAGCATATCCTCCGATGGTGAAATCCACATTACATCGCCATCGTAGTAGTCTGTCTCGTCCGAGAACTTAACAACCAACTCGCCAGAGTAGTCGATAGGTATCGAACACTCCTCCAAGCAACGGTCGCACTCGCAAATAACTTCGCCCGAAATATCGACATTGAGCTCCAACATCGACTCGCTGCGCTTAAGTTCTACTTTGACACGACAGTCGCCGCCGAGTATCTCCTCGGCTTCGTAGGCTTCGAATAGCTTGTTATCGACCTGAAAATCAAAATCATAGCTACCGATTTTTAGCCCTTTATAAGCTATCGTATATAATGCAATCTGCTCCATTTCAGCACAAATAGTCTGCAAATTTACAACAAAAAACCAAAATGTGCAAATTATTATTATTTTTGTAGCAAAGTTTTATGCTAATTCTTAAAAATTAAATACTATGAAACCCTATATCATAACTATTGAGGGCGATAAAAACGAGTGGAAATACAATCTCCGAATTATGGGGGAAGCACTGCTTAATGGAGAGCGTGTCGATTTTATCAAGTATAGCGACGATGTCGCAGAGCTTGGCTCTAATGTCCAGATTGCACCACAGAATTATACACCTCGCGGAGTTATCCGTATGGAGAGTCGCCCAGCCGATGCTCTTATATTATATATATATAGTATACCTCACAGCTTGCCCGAGGAGCAGAGAGTAGATGAAGCGAAGAGTTATGAGTTGCACGTGATTATCTCGCGTGATGATGTCGAACTCTACAACCGTCGCCATTTGCTCAATCCCTGGACAGGTGCAAACATAAAAATAGAGTTGTAATACATCGACCGATATAAACTACAAGGGAGTGTCCATAGGTGGGCACTCCCTTGTAGTTTAAAAGCTCCTGAGATTAATACTCTGTAATAAACTTATCAGCAATGTTTGCTGGCAATGCCTTGTTATTGCCCTTGTAGTAAAGATTCTCGGTTACGGTTGAAGCATTCCATCCATAGAAGTCCATCTTGCCTACAGTGTTGTTCTCAATCCAGATATTCTTGAAGCTATTGTTAGACTGTGCAACAAGACGAAGACCGCGAAGAGTATTGCTAACGCTATTGCTGCGAATAACGATATTGTTGAACTGTGCAGTACCGTTCTCAATACATACTGCCTTTGCGAATGTGTTACCCTCAATAACAGCCTGAACGCTGTCATTACCTGTTACACCGCCCCAAATGTCATAGTTTACATTGTTGCCTGTTGAACCAGTAAATTTGCAATTACGAACAACGAGGCCGTATGCATAGTTCTTGGCGAAGATAAAGCCTGCGGCATTCTTCATATAGCTTGCAAAGTTACCGCCATTCCAGTCGAATACACAATTGTCGAGAGTTACTCGAGGACAGCTGCTTCCCTCATTAAGAATAAGGATTGCTGCTGTATCTGACTCATTGCGGCCCTGACCATTCCACTTGAATGTGAGGTTGCTCAATGTGATGTTAGGACTTGTGTACTGGCCACCAGCATAATCAGACTGCATCACAAGGTTACCTGTCAATGTGATATCCTTGGTTACGCCCTCGATAGATGTGTCTTTCGACAGAGTGAGAGAGCCGACATTAAGGTCAGCACCCAAGATAACGCTCTCGCCAGCTGCCAAAGCAGCCTCAAACGCCTCATTAGTATTTACCACACTCTTTATTACGACGTTCTCTGCTCTGTTGTTCTCGACAACTGCATCGTCAGACTTGCGACCTACAATCTTGCCAGCGTTAGCTGCTGCCTCTGTAGCATACTCAACGGTCTGGTCAACGATTACTGTTGCGTTAGTTGCAGAGCAGTTCTTAACTACAGCACCAGTGTTAGCGTGACCTACCAATGCAGCGCAGTCGCGGTATGCCTTAACTACAACATTCTCTACAGAACAGCCAGTGATGTCGGTGCGAACAGCGTAACCTGCAAGAGCAGCAGCCTTGTCGCCGTTGTCCTTATCCTTAACCTCGAGGGTAACGACCGCGTTTTTAACGTGGCAGTTGCTGATTGCGCAACGGTGGTTAGAGTCGACGCCCTGAATCCAGCCAACCAATGCGGCACCATAGTGAGTGCTGTTTACAGTTGCACCATCGATATTTACGTTCTTGATCTCCAATGGAGAGACCAAGCCAAAGAGTCCTGCGCCCTCCTCGTTCTGTGCGAACAAGTTGTATATAGTCTTGCCCTGGCCATCGAACGAGCCGCGGAATGTAGCATTGTGCTTTGCAGAATTGCCAATAGGTGTCCAAAGTTCGTTGTTGAGGTTGATATCCTTATTAAGAACGATTGTCTCACCGATGAACGTACGGCCGTTGTTAACCTCCTGTGCTACCCACGCAAGCTCTGCACCACAATTTACGGTATATACCTTTGTATCGGCATTGTATGCAGGCGCGCTAACCGAACCGTCCCACATCTCCTGATAGTATGGCTCCTCAGTCTCTGCATTGAGGAAGTTGTCATCGATAGTCACCATAATCTCTGTGCCAGTAGTGAGCACGTTACCTACGATTGTTGTGAGGTGGTTACGCTGTACAGGAATCTGTGTATTGAAGTCGGTGCTCTTGATGAGCTTCTGACCATCGTATACGTTCATCACAAACTGCACGTCGTGCTGATCCTCATTTGCGAGGATATAGTCTGTGAATAGTGTCATATGAGTGTGGAACGTCTCATTGTCAGCGTTTGTGTACTTGTAGTCAGAGTCGTAACCGACGTTGTATACGTGGTTTGCCAATGAATACTTGCCAACACCTGCGTTGTATGGGTTTTGGAACGTAGTCTCTGTGTACTCGCCACCGATAACACCTGTCACAGCATTGAACTGTGCAGCGTGGAATGCCTCGTACTTAACCTCTACAGATGTAGGGTCAACATTGAGGTTGAGCTCTGCAAGGTCGGTAGCAACTACGCGTAGCTTACCATAAGGACGCTTAAGCTCTACGCTCTTGGCTGCCGAGTTGCTGATGAGAAGGTCTACCGAAGCGAAGTATGCATCTGTGCGCTCGTCGTTGATAGCGTCTTCCTTGATTGTGATATCGCCGAGGTTATCGCCGATAATATGCTTGAGACCGAGGTTGCGCTGTGTCTCAATTGCTGGGTTATCGGTTGCGCCCTGACCTACGAAGTCGGCAAATACAACGAAACGATAGGTGCGGTCTGGGATAAGACGAACGCTGAACTTAACGGGAGTGTACTCGTCAACGATAATCACCTGACGCTTCTTGATAGGCTCTGCACCAGTGTAGCTCGACAAGTTGTCATAAACCTCCAATGTGTAACGAAGGTCTACGTCATTCCAATCGTAGTGGAGTTCATCGTTCAAAGTTGCGCCCTGCAAGTAGTCGATAGCACCATATGCGCTATTGAGAGCATTCTTTGTGTCGTTAGTGCCATTTGTAGCAGCACGTGTAGTGCCGAGATCTGCCGATGTTACTGATAACTCAAACTCAACCTCACCACCGTTGTTTCTAGGTGCGTCTGGATCATTCTGGCAAGCTGCCAAACCGAAGACAACCAATGCCAACGTTAGAAATCGTTTCATAGTAAAAAGTATTAATTTGTTTTTATTTTTCTCTTCGTATTTCACTTTTAATCGGCCCCTAACTATACCATAAATGGTATCTCCGCCAAGAGTCGCTTTAGTAGCAATAGTTTAAGTTCACATTACTTCTACTAAAATGCATCTCCACTAGCTAAATAACATATAGAAGATCAATACATTACGCCAAAAGCAGCAAAATTTCAGCTAGCACCTAATCTTAAACCGACTTATACTACTATACATTCTCACACAAATGTACGAAACAATTTGCAAACCCACAAATATTTTACAGAAAATTAACCACCAATCGCCAATATTTTAAAATATTTCAATAAAGCATCATAGGACAACATCAGTGCCAAGTATACGGAATATTGCCTATATTGAATTTTGCTATACAACTTCTGACAAAATGGGCGTGCTCAATATTTTGAACACGCCCATTTTAATTATCCCACTATCGCGGATAGACTACATCATACCGCCCATACCTGCTGCGGCTGCACCCATACCTGGAAGAGGATTATCCTCCTTCTTCTCAGCTAAGACACACTCCGTAGTGAGGAACATAGAGGCGATAGAGGCTGCATTCTCCAAAGCTACACGCGACACCTTTGTAGGATCGATGATACCTGCAGCGAGCATATCCTCGTAGCGGTCGTCACGAGCGTTGTAGCCGAATGAGCCAGTGCCCTCCTTAACCTTGTTAACAACAACCGAACCCTCGCCACCTGCGTTTGCAACAATCTGACGCAATGGCTCCTCGATAGCGCGTTTAACAATCTGGATACCTGTAGTCTGGTCGTCGTTCTCGCCCTTGAAGCCCTCGAGTGACGATACCGCACGGATATAAGCCACGCCACCACCAGGAACGATACCCTCCTCGACAGCAGCACGAGTAGCAGCCAAAGCATCATCCACGCGATCCTTCTTCTCCTTCATCTCCACCTCGGTGGCAGCACCTACGTAGAGCACAGCAACACCGCCAGCGAGCTTCGCCAAACGCTCCTGCAACTTCTCGCGGTCGTAGTCCGAAGAAGCGTTCTCGATAGAAGCGCGAATCTGCTGCACGCGAGATGCAATAGCCTCCTTCGAGCCAGCACCATCAACGATCGTTGTATTCTCCTTGTTGAGCGTAATCTTCTCGGCTGTACCCAATGCCTCGAGACCAGCATCCTCAATCTTCATACCCTTATCCGCAGAGATTACCACACCGCCTGTAAGTGTTGCGATATCCTCCAAAATCTCCTTGCGACGATCGCCAAAGCCTGGAGCCTTGCAAGCTGCGATCTTCAATGTGCCGCGCAGCTTGTTGACAACCAATGCAGACAAAGCCTCGCCATCGACATCCTCGGCGATGATAAGAAGAGAACGACCGCTCTGTGCTACAGGCTCCAAGATACCCATAATCTCCTTCATTGTCGATACCTTCTTGTCTGTAATGAGGATATATGGCTTGTCGAGTTGTGCCTCCATCTTCTCGGTGTCGGTGATGAAGTATGCCGAGATATAACCACGGTCAAACTGCATACCCTCAACAACGTCTACGTGAGTCTCTGTACCCTTGGCCTCCTCAACGGTGATAACACCCTCGTTGTTAACCTTGGCCATAGCCTCTGCGATGAGCTTACCAATCTTGCGGTCGTTGTTTGCCGAGATTGTAGCCACCTGCTCGATCTTGTCGAAGTCCGAACCTACAACCTGGCTCTGTGCCTTGAGCGACTCTACGACCTTTGCTACTGCTGCGTCGATACCACGCTTAAGATCCATAGGGTTAGCACCAGCAGTTACGTTTTTGATACCTACCGATATGAGCGACTGTGCCAATACGGTAGCTGTTGTAGTACCATCACCAGCATCGTCGTTGGTCTTCGATGCTACCTCGCGTACCATCTGTGCACCCATATTTGCGAATGTATCCTCGAGCTCTACCTCTTTGGCTACTGTAACACCATCCTTGGTGATGTGTGGAGCACCGAACTTCTTGTCGATGATCACATTACGGCCTTTAGGGCCGAGTGTTACCTTCACAGCGTTGCATAGTGCATCAACGCCCTCCTTCAAAAGCTCGCGAGCCTCTACGTTGTACTTTATCTCTTTTGCCATTTCTCTTCGTTATTAAAAGTTATTACTCGATTACAGCGATAATATCCGACTGCTTCATAACGAGGAACTCCTCACCCTCGTAGCTAATCTCTGTACCTGCGTACTTGCCATACATAACGACGTCGCCTACCTTTACCTCCATCTTGATATCTGCGGTGCCAGGGCCTGCGGCTACGACCTTACCCATCAAGGGCTTCTCCTTCGCTGTGTCTGGAATGAAGAGACCGCCAGCGGTCTTCTCTTCTGCCGGATTGGGCTTAACCAATACGCGGTCTGAAAGTGGTTTTACTGCCATAGTTTATTCTGTGTTTTATGTTTTAATAATATTTTCTGTTTTGAGTCTCTCTACGAGCAATCTCTATGCCAAAGCCGTAAACACGCCTCGGAGACATATATTTTACATATGAAACTGACAATTTGTCACGCCTACTTGTCATACTTATATCCCCACAACGCACGCATACGCTCTGCCATCTTGGCCTCCTGCGCATTCTGCTCGTTAGGCTCATAGAAGCGCGTACCCGATAGCGACTCGGGGAGGAACTCCTGCTGTATGAAGTTGCCGCTGTAATCGTGCGCATACTTATACTCGGCGCCATAACCCAGCTCGCCCATAAGTTTAGTTGGCGCGTTGCGCAGGTGCAGTGGTACGGGACGATTCGTCGTATCGTGCTCGACAAAGTGCAGTGCTTTGTTGATGGCGGCATATGCCGAGTTGCTCTTGGGGCTTGTCGCGAGGTAGATTGTAGTCTCGGCAAGCGTAATACGTGCCTCGGGCATACCAATCTTATGTACAGTATCGAAGCAGGCATTGGCCAAAAGTAGTGCATTGGGGTTGGCAAGTCCAATATCTTCCGATGCCAGGATTACCAGGCGTCGTGCGATGAATCGTGGCTCTTCGCCACCAGCCAGCATACGTGCGAGATAGTAGATTGCAGCATTGGGATCACTGCCACGCACCGACTTTATGAATGCCGAGATTACATCGTAGTGCTGCTCTCCCGACTTGTCGTATAGCGCAATATTCTGCTGGAGGCACTCCGTTACTCGTTCATCCGTGATGATGATATCGCCTTGGGTAGCTCCTGCAATGATGTCCAATATGTTGAGCAGCTTGCGTGCATCGCCGCCCGAGAATTTGAACAATGCGGCACTCTCCTTGACCTCGATGTTGCGTTTGCGTAGCTCCTCATCATTGCTTATTGCGCGTTGCAGAAGCGTGTTGAGCTCCTCGTCGTTCATAGGCTTGAGGACATACACCTGACAACGACTCAATAGCGGAGAGATAACCTCGAACGATGGATTCTCAGTCGTAGCACCAATAAGCGTTATTATGCCCTGCTCTACAGCGCCGAGCAACGAGTCCTGCTGCGACTTGTTGAAACGGTGAATCTCATCGATGAAGAGAAACGCAGGACGAGCACTGAAAAGGTGTTGCTTCTTGGCCTTCTCGATAACTTCGCGCACATCCTTCACACCCGACGTTACGGCCGAGAGTGTGTAGAACGGACGTTCGAGGGCCGAGGCTATGATATGCGCAAGTGTAGTTTTGCCCACACCGGGAGGGCCCCACAGTATGAACGATGGGACACTGCCAGAGGCTATGAACTTGCGGAAGACACCCTTCTCGCCCACTAGATGGCTCTGACCGATATAGTCATCGAGGCTGTGCGGACGAAGGCGCTCGGCTAATGGTTGCTGCGACATATGCTACGTGTATTATTCGCCGAGGCGAGATAACTTGTTTGGATCGTGCTTATAGCGGAAGAGTACCATAAAGGCAATGGTCACAACGAGGGCATAGCCTGCGAAGATAAACCACGTATCCTGCCAGCCATTTGTATACTCTGCGCGTGACAGCAAGTGGCCACCCTGCCAAGAGCAGTAGTGATCGACAACCTTGCCGGCAATCCACGTACCCACCGACGCACCAATACCGTTGGTCATAAGCATAAAGAGTCCCTGTGCGCTACCCTGCATAGCCTTTGGAGCCTCCTGCTGTACGAACATAGCACCCGATACGTTGAAGAAGTCGAAAGCCACGCCGTATACAAGGCACGAAGCAATGAGGGCCAAAATGCCGAGTGTAGTCTCTGTGCTGCCTACGCCAAAGAGACCGAAGCGCAAAACCCACGCAAACATAGCGATGAGCATCACACGCTTAATGCCAAAGCGGATCAAGAAGAATGATGTCATAAGGATGCACAATGCCTCGGAGATCTGCGATACGGATACGAGCATCGTAGGATTCTTGGCAAACCAACTATCCGACACCGATGCGAAACTCTCGATATATGGCGTAGCAAAGCCGTTTGTAATCTGCAACGACACGCCGAGGAGCATCGAGAAGATGAAGAACATAGCCATCTGCTTGCTCTTGAAAAGTACGAATGCATCGAGACCAAGACGCTGCACGAGACTCTTCTTCTCACCACCTGCGGAGATAGGGCACGCAGGCAGAGTAAACGAGTAGAGGCCCAGCACTACGCTCAACACACCACTAATGATAAGCTGCATATATGTCTGCTGTGCCGAAAACTCAAGACCGAATGAGAAACTGTTCACAAGCCACATCGAAGCGATGAATCCAATAGTGCCAAGTGTGCGGATTGGAGGGAATGCCTTCACGAAGTCGAGGTTGGCACGTGTTAGTGTACCGAAGGCTACGGTATTCGACAGCGCAATAGTAGGCATATAGAATGCTACGCTGATAAGATACGGAATGAATATTGGCCAGATGTTACCTATAAACTCTGGATTGGCAGCATTTGCTGCGGCAATATTTGTCGCCTCTACGCCAAAGTAGGCTGCAACGAGCATAAAACTGCCCGCCAAGAGGTGGGAGATGCCGAGCAGACGCTGTGGCTGAACAAACTTATCGGCGATAGCACCCATAATTGCAGGCATAAAAATAGATACTATGCCCTGTGCAACATAGAACCACGAGATGTAGCCACCGAGACCAATCTTACCCAAAAACTGACCAATGCAAGTTAGATAGGCGCCCCACGCCGCAAACTGCAAAAAATTCATTACGATGAGTCGCAACTTGATATTCTTCATAATCAATAACTTATAAGTTGTGTACGAAATTCGGTTCAAAAAATCTTAACAAAGATATGAAATTTTTTTACAATTTTCTTTGCAATTCAAAAATTAATGTATACTTTTGCATCGTCAAAAACAAATATTGGGCTATGGTGTAATGGTAACACTACAGATTCTGGTCCTGTCATTCTTGGTTCGAATCCAGGTAGCCCAACTTAAGCGACTCTCTTTGAGGGTCGCTTTTTCGTTGCTTGTATTCTTTGCAAGAGTGCGTAGTGCCTACGCTTGTCGTATGTAGGATCACCTGCAAAAGTCGGATCACCTGCAAAAGTCAGTGGGGAGTCAAAAACAATGCCCATCCAGCAATCGCTGAATGGGCCTATATAAATATATGTATACCAAGCCGCGTGGGTTAGTACATATTATCGTACTGCGTGACGCTCTTGTCGAATTTCAGGTCGGCGAGTGATGCCGCCTTAACACCGATGTTGAATGCCCAGCTGCGGTGCGTGCCGAATGGAATCCACGTAAACGACATCTGCCAGCAGTGCAAATCACGTGTGAGCGTAATTGAAGTCATCGACATCTTGCCAGATGTGAAGTCATAACCGGTCGAAGCCGTAATCATCGTCTTCGGCGTAATCGTAGCACTTGCGTTGAAGTTAATCGTCTGGTTGATATTCTTGCGATAACCCGTTGTTCCGTTATTCACATATTGTGCATTATAGCTGATACTATAGTTGAAACCAAAGTTCCACGGTATCGAGAAATCGTAATACTGTCCAGCCATCCACTGGCGTCGCATAGCAGGGTTTAGCTCGCCATATGGATCCGACCAGCAGTTGAAGTACTCTGCAGGCAACGATGTGATATCGTTACCGGCTGTTCGACTCTTGTCCTGGCGCGACTTAAACGTATAACCAAAACTCCAGCTAGCACTCTGTACACGGCCTGGAAGACCTCGACGCCACATAAGTTTGTTGTAGCGCACGCCCTCGGGCGATACCTCGTAAGGATCGAGCGTGAGCGATAGGTTAAGTCCGATATTCTGGTAGATTGTCGTACGCAACGAGATTGGTAGATTAGACAAACGCAACGAGTCGGCGAGGAAGTTATACGAGCCGGTAATCGACAATTGGTCGATAAGCTTAATCTTCTTTACGGTATCCTTTGTGCGAATCTTCGCCTCGAGCGACTGTGACAAGCCGAATGTCAGTGCGAGTTGCTGACCGCTTGATGGTACACCGTAGGCGTTATCCGTAAATGGAGAGTATACCTTGAACTTACCTGTGGTATCGGTCTGTACGGTCTCGTAGAAACCATACTTCTGTCGGCTGAAGTCGGGCGCATACGAGAAACCGATGTTTGGCGTCAGCGTATGACGTACGGCCTGAAGCTTACGGGTCTTCTTTTTGGCAGTGTACGTACCATAAATGGTAGTATTGGCTGATACCGAGGCGTTGTAGTTATAAATACGCCAGAAACCATACTCTGGCTCGAGCGTCTCGACCTTGTGTGTCTCCTCGTTCCACTGCTGGCTCACCTTCTTAAAGTACCATCTCTCGGTATAGTTGAACGATGGGCTGACGTTGATATAGTTGAACAACGACAGCGATGTCGATACTGGTATCGAGTGCTGGATACCGTTTTTCATCTTCATAAGTGTCTCCTTGGTGAAGATCTCATCCTCGGTGGTGTTTACCGTGTTTGTCATCTTCATCGAGTAGCTCATCTTAATCTTCTCATACCAGCGTGTCTTACCTACAGCCTCGCGACGCTTGAATGGGTTGAAGCTCGCCACGTTGAACGTGATGGTAGGCAGCGTTACGGCGATTGTCTTATCCTTCGAGTTCTGTGATACCGCCATATTGAAAGCCAATGAGAATGGCGTACCTTCCCAGTTCTTCGAGTATGAGATTGAAGAGTTGGTTTGTGTTGCGAGGATGTCGTCGACGTTAGTTGCCGAGTATTTGCTATAGCCGCTTGATGTAAGGTTTACCGAAGCCGAGAATGTCGAGCCAGGGTTTGCTTTGGCATCCTGCGAGTGTGTCCACTGAATCTTGTAGTTGTTCTGCTGTACAAAGTCGGGCTCACCCTTCTCTCCCGAACGGATTGCCGAGTACTGAAGATTGAAGTTGCCCTTGAACTTGTATCGTTTGACATACTGCGATACTGCCGAGAGTTCCCACGAACCGAGGGTGTAGATACCTCCTCGGATTGCAAGGTCCATATGTTCGCCGAGCTTGAAGTAGTAACCGAGGTCGCGGATGAAGAAACCCTTTGCGTCCTCACCATATGTAGGCATCAAGATACCAGATTTTGGGCCGGAGTTGATGGGGAAGAAGGCCTCTGGAATACCTGGGAAGTAGATAGGTACATCCTCCATAACGAGATATGCGTAGCCAGTGACGATCTTCTTGTTGGGGATAATCTTGGCCTGCGTCATATTGATATAGAAGTGGGGGTGGTCGGTACAATCACACGTAGTGTACTTACCATCGCCAATGTGGATGCTCTCATCGGGGTGCATCTTCACATCGTTGCCAATAAGCCAACCATCGCCCTGCTGTGTAGCGATACCCTTAATCTTTGCCTTGCGAGTGTCGAGGTTGTAGGTGATTGTGTCCATAGAGTATGGCGAACCGCCATCCGAGAACTCTGGGTGCGACTGTGTAGGCTTACCGTCGACAGAGTCTTTGTAGCCGTGCGCAAAGATATCTTTGGTCTGCATATCGACGCGCATAAAGTCGGCCTTAAGGTTCATACCCTGGTACGATACATCACCGCTCTTGTAGCTATAGATCATCTTGCTGCGTGCATCGAATACCACAGAGTCTACGGCCTTACCCTCTACAATGTCGCTAAACATCGACTTGCTTCTGCGACGCTCACTGCTCTTGGCGGAGTGGGTGTGCTGCGCAGGTTGTGCCGATGGAGTCTCCTCGGGCTTATTCTCTGTTGAGTCGCTCTCTGCGCTCTTGATAGGGGCAGTGCTGCGCTCATACGAGAGAGTCGATGACTCCAGAGCTGAAGTCGCTGCAGCGCTGCGGTGCATTGCTGCGGTGTCGATGCTGTAGAGCAGGTCGAAACCGCTTGCGCCAACGCCGACAACTCCACCGAGCAGCGAAGCCACGATTGCCACAAGTAGTGCCGAGGGCAGATATTTTGTGAATAAATGTCTCAAAATTCAATATTTTTTTGTATCTTTGCCGACAAGTCGGCAAAACCGACAGGGGATAACCTCGTTGAGAACTCTCCTCTGCGACGTTTTCCTGCGCGTGTGCGGTTACAACCTGCAAAGATAATAAATTTTTTGCATAATTTTTACTTTTTATGAGAAAACTCATAATAGCGATACTAATTGGTATACTCCTTCCCGTTGTGGTAAACGCTACCGAGAGCGAAAATGTTGCTCCCGAGAAGCGTAAGCGTGTCGTTGTGCTCGATCCTGGTCACGGAGGCTCACGCCCTGGTAAGGCTGCTGGCAAGATATACGAGAAGACACTCAACCTTGACGTGGCACTCGAAGTGCGCAATCAGCTTGCGAAGAAGATGCCCGACCTGGTTGTCTACCTCACTCGCTCGTGCGACTCGATGTATGATGCCAATCGCGATATCGACAACCGTATGCGTGCCGAGTTTGCCAACCGCAAAGGCGCAGATCTTACGGTGGGCATCCACGCCAATGCGCACGATAATACGGCTGTGCGTGGTGGTGAGGTATGGATACTCTCGCTCAACGATAAGGTGCTAAACTACAATAAGAAGAAGGCTAACAGTTTTGCTGATGAGGGTGATTATATCGATATCGAGAATATCGATCGCAGCTCTATGGGTTTTATGCTTGCTCTTGCACGACAGCTCGATAACGAGCCTCGCAATCGCAATTTTGCGCGTGTGCTGTGCAACAACTTCAAGAGCCTGGGTCTCAACGATCGTGGTGTCTTCGATAGTGTGGTATGGACTCTGCTTTACTATCTCGAGGGCCCTGGAGCACTGGTCGAGACTGGCTATATGTCAAATCCCGAGGAGCTAAAGTATTTGGCTTCGGATAAGGGTAAGAAGGAGGTAGCTGGAGCTATCAGCGATGCTATCGTCTACTTTATCAAGGGTCTGGATGCTGCTGGCGAGTATGCCGATGCTGGTGCCGAGCAGGAGCAATCAACGCAGTCGACAGCTTCTAAGGAGTCCGTGAAGCAGGATGTTAAGGATGCTTCGGGTGCAGGATATACCATTCAGCTTATATCAAGCAAAACAAAGGTCAACATCAATGATTCGCAGTTCAAGAGTTATCGTGGTCGTGTGATGCTGGTTATGGGCACTGGTTCGTGGTGCTACAAATATTGCTTCGGAAGCTATGCTTCGGCCGAAGAGGCAAAGAGCGATTTGGCAGAGGTGCGCAAGAGCTTCAAGGATGCCTATGTTGTGCGCTATGAGGCTGGTAAACTTGTGAAATAGATAACAGATGTGAAACAAAATAAAGATTTAAGATATGAAATTTAACAGAGAACTTAAAGTTGGAATCTTCGCCATCATCGTAATCGGTGTATCTTGGTGGGGTATCAAGTGGTTGGGTGGTCAGGATCTACTCAAGCAGAGCAGCATCTACTCGGTATATTTCGAGGATGTGACAGGTCTTATGGAGTCATCACGTGTCAATATGCGCGGTGTGGCTGTGGGTAACGTGCGCGATATCGAGCTTATTGGTGACAGTGTAAAGGTAGAGATTGCTATCGAGAACGGCTACACTAAGATGATCCCATCTAACTCTATCGCCGAGATCGCGTCGGCTGGTCTTATGGGTGGTATGCAGATCACCATTCTTCAGGGCGATGCAGCGGATTGCATTCAGGACGGTGCAGTGTTGGCCGGTCGTATGAAGCCCGATATGCTTGCAACACTTGCCGAGCAGGGTGGCGAGCTCATCGATGGTCTTAGCCGCACTGTTGAGGGTGTCAACGAACTCATCGATGGCAACAGTACAGCTATCACACAGCTTGTGGCTAACCTCGAGTCGATGACCTCATCTATCAATGGTATCATCAATAGCTCGGCATCGGATATCGAGAGTGTGATGGCTGATTTGAACACATTCACCTCGACACTCGCAGCCAATACTGGTCGCATTGAGTCTATGCTCAGCAACGTAGATCAGCTTACGACCGACATTGCCGAGGCTGATTTCGTAGGTCAGCTGTCGGGTGCTGTTAGCTCAATCAACTCAATCCTCGCATCTATTGATGAGGGTCAGGGCTCGGTGGGTAAGCTTCTTACTGATGACAACCTTTATACTTCTCTCAATGCAGCTGGCGAGAATCTCGCAGTATTGCTCGAGGATTTGAAGGCTCATCCAATGCGCTATGTCCACTTCTCGCTCTTCGGTAAGTCGGAGGCTCAAATCGCCGAGAAGGAGGCAAAGAAGGCTGCAAAGGCAGCAAAGAAGGCTGCCAAGAATGGTGAGGTAGCAGAGATTGAGGTAAGCGAATAACAATAAATAAGAGGACTTGCCAGAGTGATGATATATCCTTCAAATTTCGAGACAAAGGTTGGCTTCGACCGTATACGTACGCAGATTGTCGATTCTTGTTCAATGCAGTCGGCGCGAGAGCTCATCGAAGCCGAGGGCTTCTCGCGTTCGCAGAGCGAGGTTGAGCGCCGCTTGCGTCTCGCCGACGAGATGCGCACGGTGATATCTATGGAGCCGGGTGCCGAGATTGGCGAGCAGGAGGATATACGTCATATTGTAGATAAGGCTGCAGTTGAGGGTGCATACCTCGGCGCAGAGGAGTGTGTGGTGTTGAGCCGTGCACTGCGTTCGGCATCCACAATCGTGCGCTTCGTGATGTCGCGCAGGGAGGATAGCTATCCGATGCTTCGTAAACTGGCCTCGGGCGTGGAGCTCTTCCCCGAGTTGTTGGCCGCCATTGAGCGCGTTGTCGACGAGAAGGGAGAGGTGCGCTCTTCAGCATCTTCCGAGCTTGCATCGTTGCGACGTGCCATACGCGAACACGAAGGTCAGGTGGCAAAGCGCTTGCAGCAGGTGTTGCAACGTGCAAAGGCTTCGGGTATTGTCGAGGCCGATGCGATGATCTCTATACGTGACGGCCACGCTGTGATTCCGGTTGCTGCGGCAAATAAGCGCAAGATTTCGGGATTTATCCACGATGAGTCGGCTACGGGACGTACGTTCTATATCGAGCCGGTCGAGGTTGTCGAGCTCAACAACGAGCTTCGCGAGTTGGAGTATGAGGAGAAGCGAGAGGTTGTGCGCATTCTCACTGAACTTACCGCGCTTCTGCGTGGCGACATTGAGGGTCTGTCGCGTATCGAGGTTTTCCTTACTCACATAGATGCTCTGCGTGCCAAGGCGCGTTGGGCGTTGGCCTATGGTGCTGTGCGACCAATCATCTCTACAGACGGACGTTTGGTGTTGCGCAAGGCGCGCCATCCGTTGTTAGAGCAGACGCTTAAGGCGCAGAACAAGGAGATAGTGCCGCTCGATATGGAGCTTAATGCCGAGCGACGCATTCTCGTTATCTCGGGGCCTAATGCTGGCGGTAAGTCGGTATGTCTCAAAACTACTGGCATCCTTCAGTATATGGTGCAGTGCGGATTCCTTGTGCCAGTGCTCGAGAATTCGGAGTTTCCGTTGTTCGACTCGCTGATGATCGACATCGGCGATCAGCAGTCTATGGAGAACGACCTGTCGACCTATTCGTCGCATCTTCTCAATATGAAGTCGATGCTTCAGGAGGCATCGCCTCGTACGATGATTCTTATCGATGAGTTTGGCTCGGGTACGGAACCCACGATTGGTGGTGCTATCTCGGAGGCTATCCTGGAGCGTTTCGTTAACAAGGGATGCTATGGCGTTATTACGACGCATTATGCAAATATAAAATACTTCGCTTCGCGTCACGATGGCGTAGCTAATGGCGCTATGTCGTTTGATGTTAAGCAGATACGCCCATTATTCAGTTTAGAGATGGGTAAGCCGGGCAGTTCGTTTGCTATCGAGATTGCCCGAAAAACGGGTCTTCCGGAGGATGTGGTGCGCAGCGCTATGGAGCTTGCTGGCGAGGATCACATCAACCTCGAGAAGCAGCTTCGCGAGATTGCTCGAGACAAGCGCTATTGGGCCGAGAAGCGTGATCGTATACGTGTTACAGACCGCAAGGTCGAGCAATTGGAGCAGACCTATAGCGACAGGCTTCAGAGTATTAAGGATGAGCGCAAGGCAATTCTTGATAAGGCACGACGCGAGGCCGAGGAGATGATCTCGAATGCCAACCGCACTATCGAGAATACGATTCGCACAATCCGTGAGGCGCAGGCCGAGAAGGAGCTCACGCGTATGGCACGTAAGGAACTTGAGGTCTTTGCCGAGGGTGTCACCGATGGCAGCAAGGCAGCCGATGATCGTATCGAACGCGAGATGGAGCGTCTGTCACGCCGCCGAGAGCGTCGAGAGCAGCGCGCCGCCGAGCGAGAGAGGGGTGTAGAGCAGCCAGTGGTAACAAAGACAGAGGTCGTGCAACCTATCGAGGTAGGCTCGAAGGTGAAGATTGATGGTCAGGATGTGCCGGGTGTGGTGCAGATGATCAAGGGCGGCAAGGCGCAGGTGGCATTCGGTCAGATGATGATTATGGTCGAGAAGTCGCGTCTTAAACTAATCTCTTCGTCGGAGTTCAAGCAAGCTACGCGACCTACAACTGCACGTACGGTTGTCTCGGTAGATATACGTGAGCGCAAGCTCAACTTCCGCGATAGCATCGATGTGCGCGGTATGCGTGCTTCGGAGGCTTTAGAGGCTGTCGAGGATTTGATTGACGATGCACTTATGGTGGGCGTGTCGGGTGTCACGATTCTCCACGGCAAGGGTACAGGTGCACTCAAGGAGGAGATACGTCGCTACTTGCGTACTGTGCGAGATGTGGCGAGTGTTGCCGACGATCACGCCGATCGCGGAGGTGCCGGCATCACTGTCGTAAGGTTTAAGGGTGAATAGCAATTGATAAGTGATATGAACTACTTATTATCGGAAATAGCTACGATTATTGGCGGTCGACTTGTCGGTAGCGACCTTGCTGTGCGAGGCATTGCCACCGATTCGCGTAGCCTTCTGTCGTCGCAGGATGTGGTCTTTGCAGCAATCGATGGCAAGAACCACGATGGTCACAACTATATAGAGCGAATGCTTCAGCGTGGTGTGCGTGCCTTTATTGTCGAGCGAGAGGTCTCGGTCGAGATTAAGGGCTGCGGTATGGTTGTCGTAGACTCTACGATTGCGGCTCTTCAGCGTTTGGCTGCTCACCATCGTGCACACTTCGAGGGTAGGGTAGTTGCCATCACAGGCTCCAACGGCAAGACGATTGTCAAGGAGTGGGCTTCGCGCTCAATGCCCGATACGGTGCGTTCGTTCGCATCGCCCAAGAGCTACAACTCGCAGCTCGGTGTGGCTCTTTCGTTGCTTATGCTCGAGGGCGAGGAGGAGGTAGCCTTCATCGAGGCTGGTATCTCGGAGCCTGGCGAGATGGAGCGTCTCGAGGCAATGATTCGTCCCGATATTGTGGTGTTCACATCGATTGGCGATGCCCATTCGGTGAATTTCAGCTCTACAGAGCAGAAGATTGACGAAAAGCTGTTGCTTGCCAAGCGAGCCAGCACAATTATATATAGTAGTGAGTACAGATCGCTGGCTCGCCGTATCAAAGAGCGCTATGGCGACCGAGAACTTATCGATAGCAGCGCGGAGGCTGTCGAGGATTTGTTGGAGCTCAGCGATGCTCTGATTGTCGATGCTTGCCACGTAGCCTCGCTTATGCGCTACCTGGGATACGATGTCGACGAGGCCGTCTTCTCGGCAAACGTAGCTATGCGCCTCGAACTCAAGGAGGGTATCGATGGCTCGATGATTATCGATGACACGTACAACTCCGATATCAACTCGGTGCTTGTCGCGTTGGATGCACTTCACGTGCAGTCTATGGGTCGTCGTCGTGTTGCTGTCATCTCGGATATCCAGCAGAGCGGTATGCCTTCGGATGAGCTCTATGGCCGTATCGCCGAGGCTGTCAGGAAGGCTGGCGTAGATCATCTTATCGGTGTTGGCGAGAATATTATGTCGTACCGTGCGTTGTTCGACCGCACCTCGTCGTTCTACTTTACTACCGAGGAGCTTATCGAAAACTTCGATCGCGAGCGTTGGGCATCGTCGGTTATCCTGGTCAAGGGTAGCCGAGATAGCCGTTTCGAGCGTCTCAGCCGATTGTTGGAGCGACGCACGCATACCACAACTCTCGAGGTAGACCTCGCGGCTATGAAAAAGAATTTGAACTACTTCCGTCGCCATCTTCCCGCCTACCATCCTATAGTGGCTATGGTCAAGGCGTGGAGCTATGGTATGGGTGATGTCGATGTAGCGCGTATGTTGCAGCACGAGGGTGTCAAGTACCTGGCTGTAGCCTTTGCCGACGAGGGTGTTGCTCTTCGCTCGAAGGGTATCACAATGCCTATCGTTGTGCTCAATGCCGATCAGGATAGCTTCGATGTGATGATCTCGCACGATCTCGAGCCAGAGATCTATAGCTTCCACTCGTTGGATGAGTTCCGCCGTGCCGTGCATCGTGCCCACCGCGACAACTATCCCATCCACATCAAACTCGATACGGGTATGCACCGCCTCGGCTTTATGGAGGATGATATCGATACGCTGGGTCGTGCAGTGCACGCCGATACATCGTTGCGAATAGCATCGGTCTTCTCGCATTTGAGCTGCGCCGATGTCGAGGCCGAGGATGAGTTCACACGCCGACAGATATCGCTCTTCGACTTTATGAGCTCACAGCTTATCGAGTGGCTCGACTACCGTCCGTTGCGCCATTTGGCCAACTCGGCAGCTATAGAGCGCCACCACGAAGCGCATTTCGATATGTGTCGCTTGGGTTTGGGCCTCTATGGCTTAAGTTACGAGCATAACGACAACCTTATACAGGTAGCGACGCTCAGCACGCGCATCGTACAGCTCAAGCAGTTGCGTGCAGGTGAGAGTGTTGGCTATGGCCGCGCAGCGCGTCTGGAGCGTGATAGTCTCATTGCGACCATCCCTATCGGCTATGCCGACGGTATGGATCGCCATCTGGGCAATGGTCGTTGGAACGTGCTGGTACGTGGAGCGAAGGCTCCGATTATCGGTCGCGTATGTATGGATAGTATGATGATTGACCTTACGGGCATCGAGGGTGTCGAGGTTGGCGATAAGGTTACGATATTCTCGGCCGAGGAGGGTAATACGCTCAACGATATGGCTCGTGTACTCGATACCATCAGCTACGAGGTTATGACCTCGTTGTCGGCACGTATTAAGCGAATTTATACCGAGAGATAATGCAGAACAAAGGAACAATATATATGATCCCCTGTCCCATCGCCGATGGCGAGTCGGTATGGGATGTGTTGCCCGAGGGTAACCGCCGTATAATGAACAGCCTCGACTACTTCATCGTTGAGAATACTCGTTCGGCACGTCGCTTTTTGTCGAAGGCTGGCGTGGAGCGTCCTATTGCGGAACTGGAGTTTGTTGAACTTAACGAGCACACCACGTCGGCTGCCGATGTGGAGCGTATGCTCAGACCGGTACTTGCTGGTCGTTCGGCAGGTGTAATCTCGGAGGCAGGTGTTCCGGGTGTTGCCGATCCGGGTGCCGATATCGTGGCTTTGGCGCACCGCAAGGGTGTGCGCGTGGTACCTCTTGTTGGCCCATCGTCCATCCTTATGGCACTAATGGCTTCGGGTCAGAATGGTCAGGCCTTTGCCTTCTGTGGTTACCTTCCGGTTAAGGATATGGAGCGTGCGCAGCGTATCAAGACACTTGAGCGCCGAGCGAAGCAGGAGCGCGAGGCACAAATCTTCATCGAAGCGCCCTATCGCAACGTGAAGCTCTTCGATGCTCTGGTGCGTAGTCTCTCGGGAACGATGCGTCTGACGGTTGCGGTCAACATTACGGCTGGCGATGAGTTCATCGCAACTCACACTATCGAGGAGTGGCAGCGTATGCCTCGCCCCGATTTCGAGAAGCGACCAACGATCTTTATTTTAGGCATATAATTTGTTTAATTATATTAGAAAGTGTTAAATTAAGGAGTATATATGAATAAGCAAACTATTGAAAAAGAACAAGATATAGAGCAGGATGTGAATCCTGCGACAGAGCAGGAGACAGCTTCTGCCGATGCAGCGTGCGACACTATGACAGATGGTGAGGCGACAGATGCTGACAAAGTGTCAGTCGAGCCGTCACTCGAGGAGCAGATTGCTGCGTGGCGCGATAAGTACCTTCGTTTGCAGGCCGAGTTCGACAACTTCCGTAAGCGTACCGTACGCGAGAAGATGGAGCTTGTTGAGCGTGGTTGCGAGGGTGCGTGGAAGGCTATCCTCCCAATTATGGATGATATGGAGCGTGCTGTAGCTGCTTCGCGCAGGAGCGACGATGTCGAGGCTTTGCGTCAGGGCGAGGAGCTTGTTATGAAGAAGTTCGAGAGCATCTTGCAGAATGCAGGCATCACACCTATCGAGTGCGTCGATAAGCCCTTCAACGAGGAGGAGCAGGAGGCTGTAGCCCGTTTTGCTGCTGGCGAGGATAAGCGAGGCTTGGTTATCGACTGCGTACAGCGCGGCTATAAGCTTGGCGAGCACGTATTGCGCTACGCGAAGGTTGTTGTTGGCGAGTAGGGTGTAACGCTAACCGAGAAACAAACGAAGATTTATGGCAGAGAAGAGAGATTACTACGAGGTGTTAGGTGTTGAGCGCAACGCCGATGCCGATACCATAAAGAAGGCCTACCGTAAGGCGGCCATCAAATATCACCCCGATAAGAACCCAGGAGACAAGGAGGCCGAGGATAAGTTTAAGGAGGCTGCTGAGGCCTACGATGTGTTGTCAAACGAGGAGAAGCGTGCTCGCTACGACCGATTCGGTCACGCTGGTATGGGCGGAGCTACCGGTGGTGGTGGCTTTGGTGGCTTCTCGGGAGGTGGCTTCTCAATGGAGGATATCTTCGAGCAGTTCGGTGATATCTTTGGCGGTGCTTTTGGAGGCTTTGGTGGAAGCTCGCGCAGCCGTGGTCCACGCGTAAATCGTGGTAGCGATATACGCGTAACGGTTCGCCTCACTCTTCAGGAGATTGCAGAGGGTGTTACCAAGAAGCTCAAGATTAATAAGGTTGTAGCTTGCGACAAGTGTGGTGGCTCGGGTGCAAAGGATGCATCGTCGTACTCTACTTGTTCGCAGTGTAACGGCTCGGGATATGTTATCACCGTTCAGAACTCCTTCTTCGGACGTATGCAGGCCCAGACCGTGTGTCCTACGTGCGGCGGATCGGGACGTGTCATTACGGCGAAGTGCGATAAGTGCGGCGGCGAGGGTACGGAGCGAGGCTCGGAGATTGTCGAGGTAAAGATTCCAGCAGGTGTTGCCGAGGGTATGGCTATTACGGTGCGTGGCAAGGGAAATGCAGCGCGCAATGGTGGTCAGAATGGCGACTTGTTGGTTGTAATCGAGGAGGAGCGCAATCCACAGTTAGTGCGCGATGGCGACGACTTGGTACACCAGCTTAACATCACCGTAACCACAGCAATCCTCGGTGGCGAGGTTGAGGTGCCTACAATCGACGGTCGTGCACGTATCAAGATTGCTCCAGGTACACACGCAGGTAAGATTCTGCGCCTCCGAGGCAAGGGTCTTCCAAATGTTAATGGCTATGGCCGTGGCGATATTACCGTGATTGTCGATATCACCATCCCGGATGAGCTCACCAAGGAGGAGCGCAAGATTATCGAGCAGCTCGCCGAGCAGCCTCACTTCAAGCGCGCTGCCGAGCCCGAGAATCAGAGCATTCTCGAGCGTATGAAGAGCTTCTTCAACGGGTGAATGTCGCTGCTGAAAAGATTAGTAAGTAGATAACACTAAACAAATTATATCGATGTCGATATTCCGTCCGCATAAGAGCAAACCGAGACAGTTCAACTACATACCACGCTTCTATGATCCTGTCAAGGAGCAGCGCGAGCAGCGTCGTCGTGAGCTTCACGGCACATCGGCAACCGACGAGGATGTGCCCTATACGCCTGGTCGTTATATCCGTACGCAGCGCGAGGCACGCGAGGTGTCGCGTGAGGAGAGTAGCGGTGCAGCGATGTCGCGTATGCGCCTTCTGCTGTTGGCTGTTGTGCTTGTCGTTGTGTCTATGATGTTGCTTTTGCCGCGTGTTATGCGCTTTGTCGAGACTGCAAACCTCGAGAAGATGGCTTCGCAGCAATCCACCGAGCTATTCGACGAGGTGGAGGGTGATGTGGAGCGCAGCATAATTCTCAACGAGCAGCACGCCGATATCGACTTCCGAGAGTTCGAGACGCTCAGCCCCGAGATTATCAACGAGATTGAGGAGTGGCAGAACTCCGTAGGCACGATTACGATATACGACGACGATGTCGAGATCAGGGATGGTCGTCGTGTCGAGAAGTAGTCTGCCAAAACATAGTAAACTAAATAGAAGATGAACCGCATACAACTATTACCCGAGATTGTAGCCAATCAGATTGCTGCAGGCGAGGTGGTCAATTCGCCATCCAATGTCGTTAAGGAGATGATGGAGAATGCTCTCGATGCTGGGGCTTCGTGTGTGCGTGTCAACTTCCGTAATGGCGGTAAGGATCTTATCCAGATTGTCGACGATGGTTCGGGTATGTCGGCTGTCGACGCACGTCTGGCCTTCGACCGTCACGCTACGAGCAAGATTCGCAGTATCGAGGATGTGTATGCGTTGCACACCTTTGGTTTCCGTGGCGAGGCGTTAGCTTCGATAGCCGCGGTTGCAGAGGTTGAGTTGCGCACGCGCCGTGAGGAGGATGAGGTGGGTACACTCACGCTTATCAGCGGCGGCGAGTTCCGCAGTCAAGCACCCGTATCGTGCTCGAAGGGTTCGCAGTTTATTGTGCGTAACCTCTTCTACAATGTTCCGTCGCGTCGTAAGTTTATCGATGGCGATAACTCGCGCCTTGCGCAACATATCAAGCAGGAGTTTATGCGTGTTGCACTCTGCAACCCAGGTGTTGAGTTCGAACTGCGACAGAACGATGCACTGCTATATTCACTGATGCCTACCAACCGCGCTGGTCGTATTGTCGATTTGGTGGGCCGTCATATCAAACAGAATCTTTTGGAGGTAGATGTCGATACCTCTGTGGCACGTATCGAGGGCTTCGTTGGCCGCCCTGCTGCGGCTAAACGTCGCAACAACGAGCAGTATCTCTTTGTCAACGGCCGCTACTTCCAGTCTATACCTATGCAACGCACGATTCTTCGTGCCTACGAGAAACTCATCCCCGATGGATGTATGCCCTCGTTTTTCATCTACATCACTGTGCCACCCGAGCAGATCGATGTAAATGTCCATCCGCAGAAGACGACAGTAAAGTTTGCCGATAACGATGTTATCTTGCAGATTTTGCAGGCGGCAGTACGTGAGACGCTTGCAAAGACTGGTGCCGTTCCTATGATGGACTTCTCGGATGATGTGCGTGTCGATATCCCTGTTATCGGCAGCGGTATGGGTGTCTATGCCGAGCCACGCACAGCTACCAACAAGTCGTACAATCCGTTCAGTGTCGAGTATATCGATCCTACGGCACCTACGCCCGATGTTCCGTTTACGGGCTTCGATGTACCCTATGATGGCCTTATTCGACCTGCTGCAACAGCTGCACAAGGTATCAGCTTTGCCGAGGTGGAAGATGAATATACACTGCACAGTTCGTCGCAGAGTTCGGTTATAGAGTATATCGATGAGGAGGATGAGGAGTGCCAGCAGAGTAAATTTGAGTATATCGAGTCGTCTATGACCAGTGAGCAGCGTCACTTCGGTGATGTTCTGGCTCTGCCCGTGGGTTATGCAATTGCGCTGTATGCTGGCCGTTGTGTCGTTGTGAGTATGCGTCGCGCGAGGGAGCGTGTCTTGTACGAGGATTTGCTCAAGTCGATGAGTGCAGGCTCTGCACCATCGCAGTGTATGATTTTCGCCGAGGAGCTGACATTATCGCACGACGAGTACGAACTTATGGAAAACCACGCAACGGAGTTTGCCGCTCTTGGCTTCGATGTGGAGTATCGTGGCGATGGACATATCGCCGTTAAGGGTCGTCCTGCGATGCTCGACCTCGCTATGCCTATCGACGAACTCATCTACGAGCTTTTGCACGGTATCGACGAGGGTAATCTGCCTCTCGAGGAGGAGCGTCGTCGTCTTGCGTCGCTTATGGCGCGCAGAGGTAGTGCTGGCTATGGCCGCAATCTGCGCTCGGAGGATGCCAAGGAGCTTCTCACACGCCTTGAGGCTTGCGACGATGTGAGCTTCACACCTTCGGGTAATCCCATTATGGCAGAACTTACTGGCGAGGAGCTTGCCGCAAAGCTCACTCGTTGCTAACTTTAAACCAATGAAATAGAAGATATGAGACTTCAGAATACAACTCCCCCCGTAGTGATGAATCTGCTTATTGCCAATGTAGTGGTCTACCTGGCAATGATGTTGCTCAATAAAAACGCAATATACGAATATTGCGCGCTCTTTCCTGCAGGTAGTCCTTTCTTCCACATATGGCAGCCAATAACATATATGTTTATGCACGGCAGCTTCTCGCACCTGTTCTTTAATATGTTCGCATTGTGGATGTTTGGTCGAGGTCTCGAGATGGAGATGGGCTCAAAACGATTCTTTACATACTATCTCGTTTGCGGTATTGGCGCAGCGCTAGTTCAGCTCGGTATGGCACAGATTGACCTTGCTCGTGTTGCAGCCTTCTCGCCAGCATATTGGGACTATCTGTGTACTCCTACCGTTGGCGCTTCGGGTGCTGTCTTTGGATTATTGCTTGCCTTTGGTATGTTGCACCCTAATGCTATCATTATGCTCCTCATTCCGCCTATTCCGATTAAGGCAAAGTGGTTTGTAGTGATATATGGTGCTTTGGAACTCTTCTTTGGTGTTTCGGGACGGATGGATAGTGTAGCACATTTTGCCCATCTCGGAGGTATGTTCTGGGGATGGTTGCTAATACTTTGGTGGCGCTATCGCGACCGTAACCGCACCTATTACTTCTAAACTATAGATACATAACACAACATACGGAGCCTTGCAAGCTCCGCAAAATGCATACACTATGGCACGTAAACAGGATACATACAACAACTACCCATTTGGCCGAGCAAAGAGCAAGCGCCGTCACTCGTTTGTGGGCACGTTGCTCTTTATCATACTTTTGGCCTTGTCGCTATCTTTCTCGGTAGCTCTGCTCATCGCATATTTCGCCCCATATGTGTCGCCTTCGACCTTTGGCTCACTTACTATTGTGGGCATCTTCGCCCCAATACTTTTTGTGTGCGTTGCTGCGTGTATGTTGTTGTGGATTGTGATGTGGCGTTGGCGTATGGCACTCGCTTTGCTTATTGTAATGCTTCCGGGCATTCTGCGCTTCTCGGATTTCTACAATATCGATATTATGCGTGAGGGTGAGATACCACGCGAGAAGGGTTCGTTTACGGTTATGAGCTACAACGTGCGTTGCTTCAATGACGATAATCACGAGTCGACTATCGATAGTCTCGTGAGCTACTTGTCGAATAACGAGCTTGCCGATGTGGTATGCTTCCAGGAGTTTCGCCGTAACGCCGAGGGCGTAGAGCGTATCGACTCATTGTTCAATCGCCGATATAAGCGATGCTATACAAGCGATGCTGTGGAGTTTAGCAATGTGGTGTTGCGCACGTATAGCTGCTATCCGATTATCGCAAAGGGTGAACTTCAGAATACCTATCGCGGTACGTCGCAGTGGAGTGATATCGTCATAGGTAGCGATACGCTGCGCCTTATAAACAACCATCTCTACTCGATGCACATCTCGGATGCCGAGAGCGAGGATATCCATAGCGGTGAGATTTTCAGCGATAGCGATCGTATGATGAGCATCGTTGACCGCATTGCCGGCAACTCAGCAATACGTGCCGATCACGTCGATATGCTGTGCGATCTTATCGATGAGACGCCATACGAGAAGATTGTGCTTGGAGATTTCAATGATGTGCCTATGTCGTTTGTCTATAACAAGTTGAGTGACGACCTCATCGATTCCTTCGTTGAGCAGGGTAGTGGCTATGGCTATACCTTCCGCCCGATGTATGGTATGTTGCGTATCGACTATATCTTGCACTCCGAAGGTCTGAAGTCTATCTACTACTACGCCAACGAGGATGCCGATGTATCGGACCACTTGCCAGTCTTGGTACGCCTCAAATTCGAGGAGTAGTCGTTTAGGTTGAGTTATTAAAACTAAAGATATATGATTCTCGATTCACTGAATAATGCGGAGCGTTACTACGCTCTTCTTCCTGCTTTGGAGCGTGTTGTTGCCTTTATGCGCGATACGGATTTGGCAAGCCTTGAGGTAGGCCGCCACGAGATCGATGGCGAGCGCTTGTTTGTTAACGTCTCGGAGCTCGATCTTCGACCATTGGATGCTGCGCATCTTGAGGCTCACAACCGCTACGTCGATGTTCAGGTCGTTCTTGGCGGTGAGGAGACATTTGGCTGGAGCGAACGCAAAGATTGCCGTATGGCCGAGGGTGCGTTCGACGCGGAGCGCGATATATTGTTCTATTCGGATCGTCCGCAGACCTACTATACGGTGCGTGAGGGTCAGTTTACGCTCCTCTTCCCAGAGGATGCCCACGCCCCAATGCTCGGTAAAGGCAAGGTCCGTAAGCTCATTTTTAAGATTGAGTATAAGTAAGTCTTAATTTATGCTGATAAATACAATAGCCTATCCTTAAGGATAGGCTATTGTATTATAAATAGGTCTGTATGAATGTCACAACGATAAAAGTAGTGAAAAGTGGTTTGAAAATAGTATTACAATGCAGTAAGTTTTATTGATTGGTTTTTATTATATACCAATGATTTGGGGGCGTCAAGCGTTGCAAATGTCTTAGCATTTACATATGTTTGAAGCTCAGCAACCTCACCTGTCTTATCCTTAGGATTGATAAGCAAGCGACCAACCTTACCCTCGCGGTCGTTGCTATCTAGGGCGTAAGTCAAAGCACTTTGGTCGTAGTTCCACTCCGCAACGTAGAAGTAGTAAGGAGCTGCAAGGGTGATTGAATCCCAATAGCCACGGAACTCAGAGATAATGTACTGATCAGAGAACTTAGGATTTGTAACATCGGTTACATCACCCTCAGTAAACGAAGCGTAGAGTGCCGAT
>JAGBXR010000011.1 GCA_017629145.1 Alistipes sp. | reverse complement strand
TTTTTCGATAGAAGTAGTTAGCTGTGGCCTCGATAAAGAGATTGGCTCGGATGGATAGTACTTGACGTACATTCCATTCGAGCCAATGATTGAGAGGTCGCAGATGACTGCTTATCTCGAAAAATTCCTAATTTCTTGTCAGAGTGGCGCTAATTTGCCGCCGATAAAGAGAAAGAGCAGATGGGACATACTTAACGTATTTTTCCCGTTTGCTCTTTGGATTGAGGTGGCGCAGACAACACCTTCTTGCCTGCACACCCTAATTTCTTGTCAGAGTGACGCTAATTTGCCACCGATAAAGAGAAAGAGCGGATGGGACATACTTGAGGTATTTCCCATTCGCTCTTTGGATTGAGGTGGCGAAGTAGCGCCACTATCACAAGAAATTTTAGTTTTTGGAGAAGTCCAACGATATAAATACCCCCGGAAAACTATCCAACACACCCTTGATGCTTAATGCCGTAGGGTCGTTGCTGTACTGGGGAGACTCATTAAGATAGATATCGAAGATGTCACCAGCGTCAACCATAACCACAAGATTCTCGTCCTTAAGCTTGAAGAAGCCACCGCAAGGATACTTTGTGCCGTTGACCAATACCGAGAACTCTACACGTCCCTTCTCCTCGTTGTACTTATATTCGCCATCGAGAGCATTGCCGTCGCGCATAATAAAGCCCGTACCATTGCGACGCAATGTGAGCGTAAATGCACCCGACACTATACCCTCGCGCTTGAGTGCCGCCTGCACGGTGCTGTCGAGCTGCTGCAACGCAACCTCTGCAAGAGGATTGTTACCGAGGAACTCGAAGTAGAGTCTTTCGTATGCCCACGTACGCGCCACATCGCGCGATGAGGGTGCCGCCTCGGCGATAGCCTTCAACGGATCCTGCTGCGCGGTGTTATCTGCGCTGCCGAGCAGTGCTCCGAATGCCTTCGAAAGGTCGAACTGCGCAGAAGCAGAGAACGGAAGCAGCACAAAGGCAAACGACAATGAGAGCAGCAATACTAAACGCTTCATAACTGATTGTAGATATATTAAAATGCACCGAGGTAGCAACACGCAACTGATATACGCACTGACTACCTCGGCTCATATTACAACTTGTTGAGCTCGGCCTCAACCTCCTCAACCTCCATCAACCACGCTCGCTCCTGTGCGTCCGATGGCATATGCAGATCGCCACGTGGCGAGAGTCCTACGCCACCAACCTTTGGACCGTCAGGCATAGCCGAACGCTTGAACTGCTGGCTGAAGAAGCGGTGGAAGAAGACCTTGAGCCACTTGATGACGGTAGCCTTGTCGTAGGTACCCTCGAAGGCGATGGTTGCCAACATAGCAATCTTCGTAGGCGAGTAGCGACGACGCAATGTGCAGTAGAGGAAAAAGTCGTGAAGCTCGTATGGGCCAACAACATCCTCGGTACGCTGTGCTATATCACCGTTATCTGATGCTGGCAATAGCTCGGGGCTAACTGGTGTTGCAACAACATCCAAAAGTGCCTCGCGCAATACGCCATCTGCACGCTTTTGTGCATACCACTCTACCATTGAGCGAACCAATGTCTTTGGCACCGATGAGTTGATACCATACATCGACATCTGGTCGCCGTTGTATGTTGCCCAGCCGAGAGCCAGCTCACTCATATCGCCAGTACCAATAACCATACCGCCACACATATTCGCTACGTCCATAAGAATCTGTGTACGCTCACGAGCCTGCGAGTTCTCGTACGCTACAGACATCTCCTCGACACTCAGACCGATATCCTTGAAGTGCTGCTCGCACGCCTCGCGGATAGGAATCTCGCGGAGTGTACATCCGAGCTCCTTAACCATAGTCAAGGCGTTCTGATATGTACGACCTGTAGTGCCGAAGCCAGGCATAGTCACACCGATGATGCCCTTACGGTCGAGACCCAACAAATCGAAGGTGTCGCATACGGCCAAGAGAGCCAACGTAGAATCGAGGCCACCCGAAATACCGATTACGGCAGTCTTGCAGTTAGTATGCTCCAAACGCTGTGCAAGACCTGCGCTCTGGATTGCGAATACCTCGCGGCAGTGTACATCGCGGTCTGCCTCCTTCTCTGGAACGAAGTAGAGAGGCTCGATATGACGACGCACATCACCCTGATAGACGATATCATCGACATCTATCTCCACAACACGCATTGCAGGAGCATCGGGATAGTAGAATGTGTTTCGTGCTGTACGGCGTGTCGAGATGTACTCAACATCGATATCCGAGATGACCATACGGTCGTTACGCACAAAGCGCTCACTCACGCCCAACACACGGCCAAGCTCTGCGATAACTGCATTACCAGCAAATACGAGGTCGCTAGACGACTCACCGTGACCCGACGAAGCATATACGTAAGCTGCCATAGTACGCGACGACTGCTCGGCGATAAGCGAGATGAGGTAGTCGTGCTTGCATACCGACTCGGGAGATGCCGAGAGGTTGAACAAAAGCTTTGCACCCTGCACCGCCTGCATTGATGATGGTGGCACAGGCACCCACATATCCTCGCAGATCTCGACACCGAACTCTACGCCATTCTTGTCGAACATAAGGTCGGCACCGAATGGGCACTCCTGACCAGCAAAGCGGATTGTGCGATCCTTGATACCGTAACCCGACACCCACCAGCGAAGCTCCGAGAACTCGCCATAGTTAGGGATGTAGCACTTGGGCACGATACCCCAAAGCTGACCCTGACCAAAGACTGCAGCACAGTTGTACAGACGGTCGGCATACACTACTGGAAGACCCACGATACCGATTGTAGGGATATCGGCTGTCTGCTCCATAAGCCACGCAAGAGCACGCTCCGAGTCGCTGAGAAGCTTCTTCTGGAGCACCATATCGCCACAGGTATAACCTACGAGCGAGAGCTCTGGCATAACTACAATCTCGACGCCTTCGCTAAAGGCCTCCTCTATAATCTTGAGAGCGCCCTCAGCATTGCGATAGGCATCGGCGATATGTACGCGAGGCACAGCCGCCGCAACTCTCATATAACCATACTGGTTGTTCATAGTCTCTCTAAATTTACGAACAGTCTGACTAAAAACTTACTCTGCCCAGATACGTGCAAGGTTGATGATGGTGTTCATCGCACGGTTCATTGTTGTGAGCGATGCATACTCATAACGGCCGTGGAAGTTCATACCACCGGTGAAGATATTGGGGCAAGGAAGACCCATAAACGAGAGACGTGAGCCATCTGTACCGCCACGGATAGGCTTAACCAAAGGCTTAACTCCAGCCTCGATCATCGCACGGCGAGCCTTCTCGATAACCTGTGGATGTGGTTCAACCATCTTGCGCATATTGTAGTACTGGTCGCGCATAGTGAGTGTGAGCACCTTCTCGCCATACTTACGCTGCAGGAAGTTTACAACATCCCACATAAGCTGCTTCTTCTGCTCAAACTTCTCCGAGTCGTGGTCACGGATGATATGGTTGATCTCCGCCTCCTCAACAGCACCGCGGATACCTACGCAGTGGAAGAAGCCCTCGTAACCCTCGGTAAACTGTGGACGCTCCGATGCTGGAAGCATACCGTTAAGCTCGGTAGCTACATCGATAGCGTTGATCATCTTGTTCTTTGCCATACCTGGGTGTACGTTACGGCCCGAGATAAGAATCTTGGCACCAGCTGCGTTGAAGTTCTCGTACTCCAACTCGCCCTCCATACCGCCATCCATTGTGTATGCGAAGTCTGCTGCGAACTTCTCCACGTTGAAGTAGTCTACACCGCGACCAATCTCCTCATCGGGAGTGAAGCCCACGCGAATCTTGCCGTGTGGCACCTCTGGGTGCGCTACGAGCCACTCCATAGCTGTTACGATCTCGGCAACACCTGCCTTGTCATCAGCACCGAGGAGTGTTGTACCATCGGTGTGGATGAGGGTGTGACCCTTGAAGAATGACAGCTCGGGGAACTCCTCAACGCGCAACCATACATCGCCACCGAGACGAATATCGCGGCCATCGTACTTCTCTACGACGTGAGGCTTTACGTTCTCACCGCTCATATCAGGAGCTGTATCGACGTGCGAAATGAAACCGATAACCGGAGTCTTCTCATAGCCTGGCGTAGCTGGGAGTGTAGCCATAACGTAGCCGTACTCGTCCATTGTCACCTCCTTGAGGCCAATTGTCTCGAGCTCCTCCTTGAGGTAGCGCAACAATACAAGCTGCTTTTCCGTAGAAGGGAATGTCTCGCTTGTCTCATCCGAACGAGTATCAAACGATACGTATTTCAAAAATCTCTCTTTCAAGTCCATATTTTTCTGTTTTGATTTATTTCGATGTTAGAAACTTAAATGTTACTCGCCAATCTTTGCCTTGCGTGAGTGCCAGATGAAGTAGGCAATAAGCGCTGCGTACATTACAAGACCGAGAATCTCTGCGTATGCCGAGCCAGCCCAGCCTGTCAGTGTGAGGTTAAGACCTGCAAATGCAAGGATAGCACTTACCACACCCATCAATGCACCACCAGCGATGAAACCCGATGCGATGAGCGTACCACGATTGTTGTTTGCCTTGGCCTGCTCTGCATTCTTGTGACGGTTTACTGCCCACGCTACAAGACCACCAACAACGAGTGGTGCATTGAGCTCCATAGGGATGAACATACCGAGTGAGAATGGGAGTGCAGGAACCTTCACGAATGTGAGTACAAGTGCAAGCAATGCACCGAGGCCATAAAGCAACCAAGGTGTTGCACCACCTGTCATCAAAGGCTGGATTACGGCAGCCATAGCGTTAGCCTGTGGCGCTACAAGAGCATTCTCACCAACAAAGCCGTATGTGTCGTTCATAATGATCATCACACCTGCAACGGTAGCAGCCGACACGAATGTGCCGACAAACTTCCAGGTCTGCTGCTTCTTTGGTGTTGTACCGAGCCAGTAGCCGATCTTAAGGTCAGTAATGAAACCGCCAGCCATAGAGAGAGCTGTACACACAACGCCTCCGATAACCAATGCTGCAATCATACCCGACTTACCCTCGAGACCTACGCTCACCAAAACCAAAGATGAGAGGATAAGGGTCATAAGAGTCATACCCGATACTGGGTTCGAGCCAACGATAGCGATAGCATTTGCTGCAACGGTCGTAAAGAGGAATGCGATGACGAATACGATGAGCAGAGCAACGATTGTCTGGAACCAATTGTTCAGTACGCCAAACTGGAAGAAGAAGAGCGTTGCAACAAGTGCAGCCACGATGATGGTCATAATAACCTTCATCGAGATATCCTTCTGTGTACGTGGCTCATCCGCCGCACTCTTCTTACCACCAAGCTCGTTCTTCGCCAGCGACAATGCCGACTTGATGATACCAGCCTGACGGATAATACCAATAAGACCTGCCATAGCGATACCACCGATACCGATAGGACGACCAATCTCCTTGAAGATACCCTCTGGAGTTGCAAGACCCTCTGGGTTGATACCCATACCGAGGAGCACATCACCTATTGTCGATGCATCGAACAACGAGAGCAGAGGCGTTACAAGTGGGATGATAACAAACCACACCAATGCCGAACCACCAGCGATGATGAGTGCATACTTAAGACCGATGATATAACCAAGACCGAGAACGGCAGCCGACGTATTGAGACCGAACGTAAGCTTTGCGTTAGCTGCAAGCCACTTACCCCAACCCATCATCTGAGTAGAGAGCGACGAAGTCCAGGCGCCGAATGTCGAAACGATAAAGTCGTAGAGACCACCGATAAGACCTGCTGCAACCAGAATCTTTGCCTGCGAGCCACCCTTCTCACCCGATACGAGCACCTCTGTGGTTGCCGTAGCCTCTGGGAAAGGATACTTGCCGTGCATCTCCTTAACGAAATATTTGCGGAAAGGCACCAACAATACGATACCGAGCACACCACCGAGGAGTGATGAGAGGAATACCTGATAAAACTTGGCATCGAGACCAAGGATGTAGAGTGCTGGGAGTGTGAAGATTGCTCCCGCCACGATAACACCCGACGACGCACCGATAGACTGAATGATTACGTTCTGGCCAAGCATATTCTTCTTGCCACGCATCTGACCGAGACCTACGGCGATGATGGCGATAGGAATTGCAGCCTCGAATACCTGACCCACCTTGAGACCAAGGTATGCAGCGGCAGCCGAGAAGAGTATCGCCATAAGGATACCCACAGTTACCGAGTAGGGAGTTACCTCGACTGGGTTCTGATTCGGACCCATCACAGGCTCATACTGCTCACCATTGCGAAGCTCACGATAGGCGTTCTCTGGGAGCGATGTTTTAAGTTGTTGTTCTTGCATAGTGTTATAGTTTAATTTGTGTTATATTCTATAAAACATACAAAGATACATATATTTTATTAAAAAACAAATCGCTGCCCCACAATAGCCACATTTCTCACCATCGCATAGTGGAGTTTTAGACCAATTTTGAATTCGAGACTCTATATCGACTACTTTTTATTCAAATGAGCTACCCAAGTTTCACAATTTATTCTTATCTTTGCAGCCGCATAACAGAGAAATGGCAAGTACGAAGCAACATAGACGCTGTGTTTTATCGCTGATACTGATGCTGGTGATGACGTTCAACATCGCCGGCACGACACTCTTCGTACATAGCCACAATATCGATGGTGTGAGCATTGTACACTCACACCCCTACACCGGCATTCCCACATCGCACTCCCATACCTCATCACACGCCAGTCTCATAGCACGTCTTGCAGCTATGGATATACTCCTTGCCGAGCCACTAACTATGTCGGCAAGCTGCTTTGAGCTGCAGAGAGATAGTCGCTGTGCTGAGATTCACTTCAGCAATGTTTGGAGCGCGGCACAACAGCAGCTACGTGCCCCTCCTGTAGCTATGGCATAGTCCATCTTCACACTAACACGACATTGATTTTAACCATTTTAGGGCATTAACCCTCTGCGAAATCACTACTTTTAGCGATTGCTCGCATTGTGCATTGTAGCTACCTTTGCACAAGTAAAACAAACACTCTTCGGACAATGAAACATACACTATTAGCCCTCGCACTTCTTATCTGCTGCAACGCCTGGGCACAGAACAGCATCCCGACCACAACATTCATACAGGAAAAGCCACGTGGCAAAAATACGGATGCCAACATCTACGGACATATCATCGCCGCCGAAAACGACGAGCATATACCCTACGCAACAATTGCTGTCAAAGATACAACCATAGGCTGCGCTGCCGACGGCACAGGCCACTACCGCATCAACAATCTCCCCGAGGGCGACGTGATGCTTGTAATTTCGGCAATCGGCTACAACACTATTGAGTATCTCTACACCGCCGACCGCAACACTACCGTAGAGCTCAACTTCTCGTTAGAGAGCACAGCTCTGCTGGTCGACGAGGTTGTCGTATCGGCAACACGCAACGAGACCGACAGACGCAAGACCTCAACGGTCGTAAATGTAGCCTCAACAAAACTCTTCGAGGGCACGGCTTCGGCCAACCTCTCCGAGGCTATGAACTTCCAGTCGGGACTACGCGTCGAGAACACCTGCGGAAACTGCGGAGCACCACAGCTACGCATCAACGGTCTGGAGGGACAATACTCTCAAATTCTGCTCGATAGCCGTGCCATATTCTCCTCGCTTGCAGGCGTTTACGGC
The DNA here is from genome assembly GCA_017629145.1 of Alistipes sp. GTDB lineage: Bacteria > Bacteroidota > Bacteroidia > Bacteroidales > Rikenellaceae > Alistipes. The sequence goes on along the minus strand of JAGBXR010000011.1, from coordinate 52,151 downwards.
CTTGACCTTATGCCCGTAGCAATGGTTGAGCGCGTCGAGGTAATTCGCGGTGGCGGCTCGGCACTCTTCGGTTCGAATGCTATCGGTGGCGTGGTAAATATCATCACCAAAGATCCCGTACGCAACACCCTCTCGATATCCAACACTTCAAACTTTATGAAGGATGGCACACCCGATATCAACACCTCTATTGGCGGTGCATTCGTATCGGATGACTACAAAATGGGAACATATATCTTTGGTCAGGTGAAGTATCGCGATGGCTACGACCGCAACGACGATGGCTTCTCCGATATCACACGTCTGCGCTCCGAGACCGCTGGTTTCCGCGCATACTACAAGACCTCGACACATTCGCGCCTATCGGCCGAGTATCACCATATTCACGACTTCCGCCGTGGTGGTGACAACCTCGACGGAGCGCCACATATGTCCTACATCTGTGAGCAGGTAGACCACAATATCGATGGTGGTGGTCTCAAGTTCGACTACTTCCCCAATATGCGTCACCGCGCAAGCATCTATACTTCGGCACAGGGCATCAGCCGCTCAAGCTATTTCGGAGCAGATATGAACCCTAATGCCTACGGTACAACCAAGGACTTTATGTTCGTGGCTGGTGGTCAGTATACGTTCAACTATAAGGCAGGTCTGCCAGCCGAACTAACGGCCGGTGTCGAGTACAACTACAACTCGCTCAACGACCACTATATCGCAACCGACCGCATCCTCGATCAGCAGACTTCGACCATTGGACTTTTTGCACAGAACGAGTGGAAGAGCGATGTGATAAATGTGCTTATCGGCTTCCGTCTCGACAAGCATAATATGATCGACCGCCCAATCTTTGCACCTCGCGCAAATGTGCGTTACAGCCCCATCGAGAACCTCGGTTTGCGCCTGTCGTATTCGAGCGGTTATCGCGCGCCACAGGCCTATAACGAAGACCTGCATATCGATGCACTAAACCACTCTGTATCAATTATTGAGATAGATCCAAATCTCCGTCCCGAGTTCTCACATTCGTTCAGTGCTTCGGCCGACTATTACAAGGCTTTCGGACGCTTGCAGGCCAACCTTCTTGTCGAGGGATTCTACACTATGCTCAACGATGTTTTCACACTCGAGAAGACCGGCGAGAGCACCGATGATGAGGGCAACAACTTTATCTATAAGACTCGCCGCAATGCGGCTGGTGCTCGCGTTGGAGGCATCACAGCAGAGCTTAAGATGGGCATCACCAATGTCTTCGACGTACAGCTTGGCTACACCTTCCAGAAGAGCAAGTATGTCGAGCCCGAGCAGTGGTCCGAGGATGTCGAGGCACAGCGCCGTATGTTCCGCTCACCCGACCACTACGGATATCTCAATGCCAACTACTATATCACACGTCAGCTCACCGCATCGTTATTCGGAACATATACGGGCCGAATGCTTGTGCAGCATAGCGCATATACCCTTCCCAATGGTGTCGAGATGCCCGACTCGGAGGTCGAAACCCCAGCCTTCTGGGATCTCGGTCTAAAGGTTGGCTACACCTTCAAGCTCACCGATATCATCAAATTGGAGGTCAACGTGGGTGTAAAGAATATCCTCGACTCATACCAGAACGATATAGATGTTGGTGCTGGTCGCGACTCGGCATACATCTATGGTCCAGCACTTCCACGCACATATTTCTTCGGCGTGAAGTTCCATATCTAAATAAGCAACCGACGCTAATTCAGCTAATCACAGAGCTGTATAAAAGAGCTGATTTTAGGCTTGTGAAATTCAAAAAAAGTGTAGCATACTAAAACGTATGCGAGCATCTTAAGCACAAGCAGAAGAAAAAGCAGCCTTTTATACAGCTTCTTATTTTTGTTTTTTCGCAAAATATTTATATCTTTGTCGAATGTTGCGCATATGCGAGACGTACGCGCGTGCATAATGCGAAGAATTTCAATAGTTAAGATTGACGATAACAATAACAAAAATATAAGATTATGCAGTTAGCAGACAAGTATTTACCCGAAACAATCGAGCAGAAGTGGTATGACTTCTGGATCGAGAACAATCTTTTCCATTCAGAGCCAGACGAGCGTGAGCCCTACACTATCGTGATTCCACCACCAAACGTAACAGGTATGTTGCATATGGGTCATATGCTCAACAATACATTGCAGGATGTATTGGTGCGTCGTGCACGTATGCAGGGCAAGAATGCTTGCTGGGTACCAGGTACCGACCACGCATCAATTGCTACCGAGGCCAAGGTCGTAGCAAAGCTCAAGGCCGAGGGTATCGACAAGGCATCGCTCACTCGCGAGGAGTTCCTCAAGCACGCGTGGGAGTGGAAGGAGAAGCACGGAGGTATCATCCTCCAGCAGCTCCGTAAGCTCGGTGCATCTTGCGATTGGGAGCGCACCTGCTTCACAATGGATGAGGCTCGCTCGGCAGGCGTTATCAAGGTCTTCGTAGACCTCTTCCGCAAGGGCCGCATCTATCGTGGCGTACGTATGGTGAACTGGGATCCATCGGCACAGACAGCTCTCTCGGATGAGGAGGTTGTATACAAGGAGTCACAGGGTAAGCTCTACTACTTGCGCTATCAGGTCGAGGGCTCGGACAAGTATATCGTTGTAGCTACAACACGTCCAGAGACTATCCTCGGCGATACAGCATTGTGTGTTAACCCTAACGACGAGCGCTACAAGTGGCTCGCAGAGGATGCACGCGTTATCGTACCTCTCGTAGGTCGTTCGATTCCTGTTATTCGCGATGAGTATGTAGACCTCGAGTTTGGTACCGGCGCATTGAAGGTAACCCCTGCACACGATGTTAACGACTATATGCTCGGCGAGAAGTTTGGCCTTGAGACTATCGACATCTTCAACGACAATGGCACTATCAACGACAAGGTTGGTATGTACGTTGGTATGGAGCGCTTCGAGTGCCGCCGTGTTATCGAGGGCGACCTCGCAGCAGCCAACCTCTTGGAGAAGGTTGAGCCATACACCAACAACGTTGGTTTCTCGGAGCGTACGGGTGTTGCTATCGAGCCAAAACTCTCGATGCAGTGGTTCTTGTCGATGGAGGAGCTTGCAAAGCCTGCTACGACTGCCGTATTGGAGGATATCATCAAGTTTGTTCCTGCGAAGTATAAGAATACATACCGCCACTGGATGGAGAACATCAAGGACTGGTGTATCTCACGTCAGTTGTGGTGGGGTCAGCGTATCCCTGCATACTACTTGCCAAAGGGTGGCTACGTGGTAGCAGAGAGTGCAGAGGAGGCTTTGGCACTCGCACAGGAGAAGGACGCATCGCTTACGATGGCCGACTTGCGCCAGGACGAGGATGTTCTCGACACTTGGTTCTCATCTTGGTTGTGGCCTATCTCGGTATTTGACGGTTTGCGCTATCCTAACAACCCTGAGATCGAGTACTACTACCCTACCAACGACCTGGTGACTGGTCCAGATATCATCTTCTTCTGGGTAGCACGTATGATTATGGCAGGCTATGAGTGGCGTAACGAGAAGCCATTCGGCAATGTATACTTCACAGGTATCGTTCGCGATAAGCTCGGCCGCAAGATGTCAAAGCAGCTCGGTAACTCGCCCGATCCACTCGACCTCATTGCGAAGTATGGTGCCGATGGTATGCGTGTAGCTATGCTTATGTCGACATCGGCAGGTAACGACGTTATGTTCGACGAGGCACTCTGCGAGCAGGGCCGTAACTTTGGCAACAAGATCTGGAACGCATACCGCCTTATCAATATGTGGGAGGTTGACGAGAAGTTGGAGCAGAGCGAGGCTTGTCGCCAGGCTATCGAGTGGTTTGACGAGGTTATGACAGAGCGCGTAGCACGCATCGACCGCGATATGGAGCAGTACCGCATCTCGGAGGCATTCACCGAGCTTTACCGCCTGTTCTGGGATGACTTCAGCGGTTGGTACCTTGAGATGGTTAAGCCAGCATACCAGCAGCCAGCAGACGCGCAGACTATCGCACGCACAAAGCACTACTTCGATATGTTGTTGCGTATGTTGCATCCATTTATGCCATTCATCACCGAGGAGATCTGGCAGGACTTGAAGCCAGAGGCAGAGGTGAAGTCTATCGTTATTGCACGCCAGCCTGTTGCAGAGCGCGAGGCTAACGAGTCGATTTTGGCACGTTTCACACTCGCACAGGAGGTGATTTCGGCTATTCGCAACGTCCGCAAGCAGAAGAACATTGCACAGAAGGAGCCATTGGCATTGAACTATATCGCTGACGAGAACTACCCAGCAGAGTATGCTGCCGTTATCGAGAAGATGGGCAACCTCAAACAGATTGAGGCTGTAACAGAAAAGGACAGCACAGCTGCTGCCTTCATTATCAAGACTACGCAGTATTTCATCCCTATGGAGGGCAAGATCGACCGCGAGGCAGAGCTCAAGAAGCTCGGCGAGGATTTGACCTACTACGAGGGCTTCCTTGCAAGCGTTATGAAAAAGCTCTCGAACGAGCGCTTCGTAAGCTCTGCGCCCGAGAAGGTTGTTGCCAACGAGCGCGCAAAGCAGGCTGATGCCGAGGCAAAAATTGCCGCTATCAAGGAGCAGATGGCTGCATTGCAGTAGTAAAGAGCGAGGATACAGCGATGGCAGATATTACGATATACACCGACGGCTCGGCCAGGGGTAACCCTGGTCCGGGCGGCTATGGTGTCGTAATGCTCTCGGGACCATACCGTAAGGAGCTTTCGGCAGGCTATCGTCTCACGACCAACAACCGTATGGAGCTGTTGGGCGTATGCGTAGCGCTGGAGGCCCTTAAGTACGACGGCTCGAATGTTACGCTATACTCCGATTCGAAGTATGTTGTCGAGGCCGTTAACCAGCGCTGGGTATTTGGCTGGGAGCGCAAGGGCTTTGCTGGCAAGAAGAACCCCGATTTGTGGATGCGTTTCTTGAGAGTCTATCGCCGCCACAACGTGCGCTTCGTTTGGGTCAAGGGCCACGCCTCGACAGTAGAGAATAACCGCTGCGACGAGCTTGCCGTAGCCGCAGCACTACAGCCTAATCTTTTGGAGGATACAGGATATGACGGATAAGGAGTTTAAGAAACAGTCGTGGAAGCCCGGCACGCTTATCTATCCGCTTCCAGCGGTACTGGTGAGCTGTGGCTCGACACCCGAGGAGTACAACCTCCTCACCATAGCCTGGACTGGCACAGTGTGCACCAACCCTCCGATGTGCTACATATCGGTACGCAAGGAGCGCCACTCCTACGACATAATCCGCCGTACTGGCGAGTTTGTCATCAACCTCACAACCGAGCAGATAGCACGCGCCACAGATTGGTGCGGCGTGAAATCGGGACGCGAGGTTAACAAGTGGGAGGCGATGGGTCTCACACCTATGACCAACGACCACGTTGCAGCGCCACTCGTAGGCGAATCACCTCTGTCGATTTGCTGCAAAGTGAGACAGGTCGTGGAGCTCGGCTCGCACGATATGTTTATCGCCGACGTGGTAGGCATTGAGGCTGACGAGCGATTTATCGACCCCGAGAGTGGCAAATTCTCTCTCGACAAGGCTCGTCCTATAGTCTATTCGCACGGCGAGTATTTCCGTCTGGGCGAGATGATTGGACATTTCGGATGGTCGGTACGTAAAAAGAAAACAAAGAGATAAGATACGATGACAGAACAACAACACGAAGTATTGAACCGCTACGAGGAGCAGCTGCGCAAGACCATCGTTGAGCGTCTAACAGAGCGTAAACTTCTTGAAGGTCGCCTCCTCGAGGTAGAGGAGCTTAACGAGAAGTGGCGTGCTGCCGCTCCATCATATATGGCCGATGCTGTGCCAGAGATTGCCAAGTATCCGCTCGTAGCTATTGCCTGGGCTATGTACGAGGGTATGGCAGCCGCGGTGCTATGGGACAAGGAGTGGAAGCGCTACGAGGGCGTAGAGGATATCCACAAGATGCTCACCGAGCCACGTGGCTTCGACTGTATGGATGAGTATATCACCGAGATATTGCTCACCACACCTCTCAACACCCCCGAGGCAGAGAAACTCGAGGATATGGTGCGCACAACAGCTGAGTGGGCACAGTCACTAATCCGTAAGGAGGGTATCGAGGCGCAGAGCGTTATGGCATTCCACATCTTTGCACGCACCACAAAGGTTATGTTCGAGATTGGCGTTTCCGTACAGCTCCGCAAGATGGGCTACAACTACGTTAAGGTAAATGCCAATGTGGTAAGCTAACACGAGTAACATATTTATAGATAGGGCTGTTCGCTGCGGTGAGCAGCCATTTTTGTAGCGATGTTGTAATGAATGGTACCTGGCAGAGGCCTATTCGCAAAACAAAAACAGCAACAACGGGTGGTACTCTGCATACAACCCATTGTTGCTACTCTATATCGTGGTCGCAATCGACCCGTTATCGTTAGAAATCTATGTTAGGGAGCAATAGTGACGATACTTTCCCATCACCTCTTCCACATACGAAAGTGTCTGTCCGCTGCCTGTAAAACGACCATAGCGCACCTCCTCCTTATTATAATAGGTAGGATCGGCCTTGAGACGCAGGTAGCGACTGACATCAGCCCACGAGTTGGGATTAGCACCCTCGGCACGCGCAAGGCGTCGTGCATCCTGAACGTGGCCTACACCAGCGTTGTAACTCGCGAGGATAATCTTCATTCGGTCGTCATTCGATACCTCAGCAGGGATGCGAAGCATCTTGCCTAGCTCACCGAGCAACATACTTGCAAGACGTATGTTGGTCTCTGTATCATTTAGCTTATCGACCGGAACATTAAAGTGACGAGCGACAATTGGGCGAATCTGCATAATGCCAGCCGCACCCTGACTCGACACGAGGTTTTCGATAAATCGCGACTCGCTATATGCTATAGCACTCATCAGTCGCCAATCTTGTCCTTGTTCTGCACCGACACGCTTCATAACGTTGTCGAAGCGAGAGATAATGTATGGCAGCTCGACAGTCACAGCCATCTGCTCATCAACCTGAAGTTGGGCATCCACCAATCCTGCCTTATAGACAGGCGCCGCAGAGGCATAAGGTGTGCCACTAATTGACTCAATGGCCGCAACTGTCGTCAGGCCAAGAATCACAAACGATACTTTTTTTAACATTGTTTAGCAGTTTGTGGGCTGCTATCACAGTACAATACTCATCTTTAGTCGTAGAACGACCACGAGATACCAAACTTGAACATTCGCGGATTAAGCGGATAATGAGCCACCTGGAAGTACTCACCATTACCAAATAGGTTCTGGTTCAAGTGCTGGAGCTTCAGCAGAATGCGCATTCGCTTCCACTTGGCCGACACAAACGCATCGAGGTATGGGTAGTTGCCCACCTTAACATCGCGCTGATTGAAGAAGACCGAGAGTGCAGGATTGTAGCTCGGCGCATAGTACGCCGTATTGAAACGGCCGTCGAAGCCAACCTGCACACGCAACACGTCGCGCACCACCCAGAACTCGTAGTAGTACGAGAGGTAGGCACTCAACAGTGGTACGGGAAGAACGCTCTCATTGGACGTGAATTGTACCAATGCCCTGTGATCCAAATGGAATCCCGCAATGCGGAAATCCTTGCGTGCATACAGACTCGTGAGGCTCACAGCATCCGAATGTTGAGATACGCGGCTGTTGGCGTCGTAGTATATCATATTACTCATAACACCTTGCCAAGCTCCCACCTCCAAGGCTATACCCGGAACTGAGAAGTTCACCTCGAAACGAGTCTCAGACTCTTTACCAAAAGAGTTAAACCACGCATAGTGGTTTGAGAATAGATTCTCCTCCCAGTAGCCTGGAGAGCGGAGCTCCTGACGGAACTTACCGCTGAGAATCAGGGGATGTTCGCGGATATATGCCCTCAGGGTGATATCAGCACCCACAGAGAGATCTCCGCCTCGATAGCCCGACGGGTAGTACTTAACATCGACTCCCCAGTCGGCATAGCGCTTGATGTGTCCTCCTGTCGCACCGTAGGCATACCACGATGTGCGATGGTCGCGTGTCATTTTACCAGCTATGTAGTTCTCTAAATTGAGATATGAGTAGGTATGCAGGTCGAGACCTACACCCGCATCAATCGTACTTACTGCACCATTGCGATCCCACGGCTGAATCTGCACATAGAGCTTATTGGATATCAACCTCTCGCTGATTGAATCTCGCGTGGTCTTGGGGTCGATATACCAGTTCTCGTAGTATTCGTGGGTCGTAGGCGTATAATTACCCTTATCGTCATACTGACCTCGCTCGTTTGTATACGTTGCACGCTTGTCGGTATATACCTTCGACCAGGTATTAAACTCGAACTGATGACCGATGAATACTGCCGATAGGTCAGCCAGCGAGAAGTCATACTCCGTAACGCGCTCGAGCGGTATCGCATACGCCTGCTTTACGAAGAAGGCGTTGTTACGGTAGTGGTTTTCAGCCTCTGCCGATGCCAGACGCATAGGCACACCCGAAGGCATCTCGAAGACCGTATCGGCAATAGCCCACTTACCTACGACACCACCGTTCTCGCGAGTCTGCACCGTATTGTTCATATAGGCCGCGTGAATCGAGTAGCGCTTTCCCGTATAAGCATAACCCACCGAGAGGGCGTGATTCTTCGTGCGCTGCCAATCGTAGAGACCCATCGTACTACGCGCCTTGTACTGCACATTTGCCGACATCGAAGGTGTGATGTTCTGCGAGTGCGTAATCTCGAGGTGCTCCTCGCGATAGCGTTTCTGACCCGACTCCAAATAGGTAAGGTTAGTCAGAGGCTTCTTGCTATTGTAGAACGGAACATTATCAAGACGTGCTGTGTAGGCATCGTAGCTGCGTGCGAACGTGAAGTCGGGGTCTTGGCGGCGATCAAACCAGTTGACTGGCTGCGACGACTGACCGAGGCCACCCAACGCCATATCACCGACACCTTCGCGATAGAAGACATAGTCGATACGCCAGTCCGAGAGTGTGGTATCGAGAGGCTTGATGTTTACGCGGTTGTAGTCGGGATCGACACTCCACTTCCAGTTGGACAGTGCTCGCACCGTATCGCTGAAATAGTATGACTCAAGAGGCTTGCGCTCTCTCTTCTTCTTTGTTTCGGTCGAATCGGCAGTCTCGCCTTCAGCACCCATCTCGCCATCGGCAAGAGGCATACCATCGGCACCAAAACCGTTCTGCCCTGTTGGGTTTCCATAGATGTCGGTACCGCCATTATTTCGTTGAGAGCGCGCCAAAGCAGCAGCGTCGATCTGGGCATACGACAATTGCGGAAGCAGCATTGCCACAACCACAATCGCAATCCATCGTATCATACGCATCACTCTCATTTCTTAAAAATCTCTTCGATTACTCCTTACCCTCGGCACTCTTCTTAACAAATATCCAGCGCACAGTCGAGAGCACAATGTATAGAACGATTATTGCAAGGATTGAGTATGTCGGAATTAGGATAACGAGCAACAACGCAATAAGCATAAAGCCATAGCGAAGCTCATTACCACGAATGCCAAAGCCCTTAAACTTGAGGGCGAACATACGGATTGGACTTACAAGCAGGAGCGAAGCAGCGATACTTATTACAAGCACGTGCTCCTGTGTGAGAACCACCCTGCCCTGCTCGACAAGCAGTGCGAGTGAGGCTATCATCAGCGCATTGGCTGGCGTAGGCAGACCTCGAAACTCGAGGCTCTGCGTAGTATCGATATTGAAACGTGCCAGACGCAATGCCGAGAATGCAGCGATAAGAAGTGTGGCATAGCCGGCATAGGACATAAACTCTGGGCAGAGGCCATAAAGCGACTGCGAATGGTAGAATATGTCGAACATCATCACAGCAGGTACCAAGCCAAACGAGATATCGTCAGCCAACGAATCGAGTTCCACACCAAGAGGTGATGTCTGTTTGAGAAGACGTGCAGCGAAGCCATCGAAGAAATCGAAGACCGCAGCAGCCACAATGAGCCACAAAGCTGTCTCGTAGGAGTGGTGTACAAGTACGGCAATCACAGCAGCAGCTCCCGACAAAAGGTTTGCCAGCGTGAGGAGATTGGGCAGTGTAAACAATCTGATATTCATACTATTACTCGTTTCCTTGCATTGTATTTCGAGGTAATTATTCAAATAAAAGACCTCAAAACATTTTGCAAAGATACAAAAAAATTTTATCTTTGTGTAAATTTATTAAATTTAAAGCGTTAAAAACATATGGCAAGTAGCAAATATTGTGTCATAATGGCAGGTGGCATCGGCACACGTTTCTGGCCCAAGAGTCGACAGTCGTGCCCCAAACAGTTTTTAGACATACTTGGAACGGGCAAGTCGTTCATCCGACATACATACGAAAGATTTTCTAAAATTATTCCAAATGAGAACTTTATAGTAGTTACGAACAGACGCTATAAATCGCTCGTTTTAGAGCATATCCCCGAACTCAAGGCAAGCCAGATATTGTGCGAGCCAATCGGCCGAAATACGGCACCCTGCATCGCCTATGCAGCACATACGCTTCACCGCATCGACCCAGAGGCAATGATGATCGTATCTCCAGCTGACCACCTAATACTCAACGAGGATGAGTTCCTGAAGATCATCAATAACTGCTGCAATTTTATCGACAAGGAGGATGCACTGATGACCATCGGTATCGAGCCATCGCGCCCCGAAACAGGGTATGGTTATATCCAGAAAATGAGCAACGACACCATAAGCAAAGTGAAGTGCTTTACTGAGAAACCCAACATCGAGATGGCACAGGCATTTTTGGAGTGTGGCGAATTTTTGTGGAACTCCGGAATATTCATCTGGAGAGTCAACTCCATTATCGACGCCTTCAAGGAGCACCTCCCCGAGCACTATGCTATGTTCAGCAACATCGAATCACTTCTCGGCAGCGAGCAGGAGGAGCAGGCCATCGAGCGCGTATTCGCGGAGTGCAAGCCTATATCGATAGACTACGGTGTAATGGAGAAGGCCGAAAATGTATATGTTCACAGTGGCGATTTTGGCTGGAGCGACGTCGGCACGTGGGGCTCAGTATATCAGCAATCGCGCAAAGACAAGTATGCTAATGCCACCAACGGCGAGAAGATAAAGCTCTACGACACACGCAATTCGCTCATCTCTATGCCAAATGATAAGGTTGCGATAATCAGCGGATTAAAGGACTATATAGTCGTCGATACGGCCGATGTTCTGATGATCTGTCCACGCAGCGAGGAGCAGAGCATCAAGAGCTTTATCGAAGATGTGAAATACTCCATCGGCGAGGAGCATATTTAGCACAAACCAACGAACTGCACACGGGTATGACAAGGGCATTTGCGATGCTCGGTCATACCCGTTTTGGCATCTTTATAATATCGCATTTGGAACATCTGTGCATAAGATGTTATTAAATAAAGCAGCAATTACTATTATTTCTACGAAATAAATACTATATTTGCGCGTTATTTAGGAAAACGAAATTAAGTAAAACCAAGATATGAGTAAGAAAAAAGATAAGGATTTCGATGAGATGGGACTCGTCCCCGAGCTTTTTGATGGCAAACACCAGGTTATTCCCATCATCTCGGGCAGCGACGACGTTGTCGAGGATGTCAAGCTCCCCGAGGTGTTGCCCATACTCACATTGCGCAGTTCTGTGATTTTCCCTGGTTCTGTAACACCTATCACGGTGGGTCGTGCCAAGTCTATCGCATTGGTACGCGCAGTAGAGGCTGCTGACGGTTTGCTCGGCGCAGTGTTACAGGTAGACAGCGAGGTTGAAGACCCCCAGCCAGACGATATGCACAAGGTTGGTACGGCAGCACGCATCCTCAAGATTCTGGAGATGCCCAACGGCAACCTCACAGTGATCCTCTCGGGTTTGGAGAAGATCGAGGTTGGCGAGTATATCACCACACAGCCCTACTTCAAGGCTACGGTAACTACAGTGAAGGAGACTACACCCGACCCAAAGAACGTCGAGTTCAAGGCACTGGTAGACTCTATCCGCGAGGTCACACTCAACCTCATCAACATCTCGGCAGCAATGCCCAAGGAGGCGGTATTCGCCATCAAGAATCTCGACTCTAATCGCGCGACTATCAACTTCATCAGCTCGAATATGGAGTTAAGCGACGATGACCGCCAGCGTCTGCTCGAGGCGCCAGGTCTTTTGGCACGCGCACGCTGTCTGCTCGAGATTTTGGTGCGTGAGCAGCAACTCGCCGAGCTCAAGAACGACATACAGAACAAGGTTAAGCAGGATATTGACAAGCAGCAGCGCGACTACTATCTCCAGCAGCAGATGCGCGTCATCCAGGATGAGCTGGGCGATGGCGTAGATGCCGACGTAGATCGTTTGCGCGAGGCTGCCAAGAGCAAGAAGTGGTCGAAGAGCACAGCAGAGCTCTTCGAGAAGGAGGTCACAAAGCTCGAGAGACTTAACCCTGCTATCGCCGAGTACTCGGTGCAGATCAACTATCTGCAGCTTATGCTCGACCTCCCCTGGGAGGAGATGACTGAGGATAAGCTCGACCTAAAGGCCGTACGCGAGCAACTCGACAAGGATCACTTCGGTCTGGACGAGGTTAAGGAGCGATTGATCGAGCACCTTGCCGTCATCAAGCTCAAGGGCGATTTGAAGTCTCCTATCCTCTGCCTCTATGGCCCTCCAGGCGTTGGTAAGACATCTTTGGGCCGATCAGTTGCCGAGGCTATGGGCCGCAAGTTTGGCCGCATCTCGCTCGGTGGTCTGCACGACGAGTCGGAGATTCGTGGTCACCGCCGCACATATATCGGAGCTATGCCTGGCCGTATCATCGAGACTATCAAGCGTTGCGGAGCCTCTAACCCCGTAATCATCCTCGACGAGATAGACAAGGTGTCACGCTCGAACCACGGCGACCCATCGAGCGCACTGCTCGAAGTGCTCGACCCAGAGCAGAACACCACATTCCACGACAACTACCTCGATACGGAGTACGACCTCTCGAAGGTACTGTTCATCGCTACGGCAAACAACGTGGGCAACATTTCGGCTGCGTTGCGTGACCGTATGGAGATGATCAACATCCCTGGCTACATCCTCGAGGATAAGGTGCATATTGCACAAAACCACCTCATCAAGAAGCAGAGTGAGGCTCACGGCATTCCCGAGGGCGAGCTCGAGCTCAACAACGAGGCCGTAGTGCGCATCATCGAGGACTACACTCGCGAGTCGGGTGTGCGCGGTCTGGATAAGCATATCGCAAAGATTGCGCGCAACCGCGCCAAGACTATTGCTCTTGAGGAGAGTTACGACAAGTGTGTAACACCCGAGGCTCTGGAGCCAATTTTGGGTAAGCCAAAGTTCAAGAACGACCGCTATGACATCGCAGGTATGCGTGGTGTTGTTACAGGCCTGGCGTGGACCGAGGTGGGTGGCGACATTCTCTATATCGAGTCGTTGCTCACACCAGGTAAGGGCAAGCTCTCGCTTACGGGTAGCCTTGGCGACGTTATGAAGGAGTCGGCAACCATCGCCTACGAGTGGGTTATGGCTCACCACGAGGAGCTGGGCATCGACCGCAAGATGTTCGAGGAGTGGGATCTCAACATCCACGTACCCGATGGTGCTATCCCAAAGGATGGCCCTTCTGCAGGTATCACTATGGTGACATCTATCGCATCGACATATACCAAGCGTGAGGTTAAGGAGCGCATAGCTATGACAGGCGAGACTACGCTCCGCGGTCGTGTTACAGCCGTTGGCGGCATCCGCGAGAAGATTCTCGCAGCCAAGCGCGCAGGCATCACCGAACTCATCCTCTCGGAGGAGAACCGCAAGGATATCGAGGAGATCAAGGAGGAGTATCGCGAGGGTCTGGTATTCCACTACGTAAATACTAACGACGAGGTGCTTCGTTTGGCACTCAAATAAAATATAAACTGCGTTATGAAGTGTTTGGCAATTATTCCAGCGCGCTACGCCTCAACGCGCTTTCCAGCAAAGCCTCTGGCTATGCTTGGGGGCAAAACCATCATCGAGCGAGTATATCGCCGTGTTGCAGAGGCAGTAGAAGATGTGGTTGTAGCTACGGATGACGAGCGCATAGCCTCGGTTGTCGAGGCCTTTGGCGGTCGCGTAGTACTCACCTCAACGGAGCACAACAGCGGTACAGATCGCTGCTATGAGGCGTTGCAGAAGGTGGGTGGCGAGTACGATATCGTCATCAACGTACAGGGCGACGAGCCATTTATTCAGCGCGAGCAGATTGACTCGCTTGTAGCCTGCTTCGAGGACGAGAGTGTCGACATTGCCACTCTTGTAAAACCCTTCCAACCTACAGACAGCATCGAGGCGCTGCAAAACCCCAACACTCCGAAGGTTGTGATTAGCAAGGATATGCGTGCCATCTACTTCTCGCGCTCGGTGATTCCCTACCAGCGTGGCGTAGATAGCTCGGAGTGGCTCAAGAACCACACCTACTACAAGCATATCGGTATGTATGCCTTCCGTTCCAAGACACTCGGCGAGGTAACCTCCCTCGAGCAGTCATCACTGGAGATTAGCGAGAAGCTCGAGCAGTTGCGCTGGCTGGAGAATGGCTACCGCATAGGCGTGGGTATAACCAACATCGAGACCATAGGCATCGACACACCCGAAGATCTGGAGCGTGCCGAGGCCTACCTGGCATCGTTATAACGCAAAATAGTAATGACCTAACAAAACCTAATACTTAAAGCTATGAACCTTCCAAAGATTATTGCCGGACCTTGTGTCATCGAGTCGCAGGAGCTTCTCGAGAGTGTTGCCGAAACACTTGTGGCGATAAACGCGAAGCTCGGCACAGACATCATTTTTAAGGCCTCATTCGACAAGGCCAATCGCACATCGCTCTGCTCATACCGCGGTTTGGGTATGGAGCGCGGTTTGCAGATGCTCTCGGACATAGGTTCGAAATATGGACTCAAGCTCATCACCGATATCCACGAGGCCTGGCAGGCAGAGCCTGTTGGTCAGGTTGTCGACGTGGTGCAGATTCCAGCTTTCCTCTGCCGCCAGACCGACCTACTCGTAGCTGCGGCACGCACTGGCAAAACGGTTAACATCAAAAAGGCCCAATTCCTCTCGGGCGTAGATATGCGCTACCCCTACGAAAAGGCTATGGAGTCGGGCGCAAAGGAGGTATGGCTCACCGAGCGAGGCAATATGTATGGCTACAACAACCTCGTTGTCGACTTCCGCAATATCGACGATATGCGACATATAGCCTCAACCGTGGTTATGGACTGCACACACTCTGTACAGCGTCCTGGTGCTGCTGGAGGCAAGACTGGCGGTAACCGCGAGTTTGTACCTGCTATGGCTCTCGCCGCAAAGGCATTTGGCGCCAACGGCTACTTCTTCGAGGTACACCCCGATCCAGACAAGGCCCTCAGCGACGGCCCGAATATGCTATATCTTAACGACTTGGAGAAGGTTGTTGCCTCACTCATATAACCACCGCGATTATGAAAGCTACAACAGACGAGTTGCTCATCACAGCACGCAACACCGTACACGCCGAGGCTCAAGCCCTCGCAGCATTGGAGAATTCGCTGGGCGAGGAGTTTCTCCGCGCCGTAGATATCATCCTCAACTGTCGCGGTAAGCTCATCGTAACTGGTATGGGCAAGTCGGGACATATCGCCTGCAAGATTGCTGCTACGTTAGCAAGTACTGGTACACCGAGCTTCTTCCTCCACCCTGCCGAGGCATTTCACGGCGATCTGGGTATGATATCCAAAGAGGATGTCGTGCTCGCACTATCGTACTCGGGTGAAACGGATGAAATTCTCAAGATTATACCATTCGTTCACGAGAATGGCAACCGACTTATCGCAATGACCGGTAAGCCACAGTCGTCTCTTGCGCGCAACGCCGATGTCCACCTCGACATTATGGTGCGCGAGGAGGCTTGTATACTGCGTCTTGCCCCCACATCGTCGACCACAGCACAGCTCGCTATGGGTGATGCACTCGCTACGGCTCTAATGCGCGCACGCGAGTTTACGGCTATGGACTTTGCACGTCTTCACCCGGGTGGCAGCCTCGGCCGTCGTCTGCTTATGACCGTAGGCCACGTTATGCGCAAGGAGGATTTGCCAGTTGTGGCACCCGACTGCACAGCTACCGAGATGATTCACCGCATCAGCAAGGGCGGTCTCGGACTTATTGTCATCTGCGATGGCGAGGAGATATTGGGTATCGTGACAGATGGCGATGTGCGCCGAGCTATGGAGCGCTATCGTGCCGAGTTCTTCAACATTAAGGCTATGGACATCGCAACACGCAGTCCAAAGTGTATCGCTGCATCGCAGAAACTTATCGAGGCCGAGAAACTGATGACCGAGAAGAAGATCAACTCGTTGCTTGTGACCACTGCCCAAGGCAGATTGGAGGGCGTTATCCAGCTCTACGACATCAAGTTATAGACAACAAGGAATTACGTTTATCTATGAGGCTACGCGAATATATATCGAAGTTGGAGGCCGCAGGCGAGCTACAGCGCATTACGGCGCGCGTAGACTGCCGCTTCGAGATGGCCGAGATTGCCGACCGAGTATCCAAGATGGAGGGTGGCGGCAAGGCACTCTTGTTTGAGAATAGTGGCACGGAGTTTCCGGTGCTGATGAATATGATGGGCTCGGACAAGCGTATGGCTATGGCCCTCGGCGTAGATAGCATGGAGGATATCGCCAAGCGCATCGACACGATGCTCAAGAGCGCGATGAGTCCGAAGAATAGCCTTATGGACAAGCTGCGAATGCTACCTCTGCTGCAGGATGTGGCGAAGTGGTTTCCGCGCAAGATATCTGGCCGAGGCGAGTGTCAGGAGGTGGTATGGCAAGGCGAGGATGTCGACCTCGGCAAACTCCCGATACTCACATCGTGGCCAGCCGACGGCGGTCCGTTTATCACCCTGCCTATGGTCTGCACAAAAGATCCCGAGACGGGTATCCCTAATATGGGAATGTATCGAATGCAGATCTTCGACAAGCGCACTACGGGTATGCACTGGCATCGTCATAAGACGGGTGCGCGCCACTACCTGGGCTACAAGCAGCGTGGTGAGCGTATGCCGGTGAGTGTTGCCCTGGGCGGAGACCCAGTGTACACCTACTCGGCAACAGCTCCTATGCCCGACAATATGGACGAGATGCTCCTGGCAGGTATGCTCCGTCGCCAACCTGTGAAGATGGTAAAGTGTCTGACCAACGACATTTGGGTGCCTGCCGACTGCGATATCATCCTCGAGGGCTATGTCGACCCTGCCGAGGAGCTCGCTGTAGAGGGAGCTTTTGGCGACCACACAGGTTTCTACTCACTCACAGACCTCTACCCACGATTCCACGTCGAGGCAATAACTATGCGCCGCGATGCGGTGTACCCTGCTACAATCGTAGGCGTGCCGCCTATGGAGGATGCCTACATTGCGAAGGCCACCGAGACCATATTCCTCGCACCTATACGTCTTGCGATACAGCCCGAGGTGCGCGACCTCTATATGCCTATGGAGGGTACAGCTCACAACCTCGCACTCGTCTCTATCGAGAAACGATATCTGGGCCAAGCCAACAAGGTTGCACAAGGCTTGTGGGGCGCAGGACAGATGATGTTCAATAAATATATGGTCATCGCTCCTTCGGAGTGCAACATTCGTTCGCGCGAGGAGGTATTCGCACTGCTGCGTGGCCTCGACCCCGAGCGAAATCTCATCTGGTCGGAGGGCGTGCTCGACGTACTCGACCACACAACTCCAACTACGGGCTACGGCTCGAAACTCGCTATCGACCTTACGGATATATCGACCGAGGCAACAAAGAGAGTGTTCGACCCTCCGCGCACAGCACAACCCGAGGGTGGCGTATTGCTATTCAACACCGAATATTGTCGCGAACTCGGCCTTCTGGTGCTCTATGCAGAGAGGGAGTGGCGCGAGAAGATCGATGTCGAAGCATACCTCGAGAAGAACAATATCCGAGATATAAAGTATGTGGCACTCTTCGACCACGGTGCTGCTGGAAATATGCGCGGCGGTGATCTGCTGTGGCTTGCAGCGGCAAATGTCGACCCCAAGCGCGACATACGCATTAGCAAAGGCGTAGTCATCATCGATGCACGCTCGAAGCGTCCAGGCTATGGAGATAACCCTCGACGCTTCCCAAATGTGGTGACATCGCACCCCGAGACTATCCACCTTGTGAACGACAGATGGGCGGAGTATAACCTCGGTGAGATGGTCGAGTCGCCATCGCGCCGCTATCGTAAGTTGTGGCTCTCGGATGGCGCCGAGTGGTAGTATGAGAGGAAGCACAGAGGAGAATATCCGCGGTGTGGTGCTACTCATACCGCTCATTATCATCGCTGTGACGCTGGTGCTGATACTCAAACCAGCACACCGCTATGAGAGTGTCGTGCAAGAGGCCACAGAGCCGATTGCCGAGTGCGACACCATAGTCCCTGCCACAGAGCCAACACCACCCACCCCACAATTCAAAAGTTTCGACCCCAACGAGGCCGACTACCGCACTATGCTCGAGGCTGGCGTTCCGCGTAATATTGCCGTGAGCCTTATCAGGTGGCGCGAGTCGGGCAAGGTGTTCCGCATAAGAGAGGATGTAGCGCTGTGCTACGGTATGACCGACTCGTTGTATTTCCTCCTCGAGCCATATATTAATATAGGTACGGCCTACCGCATCGTGCGCGACACTACAAGCTCTAAACCACGAGAGTCGCGAAGTACAGAACGTGCTACTATCAATCCTTCGACCTTCAGTCTTGACACTGTCACTACTCACTACCTCCACGCCATAGGCTTCTCGCTGCGCGAGGCAGAGCTCATAATCCGCTATCGCGATATGATTGGCGGCTACCGCTCACTGGAGGAGTTCGCAGAGTGTTATGCTGTAGGTGCAGAGCGCGCCGAATGGCTCGAGCCATACCTCATCTTCCCCGAACGCGACACCGTGATGAGTTACCAGAGTGAGCGCGTAACCTTCCCTATAGATGTGAATAGTGCCGACTCGGCGATGCTTCGACGAGTGCGTGGCATTGGTGAGAAGAGCGTTATGCACATCTTGCGTTACCGCGAATTGCTTGGTGGCTACTACTCCGTAGAGCAGATTTCGGAGCTTAAAGTGGTTACGCCCGAGAATTTTCGCATAATTTCGCAACAAATTTGGTGTGATAGTGCACGAATTAAAAAAATATGTATTAACTTTGCGGGCCTAAAAGCGTTGGAGGTTCATCCGTATATCACGAACCGAATGCTTCGGCGAATTATTAACCACAGAGAATTGAAAGGAGGTTGGAGTACCATAGAAGAGATGATTGAATCTAACATATTCACCAAGGAGGAGGCACAGCGTATTGCTCCCTATCTCGATTTTGGTACAAACCCCGAGTAGATTTAGCGGTTCTCTCTCGGCAGCCACAAGGTGGTCAAAGAGAAATAAGGCGCACGAAGGTGCAAAAGTCCCAAGCCGAAGGCTGGGCAACAATTAAAAGAAAAAGACTATTTGAAATTAAAAAAAGTATAGAGCAATGATTATTATGCCTGTTAAGGAGGGTGAGAACATCGAGCGTGCCCTCAAGAAGTTTAAGAGAAAGTATGAGCGTACTGGTGTATTGAAGGAGCTTCGTCGCCGTCAGTACTTCACAAAGCCTTCAATCGCAAAGCGTGAGGCTATGCAGCGTGCTATCTACGTTGAGCACACTTACCGCCAGGAGGAGTAAGAGATTTTCTCTTAAAGTGTTCGAGGTTGTCCTATTGGGGCAACCTCATTTTTTTTGAATATAATACATTATCACAACACCAAATAGACAATTCATTGTTTTTGCACCCTATGGGGTAAATTTTAATTAGTAAAATTTGGATATTGGCGCAATGTTTTGTACTTTTGTATTGATATATTGGGTTTAGCATAGAGCAGATTAACCAATGTTATAGGCTTTAATACACCCTCTGCGCATTGCAACTTGTTGGTGTGCAGATATTTATCGCCCACATATCACTCATTTGGCATAATGGAATAAAATTTGCATTTGCGGCACGATGCCTCAAGAATCGACACTCTACAATATGCCAAGCGACACATTGAAAAAATAGAGGAAACATACTTTTTTTTCAACTAAATTTATAAAAAATGAAAGCAAGATTTTTAGCAATTACGGCACTGATACTCGGTATGGTATCGTGTCAGAAAGACCAAGCGGGCTTGGACGTAATAGTTGATGGTGAGCAGGAAACCACCATTAGCGTATCGCTTCCCGAGACAACCCGTGCAAACAGCGCTGACAGCGGCTTTAAGAATGTAAATCTCGTTAATGAGTATGACATTCGTTACATCCTTGAGATTTACGACGGCGAGAATCGTATTAAGCGTATGGTAAATGTGGAGGATAACTCTAAATCTACTGCATTTGATGTACGCCTTATCCCTGGTTACCCTTACACATTCGTTGCTTGGGCCGACTTCGTAGATCAGGGCTCAGTTGCATATGTAGATGGTGTAGAGCAGGAAATTGACCTCTACTACAACACAAAGACTGCGAACGGTTTGAAGGCTGTTTCAGTTAAAGGTGAGTGGGTAGCTATGAATGAGGCTCGTGATGCATACACAGGTAAGTATCTTGAGGATTCATATAGCAGCGCATCTAACATTACAATTCCTCTTGTGCGCCCATTCGCAAAGCTTCGCGTAGTAACAACCGATGTTGAGGTTCTCAAGAATCTTGGCGATGTGACAACTACAAATGTTTCTGTTGATTATCGCACAAAGGTTTATACTGGTTTCAATGCTCTTACAGCGGAAGCAAATACAGCTGAGGATCTCGGTGCATTCGAGTATGTTCCAAATGTGTATACTGAAACTAATCAGACTGATTTAACTCTTCTTGCAGACTACCTCTTTGGTACAGTGAACGGAACTATTCAGTTCGACTTGACAGCAACATTCAGCAATGGTAAGGAGACATCTACTAACTTCAACACTGATATTCCATTGTATCGCAACAAGGTGACTACTATCAAGGGTAACATCCTTACTGATGGTAGCAACATAAAGGTTGATGTTGAGGATGGCTTCGTTCAGCCAGGAGAAGATATAGAGTATGTAGAGGTTAGCACTGCGGCAGACCTTCAGGAGGTTATTAACAATCCAGCGCCAAATGGCGATGAGACTCACATCGTTCTTGGTGGCAATATCGACCTCAGTGACCTTTTTGGTGCAAGCACATTGTCAACACGCGCAGGTGAGTCCACTTACGGCTTGCTTATCCCTGCTGGCAAGGAGGTAGTTCTTGATCTTAAGGGCTACACAATCAGCCAGTCTAAGGAGCAGACAGGTGCTTACTCTATGATTGACAATAAGGGCACTCTTACTATCGAGGATAGCTCTGCAAACAAGAGCGGTAAGATTGTATATGGTGACAATGGTAACGGTGGTAACTATGCTTCTAACACTATCTGGAACACAGGTGTGTTGACTATCAATGGCGGTACTATCGAGAACAATAGCTCCGCGACAGTTGCATCTAATGGCTTCCCACATCCTATTGATAACTATGGTGTATTGACAATCAACGGTGGTACATTCACAAACAATGCTAACTACAGCTCAATGCGTATCTGGTGTACAACTGACGACGACACAATCATAACAATCAACGGCGGTACATTCAACGGCTCTATCGACTTCCAGACTCCAAATGCTGCAGCAAACAAGGGTACTTTGACTATCAATGGCGGTACATTCAACGCAGACACATACACTAATTGCTCAGTTCGTCTTCTCGGTTTCGGTGCTGATGTAGACGAGATGAATGGTTACATCAAGGGCGGTCACTTCAATGGTGCTATCGCATTGAAAAACTGGAGTGGTAGCGAACTTAACTCTAAGGTATTCAATATCACTAGCGGTACATTTACTGTTGATCCTTCTGAGTTTGTTGATGATGACTACAATGTAGTTGAGAATAACGGTGTTTACTCTCTTGAACTAAAGGATGTTATTGCAAAGATTGGTGAGGTAGAGTATAGATCATTGCAGAAGGCTTTTGATGCTGTGGACAATGGCACTATCCAGCTTATTGGTGACGTCACATTGAAGTCGTGTGTAGTTCTCAATGAGGGTAAGGTTGCAACTCTCGACCTCAATGGCAAGACTATTACTGCTACTGAGTATGCTATCGAGAACTATGGCACACTTAAGATTGATGGCAATGGTACTATTAACGGTATTGTTTACTGTGAAACAGGTAATACAACAGTTGAAAATGGCACATTTAACGCGACAGAGAGTGGTACATATGTATTCCTCAACAGTCAGGGCGGTACTCTAACTATCAACGGTGGTACTATCAACGGTGGTTCAAGCTACCCTATTTATAGCTATGATAAAAACAGCAGTCTTGTTATTAACAATGTAACTGTTAATGCCACATTTGGCTGTGTTAACGCATACGGCACAAACGGTTCTGTTGTGATTAATGGCGGTACATATAAGATGACTGGTGTACAGGGTAAGACATCACATATTGCATATTTCTCTAATGTAGATGCTACTATCAATGGTGGTACATTCCAGAAGATTAGCGATATAAATATGAGCGCTGCTGGTGGCGGTGGTATCTGCGCAATTTATGGTGCTAACCTAACAATTAATGGTGGCGATTTCGCAGGTGACTACGCAGATGTATACAACTGGAGTGGAACAAATGCTAATGGCCGTGCAGTAGCAATCAGCATTAAGGGTGGTTCATACAAGTTCAAGCCAAACGCAGCATTTGTAGCTGAGGGTTATAAGGTTGTTGAGGATAATAGCCGTTGGGCTGTTGTTGTTGACCCTGCTGCAAAGATTGGCGAGACTGAGTATGCTACATTGCAGGAAGCATTTAACGTTGGTGGCAACATCACTCTTCTTCGCAATGTAACAGTTGCTGAGACCGTAACTCTTGCCGAGGGCAAATCTGTGACTCTTGACCTTAATGGCAAGACTATTTCACATAGCGATGTAGAGAACAAGTACGCGTTCAACAACCACGGTACACTTATCATCAAGGATAGCAAGGATGGTGGCTCTATCAACGCTCGCGGTATCTATAACGGTTATGGTGGAGGTGAAGGTGCAGAGAATGTTGCAACTGCTAAGCTTATCGTTGAGAGCGGCGTGATAAATGCAAAGGGCACGAATGGCGGTGCTGCTGTATTCAACTATGGTATCGCAGATATCAAGGGTGGTTCATTTACATCTATCGGAGGCTATTCGCTCAATAATCAGAATAACGCCTCTATGACTATAGCTGATGGCGTCGTAGCAAATAATGGTGTATATGCGACTAATGCTACCGTTGTTATCAATGGTGGTGAGATTTCAGGTAACAGAAGCGGTTACCATGTTATCTATGGTTGGAATGCAAATATTACAATTAACGATGGCACATTCTACAATAACAACTCTGGAAACTCAACCGTTATGGCTGCCGGTACAACAGTAATAACATACAATGATGGTACTTTTGGCATTAAAGATGGCCGCGTTCCCGGAAATGGCAATACTTGGACCTCTTGCTTGTTGGATTCTGCTAATTCTGCTACTGTTGTTATCAACAATGGCATATACAATGGTGGTTTCCGTGTTCAGTCTGGTACATCAATGACAATTAACGGTGGTTCATTCAACGATTGCTATGGTAGCAATTACAATATCAATGGAACTGTGGCAGTTAAGGGCGGTACTTACACTGATGAAACTGCTAAAAGATTTGCTAATAAGTACATTGCTGATGGCTACGAGATGAATGCAAACGGTGAGGTAGTTCTAAAGTAACCTTTAATAATACTTAATCAACTCTCTTGCGCTCGACCTTTAGGGGTCGGGCGCTTTTTATATGTGTAGGGATGACTGTGAGAATAAAAAAAAGGGGTAATGACTATGTAATAAAAAAATGGGGCTGACTAAAAAGTAACTTAGCCAGTCCCCATAACCTAAGAGAGTGAATAAAAAGATGTAGTTTTAGGCCTGCGAAGCCCGAAAAAGCGGAGTTTACTGAGCGTAAATGAGCATTTTGAGGGCAAGCGTAACGACAAAATACACTTTTTATTCACTCTCAAAATCATATAGTCTAAAACCTATCGCTTAGAAACATACTGCTTAATAACACCGCGCTTCGATGAGCGGATAAACTCGATAAGCTTATTACGCTCGGGAGTCTCGGGAAGCTCTGCCTCGGCCTTATCGCAACCAGTCTGGTAGTTGAGCTCGCTCTGGAAGAGGATGCGGCAAGTGTTGTGGATAGACTCTATCTGCTCGGGAGTGAAGCCACGACGCGAAAGGCCCACCTTATTGAGACCAGCATAGTGTGCCTCGCCATTAGTTACGATAATATAGGGTGGCACATCCTGCGTAAGGAGCGCACCGCCCTGAATCATAGCGTGGTCGCCGATATGTATCCACTGGTGAACAGCCGTATGGCCGCCGATAACAACCCAGTCACCAACCTCAACCTCACCAGCCAACGATACACGATTGGCAATAACGCAGTGGCTACCCACAACGTCGTCGTGCGCAACGTGAACATAGGCCATAAGCAAGTTGTGGTCACCGACAACCGTTGTACCGCGCGAAGCTGTACCACGTGCGATGGTCACACACTCGCGGATATCGTTATAGTCGCCGACAACAGCTGTTGTCACCTCGCCAGCGAACTTAAGATCCTGTGGCAAGCAAGCGATACAAGCACCTGGGTGCACCTTATTACCCTTACCGAGACGTGCTCCGTTATAGATGATGGCGTGAGGACCGATCCAGCAGTCGTCGCCAATAACAACATCGCCCTCGATATATGCGAAAGGCTCGATAGTTACGTTCTTACCGATCTTTGCATCGGGATGAACATAAGCAAGATTACTAATCATTGTGTGTCAGTGTATTATGAGTCTGCGCGACACGTCGTATCACTACAGCCGTAGTCGAGCAGACTCTATTGTTAACGATTCTTTGCAATTTGTGCTGTGAGCTGTGCCTCGCATACAAGCTGACCGGCAACGAATGCCTTACACTCTGCGGTGCAGATGCCGCGACGCATATCCACGATATGGCACTCGAGTTGGAGTGTATCGCCAGGAACTACCTTACGCTTCCACTTTACGCCATCGGCCTTGAGGAAATATGTAGAGTAGCTATCGGGATCCTCTACCTTGCTCAAAACAAGGATACCACAGCACTGTGCCAAAGCCTCAATGATAAGCACACCAGGCATTACTGGCTCCTCGGGGAAGTGACCCACGAAGAATGGCTCGTTCATCGACACGTTCTTGATACCGCCGATTGCGTTCTCCTCGATGTGGAACACCTTGTCGACAAGCAAGAATGGAGGACGGTGTGGCAAGAGCTGCTTAATCTTATTGATATCGAAAATAGGCTCATCCTTTGCGCTATACTTGAATGCAGGGCGGTCGCCACTACGACGGATAACACGCGAGATATCCTTCATAAACTCGGTATTTGCGAAGTGGCCTGGACGTGTTGCCCATACACGGCCCTTGATACGCATACCAAGGAGTGCGAAGTCACCGAGGATGTCGAGGAGCTTGTGGCGTGCCAACTCGTTATTAGCGCGCAACTGCTGGTTATTAAGATAACCGCCTGTGATACGGATATCCTCCTTGCCGAAGATCTTCTTGAGGTGCTCGAGTTGGTCGTCAGATACTGGATTCTCGACAACAACAATCGCGTTATCCAAATCGCCACCCTTGATAAGATTCATCTTCATCAATGGCTCGAGCTCGTGAAGGAATACGAAGGTACGGCAAGGCGCGATCTTCTCGGCATAGTCATCCGAAGGGTTATAGACAGCATACTGGTTGCCGACGACCTTTGAGTTGTAGTCTACGTGTACCGATACCGAGAACTCATCATCGGGATAGAGCACGATAGCCACACCCTTCTCTGGGAGTGTGTACACCTGCTTCTCGAGTACCTCGAAGTACTTACGCTCGGCATTCTGCTCTACAGTGCCAACCTCCGAGATAGCCTTGGCATACTCCAAAGCCGAGCCATCCATAATTGGGGTCTCGGGAGCGTTGATCTCGATGATAGCATTGTCGACACCGAGTGTCCACAACGCTGACATAATATGCTCGATGGTGCTGACCTTGGCCTCACCCCTCTCGATAGTCGTACCACGCGATGTATCAGTAACATACTCGCACAATGCTGGAACCTCGGGAGCGCCCTCGATGTCGACACGACGAAAAGCGATACCGTAGTTTTCGTCTGCTGGAAGAACATTCATCTTAACCTGCAAACCTGTATGTAAGCCCTTACCCTCGAATGAGAGCTGAGCTGCAAGAGTTCTTTGTTTAGTCGCCATATATATATTCAATTTTATGGTTACCGAATTAGGATAATTACAATATCGAATGCAAATATAGCAAAAATATTAAAAAAAAGTTGTATTTTTGTATCGATTTATCACATTAGTATGAGAGTTAACGAGCAACGACATATCCCAAACAGAACAATCATTGCCAATAGAGCGCCACGCCGATCGCATATCGACTTGAGCTATATTCGCAAAGAGTCTGTTGGCGAGTGGCTCTACAACCACCGCAGAGGACTTATCGCCGTACTCATAGCATTCGTCATTGGCGCTACTGCCCTACTCACAGCACGTTACAATGTAGAAATTCGTCCAACCGAATATATCATCGAGTTTGTCGAGGAGATGCCCTCGGCCGAGGAGGTGGAGAAACTTAAGCGTCAGCGCGACAGGCTGCAGGCCGACATCGAGCAACGTATGGCTGCATTGCAGAAGGTGCAAAATAGACAATCCAACGAGATGGCCGAATCGGCAGGTGGCGTAACCGAACAGATGGAGTACGACAGCGAGACCAAACAGATGATGGACAAGATCGCTTCGGATATGGCAACCAACCGCGATGCCTACAACAGCGGAATACGCGAAGCAAAGGGCAAGGGCGATGGTGGCTCGGGAGGCGGCTCGGGAGGTAAGAATGGCAGCGGCGATCGCGGCAAGTTCGAAGGTGCCGTGACCGTGAGCTACAGCTTCGAACAGCCCGTACGCCACCACCGCGACCTCTACGTTCCGGCATACAAGACCAAAAGCGGAGGCGTGGTTGTTGTGGATGTATGGCTCGACCGCAACGGCACGGTGACTGCGGCACGCATCGCATCGTCTACAAATTCGGAGCTCAACGAGCAGGCATTAGCTGCGGCATATCACCGCCGTACGCTATTCCGCATCGACTCCTCGGCTCCGCAGTCGCACCGCGGAACAATAACCTATACATTCGTAGCACAGTAATGAGCATAAAGAGCACATATCGCCGCGTAGCACTTCTTGCAGCTACGATTGTCGCAATGGTCACAACGGTTGCGGCTGCCGAAAGTTGTGGAGGCACAACCGACGATAGGTGCATTGCCGAGTATAGAATAGGTTGCGACGAGAGCAGCACCTCAAGTCGCAATGCAGAGTTCGAACAGGGCTACGAGCCACTTGTGGCACTATGCTCGTCGACATCGTCATCGAGTGTTGCGCCTGCGGTGCGTACGCTTTATGGAGCATCGCGTCCATCGGCTCGCACGTCGACATATACACGCGCTGTGAGTGCTATAGATAGCACTACAGTATCGCAACGCTACGGATTGTATAACCATAAAATACTCTTTGTCTCGCTTCCTCGCATACACTATCTGTGCAGGTTGATGAGGTTAATCATTTAGCGGTACTGCCAAAGGTCACCCTTTACGTGGCACAATAGTACAGTTTACCGAATTACTAATTGATTAACACAAGATTATTTTATGAACAAACAAGATATTTGCAAGGCTCTTTACGCCTTGCCCTCAGGTCGTGTAGTTGCACGACGACAAACAATTATTAAACCCCTTATCATCTCATTGTTGGGTTTGGTTCTTTTATTTATTGATTGGTTTGCCATTGAGCAACGCGGTGAGGCGTTAAGCTTGACGCTCATACTCGTCGGTATAACACTTCTAATATATGGCGCTGTGCGTATCATAGCAATACCTCTTAACAAGGAGTGTGTACCTTATGACAACAAACGTGGTTGCTATCTACTCTATCGCGAACGCTACTACGATCGCGCACTACTACCGGCACTACAACGCGCTGTTGATATTGGCGACATAAGAGCCTTGGAGGATATGCCCACAACGAATATATCGGCAGTTGTATTATCCGAATATCGTAGTCGCGATGGCTCACTCATAGCCTATGGCATATACGAATATGTTGAGGAAGATTATAGAGCTGTTGGCAAACCAAAGATTATAGAGGAATAACCCAACTAAGAGCTTGCGATAGGCGAATAGATGGTGTATAATAAATAAAACATACCGATATGGCAAATGTAAATCTTCTGATACTCGGAGCGTTGCTTCTCTTCGTTGCCGTGCTCGCAAGCAAGGCAGCATATCGACTCGGGGCCCCAGCCCTTCTGCTCTTCTTGGGTGTAGGTATAGTCTTTGGCTACAACGACTTTATAGCATTTCACTCAACAGACTTTGCGGAATTTGTGGGTATGATTGCCCTATGCATCATACTCTTCTCTGGTGGTATGGATACCAAATTTACAGAGATACGCCCTGTGCTTGGTGCTGGACTTGTTATGGCAACTGTAGGCGTTGTGCTCACCGCGCTCTTTGTGGGAGGATTTATCATATTGTTAGCTCCATTCCTTGGCGTGGAGATTACAGCTCCTATGGCGCTACTTCTCGCAGCTACGATGTCATCGACCGACTCGGCTTCGGTATTCTCGATTTTGCGTACCAAGAAGCAGGGCTTGAGACAGAATCTGCGTCCACTGTTGGAGTTAGAGAGTGGTAGTAACGACCCTATGGCATATATCCTTACGGTGATGCTCGTGGGAATACTCACCAACGATACGGAGCTCGATCTACTGAAGGCTGTGATTACGTTCGTGATACAGATGATTGTGGGTGGTGTGCTCGGCTACGGCTTTGGTCGTGTTACTGTATGGCTCATCAACCGTATTAACATACGTAGCAACCAATCGCTATACTCCGTATTGCTCCTCGCCTGCGCATTTTTCACCTACGCCATTACCACGCGAGTATATGGTAACGGATACTTGGCTATCTACATTGCTGGTTTGGTCGTAGGAAACAATCGCATCGTCTATCGCAATATGCTCACCACATTTTTCGATAGTTTCACACTTCTGCTTCAAATCGTTATGTTCCTTGTACTTGGCCTTTTGGTCGACGTCCACGAGTTGCTCAAACCCGAGGTATTTTGGATGGCGATTGGCATTGGAGCCTTTATGATTATTGTAGCACGTCCGCTTGCTACATTTATCTCTCTTGCTCCCTTCCGCAGCTTCTCGGCTACAGGACGCTTGTATGTCTCGTGGGTAGGTCTACGCGGTGCTGTGCCCATCATATTTGCACTCTACCCCATAACGAATGGTGTGGAGGGTGCAGACTACATCTTTAACGTGGTATTTCTCGTGACTATCATCTCTTTAGTGGTGCAGGGAACGACAGTGAGTGGTATGGCAAATTGGCTGAAGCTATCGTACGAAGAGCCTCAACGGACCTTCAAGCTCACTATGCCCGACCATATACGTAGCGAGTTCTCCGAGATCGAGGTCAACACCTCGATGCTAAAAAATGGCGACACGCTTAAGGATATAAAGCTCTCGGGACACACGCTTGTAGTTATGGTACACCGCGACGGCAACTACTTCGTGCCGCGAGGCTTTACGCAGCTCCGCCCTGGCGATAAGCTTTTAGTTGTATCGGATAATAATGAGGAGATGCTCAAGCAGGTAGAAGCGCTTGGCATCAAGAATGTTGTAAAGTTATAGAAACAGAAATCGGTTATAACGACTCGGCAATGTGCGATGCTATGCGTCGCACATTCTCTTTTGCCACCTCCTCAAGCATAGCCTCCTCAAGAGGTTGATTGTCGGGTGTCGAGGCATAAATTGCAGCAAAACCTCCCTCGCGCAACTCATCGCACCATTTCACACCACCACCCACAGCAATACACCTAACGGCGTGTGCCGCAGCGCGGCGCAACACACCGCTGGGAGCCTTGCCCATAAGCGTTTGATGGTCGATACGACCCTCGCCCGTAAACACAATGTCGCAATGCTTAACACGTTCATCGAAGTGGAGCATATCGAGCAGTGTATCGATACCACTACGCAACGAAGCACCAAGCAGAGCTATAAACGCAAAGCCCAAACCTCCGGCTGCTCCTGCACCGGCAACCTGCGAGAAATCGGCACCTACAAACGCTTCAACAACCGAGGCATAGTGACGAAGACCTCGGTCGAGCAGCGCAATCGCAGCATCATCTGCACCCTTCTGTCCAGCATAGACACAGGCAGCACCGCGCTCACCATATAGCGGATTATCGACATCCGAGGCCACCACGAACTCCACTCCATCAAGCTCGGCTACACGCTGTGACGCATCTACACGACTGACGCGCACAAGCTCCTCGCCTCGCCCCATAAGTTCTGCACCGTCAGCATCGTAGAACCTATAGCCCAAGGCACGCAGAAGACCCATACCTCCATCGTTAGTGGCACTTCCTCCAAGACCCATATAAACACGTCGGCAACCGCGACGAATAGCCGCAGCGATGAGTTCTCCTGTTCCGTAAGATGTGGTAATGAGTGGATTGCGCTCGGCATCATCGAGCAACGTAAGACCGCTTGCCGAGGCTGTATCGACAATGGCAACACCTTCGTTCTCGACATATGCATACGAGGCCTCAACACTTCGCCCCAGCGGATCACTCACATCGACACGACATAGACTTCCGCCAAGTGCTGCCGACATAGCAGCCATCGTACCCTCGCCACCATCGGCAATCGGCAAAATATCGATATGGTCTTCCGAACGCCTCGCACGCCAGCCTTCGGCAAAAGATTGGCTGACATCTGCAGCAGACAACGAGCCTTTGAACGAATCGAAAGCGAGAAGCAGACGCATAGAACAAAAGATATAAGGGTTAAACATTTGCAATCCTATTGGCAAATATACAATAAAAACGGCAAAAAGTTCTATCTTTGCACTATAATATAACGTGTACCGACTATGAAACCTATATTCTATATGGCCGCAGTTGCGTTAGGCATACTGCATCTTTCGTGCTCGTCAACACTGACCGAGCATCGTGACGATATATACGCCGAGGGTGTGAGCAAGGTGCTTGCCGAGTGGCGCAAGAGCAGCATTCGCAATGTTGCATACAATATCGAATTCTCGATTCCCGACTCACGCAGCGAGGCAGTGAGCGGTAAGGTGGTTATCGGCTTTGAACTTGATAAGCGTCAGGATGTTGTTATCGATTTCCGCCAGGATGCCGACCACGTGATTAGCGTTGTGGCCAACAACAACGACACATCGTATAGACTACAGAACGAACATATCATCGTCTCGAGCAACGATACGCGCATCGGAGGCAATAGCATCGAGATAGAGTTCATCGCTGGCGATCAGTCGATAAACCGAAACGATAGTTTCCTCTATACGCTCCTTGTGCCCGATCGTGCACGCACACTCTTCCCCTGCTTCGATCAGCCCAACATCAAGGCACACTACACCCTAACTCTCACAATCCCCGAGAGATGGGTAGCTGTGAGCAACACCGCACCACGCGAGGAGAGTGTTACAAATGGCCGCAAGCAGATACGCTTCAACACTACCGAGCCATTAAGCAGCTATCTCTTCTCGTTCGTTGCTGGCGAGCTCAACAGTCGCACCTACGACGATGGCAAGCACCACTTTACGGCATACTACCGCGAGAGCGACCCAAAGCGTCTTGCACAACTCGACACCATATTTGCACAGGTGGCGGCATCACTTGAGTGGCTGGAGGAGTACACCGCCATTGCCTATCCATTTGCCAAGTACGACCTTATAATACTCCCCGGCTTCCAGTATGGCGGTATGGAGCATACAGGCGCCACACTATACAACGACACGCAGATGTTCCTCGGCGAGCATCCTACGCCCGACGAGGAGCTGCGACGCATAGAGCTTATTGCCCACGAGACGGCGCATATGTGGTTTGGCGACTATGTTACTATGGCGTGGTTTGACGATGTGTGGACCAAAGAGGTCTTTGCCAACTACTTTGCAGCGCGCATCACCGAGCCTCTATTCCCCGACATCAACCACCGCCTAACCTTTATGAAGAACTATGCTGGTCGTTCGCTTGCCGAAGATAACACGCTCGGCACCACATCGATACGCCAGCCACTCGACAATCTCCAGAATGCAGGTCTTGTCTACGGAAATATCATCTACAACAAGGCCCCTGTGATGATGGAGAAGCTCGTTGAGATTATGGGCGAGGAGGCATTCCGCGAGGGTATTCGCGAATATCTGCACACATTTGCCTACGGCAATGCTACGTGGAACGACCTCATTGCAATCCTCGACAAGCGCTCCGATGCTGACCTCGCAGCCTTTAGCGACGTTTGGGTAAACAGCAAGGGTCTGCCACACATCTACTCCACAATCGAGGGCAACGAGCTAGTCATCCGACAGAGCGACATCTACGGTCGCAATTTGTGCTGGCCACAGAGCTTCAGCTACGGCATCGTAGCCGAAGATGGATCGATGGAAAAGATATCTGTCGACCTATACGACAAGGAGTTGCACATCGAGCTGGGCGCAACACCCAAGCGCATACTTCCCAATATCGATGGTCGCGGATATGGTCTTTTCCTGCTGAATGATGAACTCAAGGAGTGGTTGCTCAAGGAGTGGTCCACGATCGAAGACGAGACCACACGTCAGGCACTGCTGATGATACTCAAGGAGAACTACGAAGCTGGACTTCTGACAAACGCAGAATGGTTGCAGATGCTTATACGCGCAATCGCCGAGGAGCGTAATGCGCTGATTTGCTCATCGCTATGCTCTTATCTCTACGACCCTATGCGCACTGCGCCAGATGCAGAAGCCGAGGCCCGAGCCTACGACATTGCAGCGAGCCACCCACTGCCATCGTGTCAGCGACAATTGTTGCGTACCCTCGCTTCAGCTGCCACATCAAAGGATATATGCGACAAGCTCTACGACCTATGGTTTGCAGCTGATCATCCGCTACTTGGCGTTACCGAGTATATGAACCTCGCCTACGAACTTGCGGTACGTTATCCCGAGCGCTACGACCTTATCGTCGAGTTGCAACGCGCACGCATAAGCGACAGCGAGCGCCGTCGACAGTTCGACTACATTATTCGCGCATCGCATCCTGATTCTGCAACGCGCGATGCACTCTTTGCTGAGCTTCTCGAACCCGAAAATCGACGCACCGAGCCGTGGGCAGCAACAATGCTCTCGCTACTCAACCATCCGTTGCGCGAGCAGGAGGCCATAAAGTATATCCGTCCAGCACTCGAAGAGCTTCGCGAGGTGCAGCGTACGGGCGATATCTTCTTCCCACGCAACTGGGTAGGAGCAACACTCGGCAACCACCGCTCTGCAGAGGCATACGCCGAGGTAGAGATATTCTTTGCTGAACACCCCGACTATCCTGTAATGCTGAAAAATAAGATTTTACAAGCGGCACATCCTCTATACCGCACACAACTGACCGAGAGCTATACTACTACTCATCGGAGATAATTCCATCGATGGCACTTGTAGCCATATCGTAGTCGTAGCCCAACGAGAGGGCATAGCGCAACAGCTTACCACGCAGTTCGTATTGGCTTGCTGCCTTGGTGCTACGCATCTTTCGGCGCAACTTGTCGGCAAGGCGCTCCGACTGCTCATCGGTATTTAGCGACGCAAGAACCTCATCGACAATATCGCGAGATACGCCCTTCTGCCTGAGCTGAAGGGCTATTTTGCGCTTACCCCACCCTGCTAACGATGACTTTTCACGCGTGTATGCCTCGGCATAACGTCTGTCGTCGATAAACCTCTGTTCGATAAGTTTTTGAAGTACACTCTGTCGCGCACCCTCGGCCACCTCCCACGTGCGCATAAGGCGCAGAGCATCGCCCGACGACTTCTCGCTGCGCGCACACAGGCGCATAAGTGCTGCGAGAGCTTGCTCGGCACTCTTCGGCTTACGCTCGCGGGGCTTACGCTCCTCGAAAGACTCTACCTCTTTCGCGCACATATCATACGTGGTTTACCGCGAAAATCTTCGCGCAAAGTAATATCGGCATAACCCTCCGACGCGAGAAGTTCGCACATCTCCGTAGCAAGGGTTTCGTATATTTCGAAGTATAGTGCTCCTCCGACACGCAACAGACTCTGCGCACGACGTGCAATAGAGCGGTAGAAGCACAATGGATCATCATCCGGAACAAAGAGAGCCATCGCAGGCTCATAATCGATGACATTGCGACGCATCAATGCTCTGTCAGCCTCGGGGATATATGGCGGATTCGAGACTACGACATCTGCCTGAACAATACTACCAGCCGAGAACTCACCCAAAGCATCATCCTCGACAATCTCAACCTCTGGAGCATAACGTGCTGCATTGCGTCGAGCAATAGCCAGTGCTTCGGCCGAGAGATCTATACCTACAACTTTCGAGCACATTACGCGACGCGCCAAAGCTATAGCAATAGCACCGCTACCGGTGCATACATCTACAATATGCGCGCCCATCGCGCTATCTTGCGCAATCCACGCGACAAGCTCTTCGGTCTCGGGACGTGGGACAAGCACACCCTCACTAACCTCCAGTTCCATATCATCAAACGAAGCCTCGCCCAATATGTATTGTACTGGTCGCCAGTGCGATAACTGTTCGACAATTGAATCCAGACCCTCGACACACGCCTCGGCCATAGGGTCTACGATAAAGGCACTGCGCGAAATACCGCACTTCGAGAGAAGTATCATCTCGGCGATGCTGCGCGCCTCGGCCTCGCCATAGAGAGGCTCCGCAGCACGACATAGCGCACCGAATATTTCGCGACGTGTAGACATATTATGCTCGTAGTTTAAGATCGGCAAGAGCCAAGGCGACCATCGCCTCAACGACAACTGCCGCACGACGTGCTATGCAGCTATCGTGGCGGCCACCAACGCGGAGTGGTGCAATCTCACCAAGATCGAAGTTAAAGGTATGCTGTTCGAGCGAGATGCTTGGTGTAGGCTTGATAGCTACACGAACTACTATATCGTTGCCGTTACTGATGCCGCCATTGATGCCACCCTCGTTGTTGGAGGCTGTACGCCCCGAGGCATCAACAATAGCATCGTTGCGCTCCGAGCCTCGCTTTGCTACAGAATCAAAGCCATCGCCAAACTCTACGCCCTTAACGCCAGGTATAGAAAACAGCAGATGCGACATAACACTCTCCACCGAGTCGAAAAATGGTTCACCCAACGAGCAAGGGACCCCCATCGCGCGACACTCTACGACACCTCCTACCGAATCGCCCTGACGAGCTGCATCAGCAATGATCTCGTCGAAGCGCTCCGCATCGCGCTCCGCACCTACCTGCACAAGCTGTGTCGCATAGCTTATCTCTGGAAGTAGCTGCTTTGCCACAGCACCTGCGGCAACCAGCGCTACGGTCATACGTCCCGATGCCATACCACCACCTGCTATGCTATACTCTGCGCCATACTTGCGACGCTGCACAAGGTCGGCGTGTGAAGGTCGTGGCTGACGCTCAAAGGCCGAATAGTCGGTAGAACGTGTATCGCTATTTCTGAAACGTATGGTAATTGGCTCACCCGTGGTGCGCATCGCAGCATCTATACCCTCGATGAGGGGCTGATCACT
The DNA here is from genome assembly GCA_017629145.1 of Alistipes sp. GTDB lineage: Bacteria > Bacteroidota > Bacteroidia > Bacteroidales > Rikenellaceae > Alistipes. The sequence continues at coordinate 16,319 of JAGBXR010000011.1, read as the reverse complement.
CTCGCGGCGCGGCGTATCGCCACGCAATGCAGCGCGACGACGCGATAAGTCTCGCTCCAGCAGCGCCTCATCAATCAGCACTCCCTGCGGAACGCCCTCGATAGTAACACCCACCTCTGGAGCGTGTGACGAGCCGAAAATCTCGACACGCAGTATATTTCCAAAACGATTATTCACCCCTGGTAAGCAATGTGTTTATATCCTTGAAGAACGTGGGATAGCTCTTTGCTACGCACTCTCTATTCTTTATATCGAGCTCTTTATCGAGACGCAGTGACGTAACAGCCAACGACATAGCGATACGATGATCATCGTGGCTATCGACCTCTGCAGCGCGGGGTTTGCCACCTACAACACGCATTACATCCTCGTCGTAGTCCAGCTCTATATCGATACCAAGCTTCTCGTACTCCTCGCGAAGCACCTCGCCGCGGTCGCTCTCCTTGCCTCGGAGTCGCTTGATGCCGTAGAGTGTCGACACACCCTCGCAAGACGCTGCAAGCGCAACGAGCGACGGGAAGAGGTCAGGGCACTGCGTAGCATCGAACGTGAAGGCATTGAGCTCGCGGTGCGACACCGTGATGCTATCCTCTTCGATAACAATAGATGCACCTACGCGTTCCAAAGCTCGGCATATAGCCGTATCGGCCTGACGCGAGAGCATACTCAAATTGCGCAATGTAACCTCGCCTGCAATAGCCGCAGCAACCATAATCATAGCTGCCGCACTCCAGTCGCTCTCGATAGTATAGTCCACAGGCTGATACTTCTGACCACCCTCGATGTAGAACTGCGTATAGTCGCCCTCGTGGTATAGTACCTCGACACCGAAACGCTTCAACGTGTCAAGAGTCATATCTATATAAGGTGTTGAGACTGCTCCCTCGATCTCGATAGTTGTGTCGCGCTGCGCCAAGGGCAGAGCAATGAGCAGACCCGTTACGAACTGCGAAGACATACGACCATCAACCGTAACACGACCGCCACGCATAGGGCCACAAACCTCGATAGGCAGACGGCCACCGCCATCGCGCACCTCGACACCGAGCTCTTTCAGCGGCTCGACCATCATCGACATTGGGCGATGCAACAACGTACCCTCGCCATCGATGACCATAGGACGCGACAACAGAGCGGAAATGGGAGTGAAGAGACGAGCTGCAAGGCCCGACTCGCCGACATTGAGTCGCTCGACACGTGGCGAGAGACCTCCCTCGACCACGAGTATATTGTCGTTGACTATCTCGACATTTGCACCGAGTGCTCGAACTGCCTCGATTGCCGAGCGCGTGTCGCGACATAGCTCTATGCCGCGAAGCGTAGAACGGCCCTCGGCAAGAAGTGCCGCGGCCAATGCACGTTGTGCGTAACTCTTCGAACAAGGGGGTGTTATGCTACCCCTTAACCTTTTCCCTAAAGGGACTGAACTATCCATATATTGTATTTAGAATCTGTTACGTTTCGGACTCTGCTACCCGAGCTGGCTATCCTCCTCATTCTCGGTCTCGGTCTCTGACTCGACAGTCTCCTCCTCGAGATGCTCGCACTCCTCGACAACTACCAATGGCTCAACATCCTGCGATGGCTCGACCTCGGGCACAATATCGACCGCGGGCTCGACATCTACTACAGACTGCTCCTCAAGCAAGATATCCTGCAACTCCTCTACCAAATCCTCTGCACTATCGACACTCTCCTCGAAAGAAGCATCCATTGACTCCTCCTCGGCACTCTCCTCATCCTGGCTGAAGTGACCCAAAGCACGCAAAGCCTCTTGACGCTCACGCTCCTCGCGCTCCTTGCGCTGACGAGCAATCTGTGGTGAGGTACGCAATTCGAAGTTACTACCAAGATATACACGACGAACCATCTCGTCGGCAGCCAGATCCTCGGCCGTACCCGTCTTAAGAATCTTACCCTCGTAGAGCAGATATGTACGGTCGGTAATAGCCAGAGTCTCATCGACATTATGGTCGGTGATAATCACACCGATGTTCTTATCCTTGAGCGTACCTACGATGCTCTGAATATCCTCTACGGCGATAGGGTCAACACCCGCAAATGGCTCATCCAGAAGGATAAACGATGGATTGATAGCCACAGCACGCGCAATCTCGGTACGGCGACGCTCACCACCCGAGAGCTGGTTACCATAGCTCTTGCGCACCTTCTGCAAGCGGAACTCTTCGATAAGCTCCTCACAACGCTGCTTCTGATACTGCTTCGAGAACTTTGTCATCTCCAGAACGGCGCGGATATTGTCCTCGACTGTTAGGCGGCGGAATACCGAAGCTTCCTGCGCAAGATATCCGACACCCATCTGTGCACGACGATATACGGGCTCACCCGTTATGTCCGTAACGCGACCATTATCATCCTCGAGATAGATTCGTCCCTCGTTAGGTTTGATAAGTCCTACGATCATATAGAAGGTAGTGGTCTTACCGGCACCATTAGGGCCGAGCAATCCTACGATCTCTCCCTGACGCACATCTATCGAGACGTGGTTAACGACAGTACGTGATTTATAGGATTTTATAAGTTCGCTGGTGAATAGTCGCATATCTTATTTTAATTTTTTTTACAAATTTTTCACAAAGTTATCACTATTTTTCAAAAAAATATATTATATTTGAGTAAAATTTTTCAGAGCAAAAATTATGAACACCGAAGTAGGAGATTTGTTGCACGAGAAATTGCACGAGTATTTTGGCTTTACATCGTTCAAAGGCAACCAGGAGGCAGTCATTCGTAACGTCCTCTCGGGCAAGGATACATTTGTCCTGATGCCCACAGGAGGCGGTAAGTCACTATGTTATCAGCTACCTGCACTCATAATGGATGGCGTTGCAATTGTCATATCGCCACTTATTGCACTGATGAAGAATCAGGTGGACGCGATGCGTACCTTCTCAACAGAGTCGGGTATCGCACACTTCCTCAACTCATCGCTCAATAAGTCGGCAATTGCTCAGGTACGCCAAGATGTGCTTGAGGGTCGCACCAAGCTGCTCTACTTTGCTCCCGAGTCACTAACCAAGGAGGACAACATCGCCTTCTTGCGCAAGATAAAGATTTCGTTCTACGCCATCGACGAGGCACACTGTATCTCGGAGTGGGGTCACGACTTCCGTCCAGAGTATCGACGTATTCGCCCCATCATCAACGATATTGGTAATGCCCCATTGATCGCCCTCACCGCTACGGCTACGCCAAAGGTGCAGATGGATATTCAGAAGAACCTTGGAATGACCGATGCCTCGGTATTCCGTTCATCGTTCAACCGTCCTAACCTCTACTACGAGCTACGCCCAAAGCACAATGTCGACCACGACATCATCCGCTTCATCAAGCAGAACGAGGGTAAGAGCGGTATTATCTACTGTCTGAGCCGCAAAAAGGTAGAGGAGCTTGCAGAGCTACTTATGGCAAACGGCATCAAAGCGTTGGCTTACCACGCAGGTATGGATGCACAGACACGCGCCGATAATCAGGATGCCTTCCTTCACGAACGTGTAGATGTGATTGTCGCTACCATTGCCTTTGGTATGGGTATCGACAAACCAGATGTAAGATATGTTATTCACTACGACATACCAAAGTCGTTGGAGGGATATTACCAGGAGACAGGTCGTGCCGGCCGCGATGGTGGCGAGGGACACTGTCTGACGTTCTATAGCTATAAGGATATACAGAAGCTCGAGAAGTTTATGCAGGGTAAGCCTGTTGCCGAGCAGGAGATTGGCAAGCTGCTGCTTCTCGAGACCGTTTCGTATGCCGAGAGTTCGATGTGCCGTCGCAAGTCGCTCCTCCACTATTTTGGCGAGGAGTATGGCGAGAGCAACTGTAACAGCTGCGATAACTGTTGCAACCCTAAACCAAAGGTAGAGGCGCGCGAGGAGATGCAGCTTGCACTTGAGACACTTAAGGAGATTGGCGATAAGTTCAAGATCGACCATCTCGTAGCTGTGCTTATGGGTAAGGTTACGGCAATGATTAAGAGCTATGGCCACAACAAGCTCGAGATTTTCGGCTCGGGAGCAGACAAGGATGTGCGCTTCTGGAATGCCGTAATTCGCCAGTCGCTCATTATGGGTTTGGTGGATAAGAATATCGAGAACTATGGACTTATATCTATAAACAAGCGTGGCGAGGAGTTCATCAAGAAGCCTTCAAGCGTAACTATCACTCTCGACCACGACTACGATGCCGAGGAGGAGAACACTCCAGCAGCAGCAATGAAGGGTGGCGGAGCTGCCGACGAGGAGCTTTTTGCTATGCTCAAGGATTTGCGCCGCAAGGTGGCCAAGCAGAACGACCTTCCGCCATATGTCATATTCCAGGATCCTTCGCTTGAGGATATGTCTATTCAGTATCCTATCACTATGGAGGAGATGCAGACTATCCAGGGCGTAGGTGCAGGTAAGGCACAGAAATTCGGAGAGGAGTTTATCAAGCTCATCAAAGCATATGTCGAGGAGAAGGAGATTATCCGTCCACAGGACCTCGTAGTTCGCTCGGTAGCCAACAAGTCGAACAACAAGATATTCATCATCCAGTCTATCGACCGCAAGATGGACTTCGAGGATATCGCGCGCGCACGCAATTTAGATATGGATGAGCTTCTCGGCGAGATTGAGGCTATTGTAAACTCGGGAACACGTCTCGACATACAGTACTACCTCAACACCATTATGGACGAGGATAAGGTCAACGACATCTACCTCTACTTCAAGGAGGATGCCGAGAGCGACTCTATGGAGGATGCTATCGAGGAGCTTGGCTCGGAGTATAGCGAGGAGGAGATTCGTTTGGTACGTATCAAGTTTATATCAGAGGTAGCGAACTAATGGCTGAAGTAAGAGCAAAAAAGGCACTCGGTCAGCACTTTCTGACCGACCTTAATATAGCCCGCAAGATTGCCACATCGCTCTCGGGCGGCAGCGAGGAGCATCCCGATAAGGTGCTTGAGGTTGGTTGCGGTATGGGTGTGCTCACGCAGTTTATGCTGGAGCGCAAGGATGTTGTAACCTACGGTGCCGAGATCGACAGCGAGTCGGTGGAGTATCTCCACAACCACTTCCCCGAGTTCAGCGAACGCCTCACCGAGGGCGACTTCCTCAAAATGGATTTGCGCGCCCAGTATGGCGACAGACTAAAGATTATCGGCAACTTCCCCTACAATATCTCATCGCAGATATTCTTCAAGGTCTTGGAGAATCGAGACATAGTCCCCGAGTGCGTAGGTATGATTCAGAAGGAGGTGGCAGTACGTCTTGCCGAGCCTCCAGGCTCAAAGGAGTATGGCATATTGAGTGTATTGCTCCAGGCGTGGTACGACATCGAGTATCTCTTTACGGTTGGCGAGAAGGTGTTCAACCCACCGCCAAAGGTCAAGAGTGCCGTTATTCGTCTGGTGCGCAACAATACACAGAGTCTCGATTGCGACGAGCAGCTATTCATAAAGGTCGTCAAGGCATCGTTTGGTCAGCGCCGCAAGATGATTCGCAACTCGCTGAAGGCCGTATTTGGTAACTTCAATGGCGAGGAGCACCGCTTCTTCAGTATGCGTGCCGAGCAGTTATCGGTTGCCGACTTCGTAGAGCTCACGCAGTGGGTAGATGCACACAAATAGAAAATAGAAAATATAAAAAGAGAATATATGAAAAAAGTATTGGTACTTATTGCAGCTTGCGCACTCGTTGCAGCGTGTTCAGGCGTAGAGAAGGAGGCTATCAAGCGCCTCGAGAATATTGATGCAGCTATGAAGTCCGGCGATGTGGAGCTTGCCAACAAGCTCACAGTTGAGATCGAGGAGTGGGAACAGTCACTCACACCAGAGGATAAAGCGAAGGTAGCCAAGGCCGTTAAGGAGTGGACTGTGGACTATCTGACGATAGAGAAGAAATAACAATGTGTCGTCCTAAAAAAGTGTTACAGTATTTGACACAAAAATAATTAAAAGGGTGCCCGACAGCGAGTCAGGCACCCTTTTAAGTTATCTGCGCAAACAGAGGCGCTTATATAATCGAGTGATTCGTTATGCGCAACACACGCTCCGAAGTGCATCTGTCGACAACTGCAAAGAGTGTCACCTCGCCCTCGGGAAGTGTCTCCATACGGTAGTCGCACTCTTTGTCCACAACCACGCCAATTACACCCGTAGCATCCTCTGCATAGCGGAGCGTGGTTATATACCGGCCCGTCAGCGAATCCCTTTCGCACCACTGCGCGCCACTGGGGGCATCTGCGAAACGCAGCCTCTCTACACGCACCAGACAACTCATATCGCCAGGCTCTATTTCGGCAACCGTACGTCTACGCGATTGTGGCGTACTACTCGGAAGGCTTACCTCAAGCAGGATATTACCGAGTTCACTCTCCGCCACCCTGTCTACTACATAGTGCGACGATGGCTTCGCGCCAAGCACAATCTTCTCGCCCTCACGTCCGAGCCATAGCCCCGAACAGCGCACCACTACCTCGCTATAGAGCGGTATGATCGGGTCGATATCGTCGCATTCGACCTTTAGCTCGATGCCAGCTGTATCATCCATAATAACGATAGCACGATTCAGTTCTCCCATCTTATCGTTAGCCACCACACGCCCCGCTATAGACAAGTCGAGGGTTATGGGCTCTGCCATTGATATACACAACGACTTAAGATAGGCAATCGACACCTCGCGACCAACGTAACGATATTCATCCTCGGCCGTTGGTCGACAAGCGACAAAGAGCATTACGACAAGCAGTCGCAAGGCATAGTTAGCGAGATGTGCAATCCGTAGCATAACGCATCTTTAGTTGATAACACTCCTTACCGCCATTATACCTACCCCACTGCAATATTCCGCTTAAGGTAAGCTCGCCCGAAGGTATATACTCATCGGCATAACGAGCATAACTTCGCGTATATACCGCAATAGAGTCGCCACATTCATCCTTGAACATAGCATACCCCTCCCAAAGCGCATCATCGAGAAGTTCACCCTCATCCAGATCCACAGTAGACGAGGCAACGAGGTGCACGCCATCGATAGAGACAAGACGACCGAGATAGTCGCTCGACAACTCCGCGATAGCCAGTGACATAGGCTCTACGTCACGCAGTTCCGTTCCGCGCACAACAACCTTATCGGCAGCCTCGCGTGAGCCGAGATAGTCTACCGAATAGCTCTCGTAGGCCTCGGGCTTACGTCCAATCTGCAACACGCCGTAGGAGTATGCCGCATAGCAATCCTTAAGACACAACGCAACTCGCAATCCCTCGGGATAGTTGCGATACAGAGGGTTTATGCCCATCATAACCTCGACAGCCGAACTGCCATCCTCCACGACCATAGTACGAAAGAAGTTATCCTCGGCATCGGAGGTTGTTATATACCCCTCGACTACGACATCCTCGCGTATGAGTGCCGAACGATTGCCTACGATATCTTCACGAAGACGCTTCATAGTGGTCGTAGCCACAGGCAACGAGTTGCTAATATGCGGTTCATCGGCACGACAATCAACCAAGAGCAGCAGGCAGAGTATGGCTACAAACCAATGCATAGTATAACGTCAAACAGATGTGTTACGATTTAACAAGAGCGCAAGACCCAAGCATACCCGTAGTATCTGTGAATCTCGCGCTCAAAATATCTTATTGTATTATCCTTTCGGCTACTTATCTCGCTGCTCGACCCACGAATCCTTCAATCCGAGAAAGTAGAGAATACCGTCGAGGCCTACCGTCGAGAGCGACTGACGCGCCGTAGCACGCACCTTGGGCTTCGCGTGGAAGGCAATACCGAGACCTGCGATGTTGAGCATATGAAGGTCGTTAGCACCATCACCCACTGCTACAGACTGCTGAATATCGATATTCTCGAACTGGCACAGCAATCGAAGCAACTCTGCCTTACGCTTGCCATCGACAATCTCGCCAGTATAGCGACCCGTAAGTTTGCCATTCTCCACCTCGAGCTCGTTGGCATATACATAGTCGAAACCATATCGACGCTTCAGATAGTTACCAAAGTAGGTGAAACCTCCCGAGAGGATAGCAGTCTTGTAACCTACACGCTTGAGGATTGTCATCATACGATCGAGACCCTCGGTGATAGGCAAATTAACGGCAATCTCCTCCATAACACTCTCATCCAAGCCCTTTAGGAGCGCAACACGCTCCTTGAAACTCTCGCGGAAATCTATCTCGCCACGCATAGCACGCTCGGTAATATCGCGCACCTGCTCACCAACACCTGCACGATCAGCAAGCTCGTCGATAACCTCCGTACGAATCAGCGTAGAGTCCATATCGAAGCATATCAGACGGCGTGAACGGCGGAAGATACCATCCTCCTGGAACGATATATCTACCTCGCCAGTGTCGATAAGCTCCAAAAAGGCATTCTGAATGCGGCTCTTATCCTCCAACGTACCACGCACCGAGAACTCGACACTCATCTTTGGTGCACGCTCGTTCTCATCCAGAGGCACACGACCCGTAAGACGCTTGATCATATCGATATTTAGACCCTCGTCGCAAATGGCCTTCGTAGCCTTCGAGATATGCTCTGCCGTGATCATACGACCTACGAGTGTGATGATATAGCGGTTCTTACCCTGTGCCGAAACCCAGTTACTATACTCCTCCGCAGTAATTGGCGTGAAGCGAATAGCTATATTCATCTCCGAGGCCTTGAAGAGCAGCTCCTTCATAATGGTTCCCGAAGCCTCGGGCGTGGTCATAAACAGGATGCCGAGGGTCAGCGAACGGTGGATATTCGCCTGACCGATATCGAGAATGAAGGCATCGTGACGCGCCAAAATCTCGGTAAGCATCGATGTCAAACCAGGCTTATCCTCACCCGAAATATTAATTTGAATAATCTCTATGTTATCCTGTTTCATTATTTTAAGCTATTAAATTTTTAACGCACCTACAAATATACGAAATTTTACAAAAAATAATTAACTTTGTGGCGTTAAATTTTTGTTAAGTATTTAATACAATTTATAAAGTATGGAATTGAAGGATATTCTTGCAATCTCGGGACAGCCCGGTTTGTATAAGTATGTAGCACAGTCAATGCGTGGCGTTATCGTTGAGTCACTCATCGACGGCAAGCGAATGAATGCAGCTGTAACATCTCGCGTGAGCGCACTCACAGAGATCTCAATGTTCACCGAGGGTGAGGATATCGCCTTGGCTGACGTATTCACCAACATCTGGAACTACACCGAGGGTAAGGAGGCAATCTCTCACAAGGAGTCTGCCGACAAGATCGAGGCTGAGTTCGCAAAGGTACTCCCAGAGTATGACCGCGAGCGTGTACACGTATCTGATATGAAGAAGTGCTTCGCTTGGTATAACATCCTCGTTAAGGCTGGCTTCACAGAGTTCAAGCTCCCTGAGATGGAGAGCGAGGAGTAACCATCTACAACATAAAAATATGAGGTGTTCAGATAGTTGAACACCTCATATTTTTTATGTATTGCTATTGCAGCCCATTCCAAAACTCCACAAACTCCTCATAGCTTACATAACCATCGAGATAGTTAGCCGAAACATCATCGTAGAACTTACAACGATATATCTCATCCTCATAGCCCACATCGAGAACAAAATCGGACTTTCCGCGCAATACTAACTCTCGGCTTGCGATGTCGTAGTAGAGAATTACCACATCATATACCACATCATCACGAGTCATAGTTAGTCTGTTATTCTCAGCATCGTAGCTCCACGCACCACGACAATGCCAACCCAAGCAGTTTGCTGCCACAGCCGCCTCGTAGTAGTCGTTACGCTTATATATAGAGCGTTTCGTTACATACGAGCCATCCTCATAAGCAAACATATCACCGTTGAACGATACCTCCTTAAAATTCTCGTATAAGGTATATATACCCCAGCCCCAATAATCCAAATCACTCGATGTACCAAAGCGATCCTCGACATTGAGGCGCATAGTTGTTAGCATCTCGACAAAGGCCTCGTCGTCAATATCCTCTGCCTGCTGCTTATCCAACAATGCTATGCATTCACGCATCTTCTCTTGCGCAGCAGCACCATTGTAAGGCATATCCTTACCCTCGAACATCTCAAACTTCTCGTGGTATTCATCCACTAAGGCCATATACTCCTCATACGAAATCTCGTAGCCGTTCAAGTACTCATCCTTACCCTCGACAAACTCAAATCGGTACAACTCCATAGGGGTACTACGCCTATAGTTGGAACCATTGTATAGCCACATTGGATATACAAAACCCTCCAATATCGCACACTCACCATCGAAGTATAGCACCTTAGCAGCATACTTCATATCCTCGCTGGTGTAGAGCATATCATTCTCGGCATCGTAGTGCCACACGCCACGCTCACTCCAACCCTCGTAGCCTAACTCACGAATATATGCCTCCTCAGAGATAAAGGCACAAGGTGGATGATAGCGTAACACAAACGAATAGTCGCCATACATCGCCAAACTATGGCACATCGTACCACCATCCCAATCTCGCGCATCTGACCAATAGTCCGTAGGTTCATCCTCATAAGGCTCTGGATCGTGAATGTACATAAAACGCTGCTGACACGAGAAGATATACTCGTCGAGCTTCTGCAAAAAACCTGCATCGTCAATTTCTCCCTCCTGCTCATTGATTAACTTAAGCAGAGCAATCATATTTGCACGACTATCTGCTTGAAAATCTTCATAGGGGAGAACAGCACCTTTGTAGGTAGTATACTCATTGTAGTTATTCTTGCCTTTGCCTGGCTCGACACCAGGTACATCTGCAATATCACTCAACTCACCAAACGGAGTACTGCACGCAACAAGTGCAAACCCAACTAAAATTAAAAATAGCTTTCTCATAATCGTAGGTATTTTAGTTAATAATCATCGCTCTATATAATATATAGGTATCAACACTATTTGTAGCAAATTACCTCAATATCCTATTTTCTTCCACCTTGTTCTATTGCAAAGTTAGAATAAAATATACTCTCAACAAAATTTTTGGGTCTGGAATTTTTCCAGAAAGCACTCTAAACCCTACTGATTATCAAGTAGTTACATATGGTAATTTTAAAAGTTTTTCAACTTATTGATTATCAATAAGTTACACGCACATATCAATATGTTTATAATTATACGATATAATATATTGACAATCAAGCGTTTAAGCACAAAACTTAATCTTATTTTAGAACAGAGCCTTATTAATCTAGATTAATGATACAGGTACTGAGAAATGCTTTAACAATTTTTAACAAAAGCCTTAACACTCTTTAACCTAAATTTATTGATTACCGAAATAGCATACTCTAACTTTGTAGTAGCTTAAATCAATTAAGATATGAGAAGGTTATTATCTTTATTATGGCTTATGAGTTGTGCGATTAGTCTATCTGCGCAAGTTACCATATCTGGACAAATACGAGAGAAAGACTCAGACAAGGGTGTAGCAGATGTTAATGTAATGTTACAAAATGACAATTGCACGTTGTTATATGACTATGCGATAAGTGATGCTGATGGCAATTACTCGGTATCATATAGCGGCGATGACCAGACAATCAAAATTATTATTACAGGCTTTAATATAAAAGGAGAATCCAAGAGCATTATAGTAAAATCACAACAAGTAGATTTCGAAGTTGAGTACTCGGCATTGGAAATCAGAGAGATTGTGGTAAATGCAGAATCGGTACATAGACAGGCCGACACGCTAACGTACAATGTATCGAGCTTTATAAATATTACAGACCGCTCAATTGGCGATGTCCTACGCAAGATGCCAGGACTTTCAGTCACAGAATCGGGCGAGGTAAGATACAATGGCAAGCCCATCAGTAAGTTCTATATCGAGGGGTTAGATATGTTGCGCGGTAGTTATGGCATTGCCACAAACAACATACGTGCCGAGGATATTGCTCGCGTGGAAGTTTATGAGAATCACGAGGCAATAAAGTCACTGCGAGGTGTCACTATGCCAACGCAAGCGGCACTCAACATACGTCTGAAAGAGGGTGTAAAGGGAACGTGGAATGGCACACTACAACTCGGAGGCGGATATCAGCCGTGGATGTGGAATGGTGAGGCTAGTGCTATGTTCTTTAGTCGCAAGTTCCAGACCCTAAATATCATTAAAACTAACAATATGGGCGAAGATGTATCGCGTGAGTTTCGTTCGCACTACGGCGGTTTTGGTGGTGTGGAGTCAATGCTCGGCATACATAAGCCAACAGCACCAAACATTGGCCAAAGCAGATACCTAAACAACAATGTTTTTGCATCCTCCATAAATACTATATCGAAGTTAGGTTCAGAACTTATTTTCTCGGTGAATGCCAACTATTTGCACGATATGCAACACTCAAAAGGCAGCTCCGTTACCACATATAATCTACCCAATAGCACTCCTATAACTATTCGTGAGGCTACTACGGCGAGCCATCTCATTGATATATGCGACTTCACTGCGTATCTGGAGTCAAACACCGAGCAACACTATCTAAACGAGCGTATATCATTTGCAGGAGTGTGGAATAGGGATAATGGTGTGGTAGATAGTGATGGTCAGATTATCTCGCAGTATTTCAAACTGCCAAAGATATCTGTTGGTAACAACTTAAACATCGCAAGGCGTTGGGATAAGTGGATTATAAACTTCTACTCGGACATCAACTACGACACGCAGCCCGCTGTACTCAAGGTTCGCCCGATGATGTTTGAAGAGGTCATAGAGGATGATGATGAGCATCCGAATGCAGTGCAGACACTATATGGTCGTAGGTTAATGGCAAATAACAATATGCAAACAACCTATAAATTGCGTCGCTGGAGCTTTATGCTCACCACACAGCTTAATGCTAATGTTGAGTGGATGAAGTCGTCGCTAAATGCAATGTCAGATAGTGGCCATACACTCCCTGCTCCTATCTCACTTCGAAACGATATATTTTGGTCAAGGTATGACATCGCAGTAACACCATCAGTGCAGTACTCGCTTGGTCAGAAGTTGGTTATTCAGGCAGATGTACCACTCGACCTTATGTGGCTGAGCTCTGCAAGTAGAATAGAGCAAACCACGATTGCCAACAAAACAAAATTGATATGCTCGCCATCGGTTTCGCTTAATAGCAACATCACGCACGACCTTAAGTTATCAGCACAAGCTGGCTACAACGAGTTTTATGGTACACTCTACGACTCATACTCTGGCTACATAATGACCGACTATCGTGTCATACAGCGTAAAGATGGAGATATCAGCAGAACGCAGTACCAAAATTACACTCTGTCGCTATCTTATGGTAATGCAATAGATATGCTCTTCGCGAATTTTGATGCTGGATACTTTATTTCTCATCGAAACTTGATGTATAACACCTCCTACCGAGGATCATTAAGCGAGATAGAGGCGGTGGATATACCCTCACGCTCAAATGGATATAGTGCGAGTGGAAATATTAGCAAGTGTTTTGATGTAATTGGTACAACTGCAACGCTGTCGGGAGGCTGGACGCAGACCTGGTCGCAACTGCTACGCGATAATGAGTTGATATTGTCGGATTATCGTATGCTCAATGGCGAGCTAAAACTCAACACGCGCTTTACGCGTGCTGTGCGACTCGACTATGTAGCGGCATATAATAGAGGTATCTCATATATCGATGATGAGCAACTATCTGCAATAGATATTTTTAAGCAGAGAGCCGACCTTGACTTTATCATCGCTGAGAAGGTGATATGTCGCCTCGGCGCAGAGCACTATCTAAATACCTCAATTGAGGGGCGTAGTCGGAATGCTCTCTTTGTTGATGCGAGTGTGAGGCTCAAAGCTAAGCGAGTGGAGTACTCCATTGAGGCTCGTAATATCCTAAACAACAGAGTATTTGTTAATACCACTAATAGCGATATCACTGGATATGTCTATTCTTACGAACTCCGTCCAGCATCTATAGTATTCAAAATAAAATTCAGTCTAAAATAGTTGATTATGAGGTATCTTACTCTATTTTTTGCAATTCTCATTGCCCTCACGGCGAGTGCACAGCGTACATCGGTAGAAATCATTGCTGAGCAGGACAATGGTATGGCCTATGTTCAAGGATATGAATACGATGGCGGCTGCGAGTTTGTGTTTAAGGATAGCTGTCGCGTGAAGTGTGGTCGTGGCGAGCTAAACTTTACTATGGATAATGATACGGATGTTACTATACTGTTAGTAACAGATAATCAGAAGACTATGCATAGACTAACTATTGGTCCAGGCGACTCCGTTGTGCTTAGCTACACTGATAGAGATATGACTATTGTCGAAGATAAAAGAGAGTTTATAGAGGAGTATGCTCGCTTCCGAGATATAGGGTACAAATATAATGATTTGCGAAAAAGACTCTACAACGAACGCTGTGGTAGTCGTAGACACAAAGAGATTGAAGATAGTATAAAGCTATTAGAAACTTACTATTATAACGAGTTTCCATACTATATCCTTAACGATCCAGAAATGTCGAAGAGTGTCTACCTCGTTCACTCTGCAATAGCCATAAGGTCGGTAGCCGGAGCAACGCTGAAAGAGTTGGACTCGCTACGTGCAACCTTTGCTAAACGACTACCGCACGCCAAGAGCTTTACTGTCCGCGGCGATAAACACACGGAGCGCTCCAAACGCGATATGAATAGATTTAATCAATTATTACAACAAAACTAAAAGTAGCTATGAAAAGAGTTATTTCCTGCATTATTGCCATTTTGGCAATATTTACCGCTGTAGCGCAGAGCAGCACACCAACAATCATCGGAAAGGATATAATTGCTTGGGGATATACCGACAGACTTATGATTGGTGTATGCAATATAGAAGCCGACTACGATGTGTTAGACACAGCATTAGTTGCTATAGATTACAGAGTTTCGTATCGCAACAGCCACGATTCACACCTCGATGTGAGGTATAGATTATTATGCGGGAAGCAAACATCTCTATTTTATAGTGTGGCTCAGCAGAATGAAAATATGGCTCGCTATAAGAACAATTGGAGCGATGAGGAGTTAGATGAGTTTTATGCTGCAGGTGTGCCAACCATCGTGATACCCACCGAGGTATATTCAACAGCGGAGGAGGTTCGTGCTCGCCATAATATCCCATTTGCCGATGATATAATGTATGAGTATCGCGAACCTATTACACACATCGAATGGCAACTAACCAACCAAACACGAGAGATATATGGCTACCACTGCTCAAGTGCCGAGGCAATATTTGGTGGTAGAGTGTGGCGCGTATGGTTTGCACCTGAGGTGCCAATATCTTCGGGACCGTGGTTGCTCGGTGGTCTACCAGGAATGATACTCTCTGCAGAAGATAGCGATGGTGATTTTCGCTTCGAGATGGAGGGTATATCTCAAAAAAATGAAGAGATACGCCTCTATGATTGGATAACTAAACAGATAACCAAAAAACAGTGGCTAAAGTTTGAGAAAAATGCACACCTTAACCCATACTCGCAATTCAGTAAGGGAGGCCAAGTTCGTTTTTACAACTCATCGGATATGCGTGAACTTAAGAGTGAGTGGCATATAGAATACTATCCTTTATTGAAATAGATACACATAAACAAAAAGCGGATCACCTGCAAAAGTCAGCGGGGAGTCAAAAAAGCCCCTCCTTATCAAAGGAGGGGTTGGGGTGGATTGTATATATACAGCCGACTCTTCAAGTCTGAATCCTGAGTTAGGCGATAATAACAAAAACGACACTTTAATCTATACACAAAGGCTCGATTGCAAGACAAAAAGCCTCCCTTTGTCAAAGGAGGGGTTGGGGTGGATTGTATATATGAGCGGCACAGCCGCCTCTTCAAGACGAATCCGTGGGTTCGGCTATAATAACAAAAACAACCCTTTAATCTATACACAAAGGCTCGATAGCTAAACAAAAAGCCTCCCTTTGTCAAAGGGAGGTTTGGAGGGAATGTAAATATATGTGGCGGCTGAGAGCCGCCTCTTCAAGACAAATCCGTGGGTTCGGCTATAATAAAAAACTACACAGTAATCAGGTGATCCGTAATCTCTAACCAAAGGCTCGATTGCAAGACAAAAAGCCTCCCTTTGTCAAAGGGAGGTTTGGAGGGAATGTAAATATGAGCGGCACAGCCGCCTCTTTAAGCCAAACTTATGACTTGGCTTATATACAAAAAAAAGCCGAACCCTTATCGGATTCGGCTTGAAGAGGCGGCTACCTACTCTCCCACCTAAATAGGCAGTACCATCGGCGTGAGTGAGCTTAACTTCTCTGTTCGGAATGGGAAG
>JAGBXR010000010.1 GCA_017629145.1 Alistipes sp. | reverse complement strand
GATTAGAATATCTATATATCTATTTCTCCTTTTAACTTTCGTGTCATCCGTTACCGTTGGAATAGGTCGCTCTAGGAATATTTGAGCTTTAGCATCCTTTTCCTTTAGCATATCGCACAATACTTGAGCTAAGGAGAATTGAAAGTCCGCTTCCGACCAAAACAGTTTGCGCCATTTAGCGAGCTTATCCATTGCTTCAATCATCATCTTGCTAGAGATCATACCACAATATTTTTTTATAAAATTGTTAAATCTTCCATGTAAACTTCTGCCTCATAACGAAACTTATTTCCAAAGGCAACAAGATCCATATTACCCAAGAATATAATCTCATCATCACTAAAAGCACTACCATCCACTTTGGGAGACCTTTTCATCAACTCCTCGAACTTCTTCCAAGATGTCTTTGTCTTGTCATAGCCCAAGTACACACATTCCCCAGGGGCTTTATCTGGAACAAGACCTTCCTTAACAAGTTCATCCCATTTCTCATCTGTCAAACTCCAGTATTTATCTTCATACTCTTCTCGTGTCATATCTTTACATCTATTTTATCGGCTATTAAACATATCCGTAATCAAACTTATTCTCTAATTGGCTCCACTTTTCTATCTCTTTAGTAAAGTTCACCACCATATCAACCAACACCTCATCAGGCATTGCACTATCTACTTTATATCTGTAATGCTCAATAAGTATAGCATCCCGCTCTATCTCCTCGTAGTTGCCAAATTTCAAAAATCGCTGAATCAAATCAATATAATAAGTCCTACTTGATAAATCTACTTGCACCGCCAAACATTCTGGATTATCAATATCTTTATCTCTTATCAATAGCAAGAGTTTTTCTGAGCCCTTAGCTACAGGAAATAAATCTTCAATTTGATACAAGTTTTTCATATTACCATATTTTAAGAGATCCTACATATTTGAGAATTACACAAAGATACAAAAAAGTAAATAGACTTTTGCTTTCTAAATAAATTTTTACATTATTTAATATCATTAAGGTATTCACTGAGTTTTAAGTACCTCTTGGTGTATATAGTATTAGTCATCTCGCTATAGGTCGTATGCACTCTGATGCACAGTTTGCAGGTTCTTCATCAGTTAATTCGTATCGTCTTTTCCTCCTTCGCACCTCGGCATAGCCTGCAAGCAGTCTCTGCTCTCGGTTTGTCGTCGGCTCCAGCACACGTAGAGATGATGGGCTTCTTGGGTATGGGTAACAACCCTATGGTAGGTGCAACTGTTGCTATTGCAGTAGCTATCCAGCAGGCAATGAACTAATCAACAGATTGGTTTATAATATATTGAAAGGAGCAGACCTTCGGGTTTGCTCCTTTTGTTTTGTGGTGTTACACTGTGCGTAAATCTAACATATCAGCTCTCCAAGATATCAATCATCAATCGACGCTCTATCTCCTTCTGAGAAGGGACAATCTGATATACAAACGCTTCGGGACATCCCATCTCCAAGAATTTATCGATTATGTAGGAGCGAATAACTATCGCACGGATCTTCGACTCGTGTGCCCTGAAGGACTCGGGAACACAACATATAAGATCCTTAAAGTTTAGAGTCATCGACACAACCTCCTCCTCTGAGTAACCATACCTGCGACACTCTGATTCGATAGATTCCACAAGTAGTCCCAACATAACCTCAATGGATAGTTCGAAATCCTCCTCATCCCTACTGTGCCAAACCTTCTTAGTGAATAACATTCTGACATCTGTTGTCAGCTCATTAGATAGATGATACTCGCTTTGCACCTCATTTTCAAGGTAGTCCGAGAGTGCGATAAGCTTCTGCAGCGTAGCCTCAGATAACAATGTGGTGTCACTTAAGGTAAGTCTGTTCCACAAATCTCTGTTCAAGGTAAATAGATCTTTCATATACTATTAATTTTGAGGTTAATTACTTTATATATATAAGTAGCTGAGAACGTTAAGCATTGTAGTAGCATTGCACTGCGTCAGCAGTGATGCGATCATCACTTAAGATTATCAGTCGTTCGACGACATTGTGCAATTCTCGAATATTACCAGTCCATGCACAATGCGAAAGAAGTTCGAGAGCCTCGGTATCGATATTCTTGATGCTTATCTTATGGCGGGCACATATCTCCGATATGAAGTGCTCTACCAGCAGCTGAATATCGCCACAACGCTCACGCAATGGCGGAACATTGATCTCGATCACACTTAGGCGATGGTATAGATCCTCACGAAAATTACCAAGACGAATCTCCTTGCGTAAATCCTTATTTGTTGCGGCAACAACACGCACATTCACGGGAATATCCCTATCACCACCAATACGCATAATCTTATTCTCCTGCAACGCACGAAGCACCTTAGCTTGTGCCGACAGCGACATATCTCCTACCTCGTCGAGAAAGAGAGTACCTCCATCTGCAAGCTCGAATTTTCCTTTGCGCTGTTTTACAGCAGACGTAAACGATCCCTTCTCGTGTCCAAAAAGCTCACTCTCAATTAGCTCCGAGGGAATTGCAGCGCAGTTTACCTCGACAAATGGACCATTAGCACGATTGCTCTTTAGGTGTAACCATTGAGCGACAAGCTCCTTGCCCGTACCATTCTCGCCAAGGATTAGCACTCGAGCATCGGAGGGAGCTACTCGCCATATCATCTTACGCACACGCTCAATGGCATCAGAGATGCCGAGTATAGGCTGTGTTACAAGGTTACATTTTTTTGAAACGTGGCGATGACCACAAGCGTTACTATCACCATTATCGTGCGAGATATTACGAAGCGATGTGAGTAGTCGATTCATATCTATTGGTGCAGAGAGATAGTCGATTGCTCCAAGACGAAGTGCAGCAACAGCCGACTCCACATTTGGTGTATGCGCAATGACAATAGAGGGTATCTTTATATCCTCCGATAGTAGCTCGCTATCCACAACAGCTGCATCGAATTCATCTGTGCAGCATAGGCTTTTGGCTTGTGGCAGATTGTCAGCCTCAGCAGTAGCGATGTTCTCAAAATTAAGGCGCTCTCGCAATGAATTGAGCATCCCTCTTGAGGGAGATAGTAACAAAATCTTTGTCATAGTCTACTGTTGTAAGTGGTTATACATATTTATATACTGCGTCATTCTATGAATTGCACTATAGATTAAATTATTGATTGACTATTGTAAAATATTTGCAATTTTCAATTTTATTTTGTAATTTTGCTACGTCTAATTGTAATTTGCTGGGACAAAGTTACGATATTGAAAACAATTTGCAAATATTATATCAATTATTTTCAATTATATTTGATAATTTTTTTCATAAATATAGCAATAGTCAATAAAAATCAATTATACTATGATCGATATCAAGGCGTTAATGTTCGATAAATCATTATCTCAGAGGAAGTTGGCCGAGATAATGAATACATCTCAATCAGAGGTATCACAGATTGCCAATGCCAATCGCCGAATACTTCGTAAACATATTGATGGATTGATTGAGTATTTTGGCGAAGAGGTAATATCTAAATATAGAATATCTGGCGAGCATCAAGTGGTGCATGCTAATGATTCTGTGGTAGAGGTGGAGTCTATTGACGCTGACAATGCCAGATTTACAGCTAAGGATGAGAATAGTATTCCTGTGCTACCTGACGAGATTATAAATCGTCGCAATTTGGATATTTGCAAATATGTTCAAAACAATGGCTCGGAGTTAGCCTCTATCGACCCACGCTCACTTGTCGAAGGTGCGGAGTTTGCTATGGAGATACTAAAAGACTCTATGTCGCCAGATATAGCTCAGGGCGATATTGTTTTTCTCAAATTTCTGCCTAAGACAGCAAAGTTGCATAGCGGAGCTATCTATTTTATTGACACTCCCGCCTATGCGGGCGTGATACGTGATGTCTATATTGATGGAGATAAGATGACACTCCATGCGCGTAATCCTAAATATGGAGATATCGTACTCAACTTAGCAACAGACCAATTTAGTGCTGCTAATATCATTGGTATCTTCCGCAAGAATTTCACCTCGTCGTACTCGCAGATGGAGGCAGTGCGCCAAAAGAAGGATGAACAGATTGATCAGTTTCTGGCAACTAACTCCAAGCTTATAGAGGAGATACAGCGACGTGGTGAAAGAGTCGATAGACTCATCGACAAGCTAATGGAAGATAACTAAGGTTAAAGAGAGGGTGGCCTACTATAACTATATAGCCATTTGATTGTATTACATACGATAAGCTATTAACGCATAGCTTTCGGTGTCTTATTCACTACCAGCACACGTTGAGATGATGGGCTTCTTGGGTATGGGTAACAACCCAATGGTAGGTGCAACAGTTGCTATTGCAGTAGCTATCCAGCAGGCAATGAACTAATTTTCGATTTGTATAGGGCATCTTCGTCCTATCCCTAAAAGTAAGAGTCCGAGGGCTGTAGATTAAACTACTATCCCCCGGACTCTTCTTTTGTGATAAACCAAATCTGCTCCTCTAAAACCAAAAACTTCTCACGCTCCTCAATCGGGCTTTTTTTATGTCGAGACCAAGCCTAACCTCTTCTAACAAGAGATTCAACTCTTTGCGGGGAAGGGGTCTGTTAAGTGTAAATAATGCTAATATTATCAAAATAAATCCTCTATTATGTGATATTATATTAAATGTATAAAGCATAATATGAATTTCGATTTTATTACATATAGATTAGGATACATATAACGCAAGGCAAATTAATTGGGATCATTGTGCGCATTTCAAGAGAAAACAACTATCTTTGTTCGTATTTTAAATGCTGATTGCTATGTCGATAATAAACTACGTGATAATAGGTGCTATATTTTGTCTTGCGCCGGCTGGCGTGATATGGCTATGTCGTCGTTTTCCGTTGCTCGACAACATTGGTCCAATGATGATCCTCTACGCCTTGGGTATGCTCATCGGAAATATGCCGCTCGACATTCCCGAGATGGCTCTTGTACAGGAGATTGCCACAAGCGCATCGATTCCGCTTGCTATACCTATGATGCTCTTCTGTTGTCGCTTCACACGTAGCGATGCAAGCACACAACTCAAGGTGGTAATCAGCGGATTCCTATCGGTTGCCATTGCCGTAGCTGTGGGATATGTGCTCTACGGCAAGCATATCCCCGAGGGCGACAAGATAGGAGGCATTATGGCTGGAATGTACACCGGAGGTATGCTCAACGCAGCAGCTATACAGGCGATATTCAGAGTCGAGGAGCAGAACTACATTATGATGTGCTCGTATGATATCGTAATCTCGTTCCTGTACCTCGTATTCCTCGTATCGGTAGGCTACAAGATGTTCCGCCGCCTCTACGGAGAAAAGGTCCAGGCAACGCTAACCGACAGCGAAAGAGTCGAGCTCGAAGCGCAGATTGCTGAAGCCAAGCGCAACCCATACGAAGGTCTATGGAGCAAGGACGGACTGAAGGAGTTGGCAAAGATTTTGGGATTCTCTTTTGTGGTCATTGCACTCGCGGCGGCCACTACCCTGCCTTTCGACCAGGAGTGGTTTATGGTGATATTCATCCTTATGATCAGCGTCCTGGGCGTACTCTTCGCCTTCTTCAAACCTGTACGCAAATTGGAGCGCAGCTTTGATATAGGTATGTACCTGATCTACATCTTCAGTATCGCGATGGCATCGATGGCCGACTTCTCAGAGCTACGACTTGCCGATGGACTCAATCAGATACTCTTCCTCACGATAACCGTATTTGGCTCGTTGCTGCTTCACTCCATCTTCTGCCGCGTGATGCGTGTCGATGCCGACTCTATGACCGTATCGTCGGTATCGTTCATCAACTCACCACCATTTGTACCAATGATGGTTGCTGTACTCAAGAACAAGAGAACGCTTATCGTAGGTCTCGGTGCTGGCATCGTAGGTTATGCTTTAGGCAACCAGTTCGGTGTGATTATAGCATCACTACTCGAGAGGTTGTAGAGGCGCAATGCCCACAGCATACAACAAAAAGGGGTTGTCCATTCATAGGACAACCCCTTTAATATTACAGGCCACACTCTATGGCAATATCTCAAGCAGTCTTTCGAACGAGTCGAATACATACTCTGCATCTGCCGCCTCCAACTCCTCACGCGTAGCATTTCCATATGTCACGCCACAAGCCGCTACACCAGCACCGTGAGCCATTGCTATATCTACGGGCATATCGCCCACTACAAAGGCTTCAGAGGGACTAATATTGAGCTTCTCGAGGGTATTAAGCACCGGCTCGGGATGAGGCTTATGACATACGACACTATCCGAGCATACGACATACTCGAAATAGTGGTCGATGGCGTGCGCACGCATAAAGAGCATCAGCGAATCTGTCAAGCGCGATGAGGCGATAGTAAATCTGTAGCCTCGGCGGTGCAGCTCCTCGAGAGTAGCGGCAACACACGGAAACAGGTCGGGCATAAGCTCCTCTCGGCGCTCGGCAAATATCTGACGATAGGTCTCGACGCAGTTGTCTATAGCCTCATCATCAAGCGCAGGATACATACTTCGGAAGCCATCGCGCAGTGTGAGTCCAATAGTTGCGCCACACGTAGCCTCGTCACGCATATCGAGACCAAGGCGCTCCATAGTAGCGCGAAACGCCACAATAATATTGTGGCGTGTATCGCATAGTGTACCATCGAAATCGAAGATAATCACTTTAGGCTTAATCATTTCCACCCTATTTCGATGTTAGTTTAGAAGACAAACGACAGATCGTCGACAACCATATGGCTGGCTGTCGAGCCTGTGAAGTAGTCACCAAAACGTGAGCCAGTGCAAACGATGATAAGGTGCGTTGGTATACGCGAAGTTGACACATACTCCATAGGTATAGTAAACTCCATCCAGCCATCTGTCGACTTATCGAGAATCAGTTCGCCAGCACCGATGACGTTCTTACCCTTGAGATTGAAGAACGTAGACTCATCGCTTGTATCCACCGATACAGGGCTATCTGCGTCACCGCCATACTCCTCGGCTGTCCAGTCGCCCACGGCGATAAATATCTGACCCTCGTCTGGATCACCCATCTTCATATCGGGGCGCGACGTAGGCACCGTGCCAAGTTCGTCGATCATACCCTGCTCATACTTGACCCATCCGTGCAGAGCCACAGGGCGTGCCGTAGATGGACGACCGAAGAATACCAGACCGTTTACACCCTTAAGACCGCCAAAGCGACCAAGGAAGATGTTACCTGCTGCAAACTTACCGATACCCATAACCGAAGCTCTCTTCGACTGCAACGACGCAGCATAGAGGCCCGACGAGCCAGGACGGATGTCGCTTGTAGGCTCTGTGAGAATGGCATTTGCAATCTTCGCACCATCGTTACCCGTAGCCCAGTAGGGAGCTGCGCCCTCGGCATATGGATAGTACGTACCACTGGTGAAGAGCCAATCCTCTAAACCTCCATTAATAAGCACCGCCACATCCTCGGTTGTTACCGTAGCAACCTCGGTGGTGTTCTCGCCCGAGTATGCCATAATCTCGTATGTGGTGAGAGGCTCAAGACCCGAGATGCAACCCGAGACGTTACCGTCCTCAATCTTGACATCGTCGAGCGTAATCCACTCCTCGCTGCCAGCTGCGCGGTACTTAAAGCCCATATCCGAGCCACTGCGACCAATAGCATAAACCCATACGCGCTTTGCCCAGGCATCGATCTGCGTAAACTCGATCTCGAGATCCTTTGGCACGATACGTATCGTCCAGTCCTGCACGATATCCTCGTGGTAGCGCACCTCGACGTGGCGCACCGTTTCGAAGAAGTCGGTCAACGAGAGCGGATCGGGCGAATAGGATGTAATATCCTTGGGGCCGAACTTTGCCGAACTAATCTTCACATTATGCAAATCGGCATCCATTGGCACATATGCCGTAACGATATGGTTATTAGCATCAATTTCCGACTCACCAATCTGTCCCTCAACCGCGAAACTATAGGTTATATCCTGATTGGCACATATCTTCCACTCGTAATCCTGATACAGCGACAATGTCACATAGAGTGGCTGACGCATATCGAATACCGCAGGGAATACAACATCGCTTTTTGCACCCTCGGTAAACTCCACGTTCGTAACGTTGAGCTTGCGGATATCCGTAGTCTCGAGCAACTCCAGCTCTACCGTACGCTTGCTTGCATCGATGACTGGCTGCGAAGCAAGACCATCAGCCTCTAACGCAAGGATATCGAGCTGAATGATAGGATAGGGAATATCGTTTTTGATACAGCCGACAGCAGCCATCACAGCCACCACCGCCGCAAAGAGGTATCTTAAAACTCTACGCATATCTTACTTCTTCTTTTTATTCCACAGATGGGCAACTACACCAATCTGAATATCGGCAATATTAACCTTGAAGCTCATATTTGAGCGCTGACGACAACCTACCGCCACACCTGCATCGTCAATCTGGCGTATTCTATTGTACGACAAACCACCAATGCCGACCGTAACCGTCACACACACCTCCGGGAAGATGTAAACGGCAAGACCTGGGTTGAGGTTAAGCTTTGCTGTAAAGGTCTTATTTCTCGAGTTCGTTGCACCCTCACCGCTGCCCATCGTAACTGTCGTAAGACCACTCTTAACGAGCAACTCCGACTCGAGTATCACACCCACGATACCACGACGGTCGAGACCCATATAGTTACGGTGGAAGAGTGCTACCGACATATTCTCGCTACCGACAGCAAAACCACCCAGCGAGAACGACAAGTCGGCCTCCTCTCCAAGGTTAAGCGAAAGGTTGTCCAAATTACCCTTTACCATCTCGTAACCCATACGCAAACCGACAGCACTATTGTCGCGGTAGGTATAGGCAACGAATGGTCGCACCGTAGTACGCTTAAGTCCGATATTGATATTCTCGAGCAGAAGCAACAGGTCGGAGTTATCTACCGACAACGTACCATACGATGCTGTAAGACCGAGCATCACCTCGTTGCGATAGACAAATTTATTAGTGTTGATATTGCGATCGACACGACGATTCATCGGAAGGAAGCGTGTGCCATCCTCTCTTCTGCCACGTGGTTTCTTTGGCTCTGCCACCTCCGCCTCCGCAGCATCAGCCACGGCAACGACAGGCTCGCTATCACCAATTGAAGCAACCTCGACCTCCATAGCCGTTACGCCCCAGATCTTGTTTACAATAGCAAGGATGGGTGTTACAGCTGGTGTCATAACCTCGACATTCGCAACCTCAACATTCGCAACCTCAACATCCGTTGCAGTCGTCTCTGCATCTGCTGCCACTGTCTCGACAACATCGGCCTCAACAGCCTCAACCTCTTCGGTTTCAGTCTCCACAGCCATTTCAGCATCAGCCTCGGCAACGACAGGCTCGCTATCACCAACTGAAGCAACCTCGACCTCAATAGCCGTTCCGCCCCAGATCTTGTTAACAATAGCAAGGATGGGGGTTACAGCTGGTGTCATAACCTCGACATCCGCAACCTCAACATCCGTTGCAGTCGCCTCTGCATCTGCTGCCACTGTCTCGACAACATCGGCCTCAACAGCCTCAACCTCTTCGGTTTCAGTCTCCACAGCCATTTCAGCATCAGCCTCGACCACAGTCTCGACAATAGACTCGCTCTTCTCCTCTACAGTCTCGGCAGTGATACCAAAGCGCTGTGCCAACAACTCTGAAATTGCGCCTACGGCTACCTCGCCATAGTTCTGCGCCTGTGCGGGAAGTATAAACAATACTGCAACCGCTAAAAGTATAATCACTCTCTTCATAATGATGCAGTATTATAGATAAAACGACACGCCAAAACCGATAGATAGAAGGTTGACCTTGAAGTTCATATCACTCGACACGTAACTTCCCTCTTCCACTCTATTAAACTCCTGACTAATCTTCTCGTAGCCTACACCAAAGACACCGATCGATAGCTCCAAAGCGGTGCTATTGGTAACAAATGCCACGATACCTGGCTGCAGACCCAACGACACGCCGAAACCCTTTGAGTATGTACCGCGATAGTTTTGCATACCACTAACCACGCCATCCGTAGTCACAATCTTACCCTGTGAGCCCGACAAGTTGAGCTGCACCTCGGCAAAAATCGCAAATCGGTTATTACGTCCAAGCGGAATGTATGGTCGCCAGAAGATCGAGCCAGTGTAGCTATGCTTGATCTTATGGTACATATCAACGTTGATGTTAACGCCTGTCTCGGCATCACCAATGCCAAGGTCGAGGTTGTCGATATCGAGCAACGAGCGACCATAGACAAAGCGCACACCTACCGCCATATTCTTCCAGGGAGCATAGGCAATCATTGGCGCTACGTTGACCGTATAGCCCTGCGAATCGACATCGTTGATTACGACAATATCAAAACCACTGTTATTGTGCAACGAGTATGAAGCAGTACCGCCAAATATCCACTGTCCGCGAGGAACGAATGTGATATCCGAGGTAAAACCTCGCATCTTGCGAGCCTCGTTTGGCGAGATGATTCCCTGCTCGAGAGCTCTCTCATCGGCGATGACCATAGCCTTCTCGAAGTTTGCCTCCGAGATTATGCGCTGCTCGGCAATAGCCTCCGCCTCGACACCCGGCTGGGTTGCCTCTACCACTGTTGCACTATCCTCTGCTGTATGCAGTTCGTTTGGATTGTTCTCCTCGACAATCTGCTGGGCCTGAGCCGCGCAGAGCGACGCGAAAACAAAGAGTAATGTAAATAGTATCCTCATCCAACAAGTTGTAACACTGCACATCGTAGTGCAGCTATTCAGTTATAAAAGCAGGCGAAGCTGGCAGCCCACAAGGGCCACCAACTCACCCAAAGAATTAGTAGTTGAGAACAATGTCATCTACATACATCCATGATGATGTAGAACCACAGAAGTAGTCACCATAGCCTGAAGGAGTGAACGATACCACA
Organism: Alistipes sp.; assembly: GCA_017629145.1. Lineage (GTDB taxonomy): Bacteria > Bacteroidota > Bacteroidia > Bacteroidales > Rikenellaceae > Alistipes. Next base: position 42,346 of record JAGBXR010000010.1, on the reverse strand, counting down.
ATCTTCTTAGGCTTAGCATTCTTCATATCATCACGATATGTAATATTGATAGTCTCCTCAGTCCATGCTGCGCGTGAATCAGTGCCAGAGATATAACCATAACCAATAACACCAGGAGTTTTGTCCAAATCCGCAACCTTGAGGAATGTGCTCTCATCCTTAGTATTTACCGAATAGGTAGTACCGTCTGTAATAATTACCATCACTGTGTAGATATCTGTACCTGAAGCGTGTGAACCCTGGTCAATAGCACCCTCATTGTTCTTCATCCAGAAGCTCAGGCTCTTAGGTTTAGATGTAAAGTTGAAGTCACGGCCGAATGTTACGATACCATCCATACCGTTAAGCATAAATGTACCTGTAAAGAGGTTACCAGCAGCAAATTTACCGATACCCATAAAAGATGCATACTGTGACTTAAGGTATGCAGAATATGAACCAGTAGAACCAGGACGCACATCTGTAGACGACTGAGTAAGTGTAGCACCTACCATGTTACCACCCTCGTTACCTGTGAGCCAGAAAGGAGTATCACCCTGACCGTAAGGAAGCACCCATGAAGCTGTATGCCAACGCTCCATATCACCGTTAGGCAACTGAGCACCAGCAGGTGTTACAACTGACAAAGTCTTACCCTTGCTGTCGGCACCAAAAACAAGCTTATACTCATAAGTCTTGTCGCCAGCAAAATCACTAGCAACAGCTACATAGCTATTACCCTCCAAGAGTGTTGCTGCAAGCTCAGTCCATGCCTCATCACCCTGCGCACGGTATGCAATCTTGATATCAGTAGCTGTAGTATCCAACACACACGCCTTGAATGTTGCAGTAGCGTTCCAAAGGTCATAATCCTCAGTAGAGAGCACGTAAACACCCTGACAAGCATAACCGATATCAAAAGTCTTCTTACCACCATCAACATCTGAGATGAAGATAGAGACATTCTGCATACCACCAGTAACATTTGCAAAGAAATCAGGTGCAATATTCAAAGTGTACGAAATGTTATCAGCAACGCTTGTATCGGTAAGAGTAAGACCCTCAATAGCGGTATTCAAAACATCGTATGTTGCACCATCAACAGTGATAGAGATCGCGTTGATAAGAGCAAGTGCGCTAATGTTATAGGTTCTAGCAACATTAGAATACTGCACCTCTGTAATATCAAAACCACTGCCCAACAATGTAGGATCTGGGCTGAAGCTACAGTTGTGATCGTTGGTAGGCTGCTTAGGCTCCTCCTCAACGCTTGCCTCGAATACCAAGTTACCAGGAGCATCTGCCGAATACTTCAAAGAGATAGTATAACGAGCATTAGCCTTTACATCCTCGATAATAGCAGAAGCTGTTATCTTACCACCATTGCCAAGTTCCGCTGCATCGCTCTCTGATGAGAGGCTACCCTCAAACTGCCATGCAATAGTAGTTTGACCCTCAGGCATAAGGAAGTAACCCTCCTTAGTCTCGGTGTACTTAAGCGAGTGAACATCGCCAGAGTTTACTTCAGTCTGATTGTACTCGTCATCGATAGCTACAGTTGTAGCGTAACCTGCATTGAACTTAGCAGCGATATTGCTGTCGTAAACAACCTTAACGATTGTTGACTGAAGAACGCAATCTACCTCAACATCTGTTAGTTGACCAGCCGCGATTGTAAACTCCTGCTCACCATAGTAGCAAAGCTCATCGAATGATACGACCATACGCTCTCCTACCTGAACCACAGCCTTGTAGTTACCCTCGAGCAACGCAAGCTTCTCAGGTACATCATCGGTATTTGTGTAGCGACGAACAAGCTCATACTCTCCTGATTCCTCATTCTCCTTATAAATCTTGATAGATGCGGTATCGTCGTTAGAGATCTCTGAGCCAGCTGCAAGAGCGAAACGCATTGCACCCTCGCCACTTGCCAACTGAATGTTCTCCTCCTTTGAGCACGATGCAAAAAGAAGCACCGCACAGAGTAGTGTTAATATCTTTTTCATTGTTATTCTCTTTTTACTTGTTACGACTTAAAAAACTACTCAAATTTGAACATTACTGTCTTAGTCGTAGCATTACCCTCAGTATCAGTTACTGTCATCTCAAAGTCGTGCTCACCTGCACCAAGCATACTGAGTACCGACAAGAAGTTAGTGATAGAGAGCTTAAGCTCAGTTGCACCCCTCACCTCATCACCAACAGGGAAACCAAGACCCTCATCAGAAGCATCATCACCACGGTAAGGGTAACCACTCAACGCGCCGAAGAACTGCGTATCGTTAACAAGGCTAAACTCAGCAGCCAAGCCTACACCCTGCAACTGATCAGCATTAAGAGTCTCAGAAATAATCTTAACCTTAAAGTCTGAAATAGCCAATGGAGCCTTAACCAAGAGGTCACAAGTCATACCAGGGAAATATGTCTGACGCTGATCAATATTGTAACCCTCCCAGATAATCTTAGGTGCAACATTCTGACCTGAGTTAACCTTGAGCTGCGTCTCGCTCTTACGGCCATTAACGTCGGTAACGACAATTGTGTATACGTGCAAGCCCTCGAAAGCCTTCATAAGCTGCGCCTGCTTGCCGAACTTAATCTGTGTTGAGGTAACACCGCTGCCAACCTTCGAATAGCCATACGATGTGAGCTTATAGTCTGTAAGCGATGTATTGCAAAGGTCGATAGATGCACCTACGTTAGACTGATACTCCGCAATGAAGTCGTCGTTATCCGACTCAACGCTGATTACCAACGATGCGATAGCAGTCTTTGATGTGATATCGAGGTTGATGCTGCTTGTGAAGTTGCCATCAGCATCGAAAAGCTCGTCTGTAAGTTCAAACTCCTGAGACAAATCGTGGTTCTCCCACTTAATCTCTGGCATATCAGTGTCATCGATGAGGATCTCCTCCATTAGAAACTGGGCAGTGTCAAATACGACCTCCTCCTCGTATGTCCAGGTATCGCAAACAATACCGATAGTTGCCGTACCATCTGATGCGTGCTGGATATTTATGTTGATCTTATGCCACTGGGCAGCCTTAACGCCATCAATAGTGTTAGTCATCACAATGTCCTTAGTTTGGCCTACATAGCGGCAGTTAAGAGTAAGCTTAAGAGTGTTTGTCTCAGCCTCAGGCTCGAAATAACCACCACGAGTCTCGTCCATCGAGTATGACAACGAGTTGCCACCTACGGCAATAGTCATTGTTGTATACTCGTTATCGAGCTGATCGAGGATATCTGCCGAATATGCAACAGTAACCTTGATGTTTGAAAGCTTACATACGATATCATTGATTGTTGTAGTCTTCAAACGCTCGATAGTAAACTCCTTAGTAGCGCTATATACTGGATAATCCCAATCAGCACCCTTCATCTCTGCAGAGTAGATTGTAATGCGATACGCACCACCCTCCAACGCAATAGATTCTGGACGCTCACCGTATACAAACGGATCGACAGCCACCTCATAACCAGAGAGAACCTCATTCTCATAAATAGCACGCTCAATTACTACATTGAATGCGTTGATATCAACACCCTCAGCACGTGTTGGAGTGCTCACATTCTCGGTATCAACCATCACCGAAGCCTTCAAACCGCCCAAAGCCAAATAACCGATGTTATCCTGCTCTTCGGTCTGACCACCAGTATAGTCCACATTATCCTTGTGGCAAGAGGCGAGCGTAAGTGCCGAAAGCGCAAAAACGCTCATCAATCTAAATAGTGATTTCATATTTCGTTTCTTTTATTATTCTAAAGTTACTCACTATGCCCATGGGTTGAGCTCCTGCTCAACAGCGCGCTCCTCAACGAGCTCATCGTTGAGCGTAATCTTAAGCGTTGCCTCACCAGCTGTATCTACATCCATCTTTACTCTGTAGATAGTGCGAGCAGCTACATTTGTAAAGTTATGCTCCATCTTTACTACTGTAGGCTGAACACCAGACTGATTAGCCTGCTTGGTAGCCTCACCAGTAACCTTGAAAGATGCTGGAGCGATAAAGAGAGGCTTACCAGCATTCTCACCCTCCTCGGCTGTTACATTCTCAAATGTATTACCAGCCTCGGTTACTACATCAAAAGTGTAACCACTAGTGAAATACTTCTTAAAGCTATCTGTTACCTCAACAACAACCAACGCGTTAGCGATAGTTGCAGTGATTGGCACCTCAACCTCGCTGCGAGGAACAATCTGAAAGTCGTTACTTACACCTACAAACGCAGGCTTGTTGTAACCCTCCTCTGCGATGTCGCCATAGCTAACCGTTGCGTGGTAAGTACCACGATAGAGGTACTCATCCTTAACATCGGCTACCGATGCATACTCCTTCGAGAAGCTGTAATCGGCATCGAAGTCAAACTTTACTCCCTCGAGCAAGAGCTTGAACTCATCGCTCTCTGGTACTGCGCACTCCACCTCGTAGGTAGCCTCTGCACGAGTTGCATCAACCATGGTATCGAACCCAAGGTTAATCGCTACACGACCCATCTCAGCTGCGTCACCTGCAGTCTGCTCATCCTTCGAACACGAAGTCATAGCAAACGATACAAGTAGTGCTAAAGTAAAAAATCTTTTCATAGCTGCTTAGTTAATTTATTTATGTTTATTTATTTTTTATTTTGCTATCGATACTTTAATATTATCTATGTAGACATTAACCTCAGCATTACCAGTACCACTCTTAGTCGAAAGTGTTGGATAGAAACATATTCGAGTGTCAGCACTTATTGCTGGGAGCTCTGCAGATAATGTAGGGAAACTCTCTCCAAATGCATTATCACCAGCACCACTATTCAACACCTCAGAAAAGTAAGTTGAACCGAAATCGGCTAGCGTTGTATCATAAGACGATGTGATACCAGTTGAACCTGTAGGTATACCATTTATAGGATTGCTAGCGTTGGTATGCGTAGCGATATTGATTTTACATTCATTAATTGTCAATGAGCTACTTTTATGATTATATCCATCGACATCAAAATCAATCTTAACAGAAACACTCTTACCTGGCTTTATACCGCGAGAGCCATTGCCAAGTGTCGGTGTATCCAAACGACCATGGTGATACGATGCAAATGAGAGCCCAAAAACCTTTACGCTCTGATATCGCGAGTTGATACGCATAGCACCAGGCTTAAGCCAAAAGCGTGCTGCATTCCATCCCGCTAGCGTACCCGACAATGCTACACCAGGCTGCTCTCGCTCACTTTGTGAGTAGTCGTTATTACCATAGCTCTCGGCATCGCTTACATTCTGGAAATCCTGGAACAAAAGGTATGGGACATCCACTGGGGCAATATTCTGCTGGAAATATGGGCGTATTGTACCCAAGTTAACGCTATTCTCAACAACTGCGTTATCCGAATCGAAGACCAGCTTCCATGTTTTATTATTATAGTCAGCAGCATCTAGCTCACCATAATGCTCTACGGCATAACGGTTTTCAGCATTACGATTGAATACTCCTATTACATTATTATTATTATCGTAGAGGGTAAAGAAGTTGAAATCCTCACCAAGATAGTTATTACCGATAGAGAAGGTTAATGCCGTATACTTCTCGAATGGTGGCATCGACATTTTAATAGGAGTCACATGGCCACGCACAAACTCTCTATCGAAACTACAAGGCTGAACCTCAGAGCGCTGCTCAAGACCTGTCATTTTGTAGTTACCATCACCTGACACTGTACCAGGGAGCACAAAAACCCAGATATCACTACCTACGGCAATACCTTCAGCGCTTTCAACGACGATCGTATTCGATGTATTTGAGTATGTTGGCTCACCATTGGGATTAGTAACATCAAAGGTTATATCTCCGACGACTGCATTAGGGAAGGTTATCTCAAGCTTATAAATCTTGCTGGCAAAATTAGATTCCTTCTCTGGCACCGTAATCTTCAGCGCGTGCATCTGGTGGATGAACGAGGTGTTGAGTTCAGTCTGACCCGATGCAGTAATTGCACCAGCCTCTGTAGCGCGTGCTACCATAATGTCGTATGCTCCGTTATAGGTACCATCCTGCTCGGCAGGGAGCGTATAAGTAACACTCGTACCATCAACCTTGCCTGGCATAGGCGAACACATATAGTATGTATAGCTATCATCGGTCTGCTCGGCAATGTTACCTGCAAAGAAAGCCTTGGTGTACTCCGTAGAGAAGTGGTGCAACATAAACTGTGCACCCTCGGCTACAAACTCACCGCTATCCTTCTGTGCCCATAGCGCGATCTTGTCACCCACAACCCAGTTGGTAGTGCGACCGTCCTCGCCAATCATAGTACGTGTTGCGTCGGCCGAAAGCGCAAACTGCACCTCTGCCTCGCGGTTTGTTGTGGGATTGAACACATCACCGTCATTTGAGCACGACGCAATGGCAAGAGCCACAACCAAAACAAATATTCTGCTTAATATCTTCATTAAATTATACATTTACGCGCAATAAATCGGTCGCAAATTTATACGAATATTCTTTAGTTGAAAAATAAATTCAACGAACAACCCTTTTTATATAATATAAAGTATAATGCTGCAAGAATGTCCTCCACCCTTGCAGCATCCGCATAATTTATGCTTTTACCTCACTATTAACTTGTTCGCAGTAACAAGATACCACTTTGTATGTCAATACTTTACGCCCAATACAATGATATCTAAAGTCCCCTTATTTGAGCATTTTATTTAATTGTTAGCAAATAGCCATTTTTCGCTGCTAACAAATCGTTAAACCGAGTGCCAAAACTCATCAACGAATCACCCTACTTAAGCTGACGGAACGCCTCCCACATAAGCACTCCAGCTGCAACCGAAACGTTGAGCGAATGCTTGATACCGACCTGCGGAATCTCAATTGCGCCGTCGACCATAGCCACCGCCTCTTCCGACACGCCATCGACCTCGTTACCGAAAATCAGAGCATATCGCTTATCGCTCTGGGCCACAAACTTATCGAGCATCACAGCGCCCTCAACCTGCTCTACGGCAAGTAGTTCGTAACCTTCCGAACGCAATTTTCCGAGGCACTCCACCGTAGACTCATTGTAGCGCCACGCTACGCTAAGCTCCGAGCCAAGCGCCGTCTTGTGCAACTCGCGATTAGGAGGCGTTGAACTGATACCACAAAGCTCGATACGTTCGATTCCGAATGCATCGGCAGTACGGAAGAACGAGCCTACGTTCTGCGCCGAGCGCACATTATCCAAAACCACCACTACGGGTAACTTCTGCTGCTCGGCATACTCCTCCAATGAGGGGCGACCCAGCTCGTCGTTAAGCAATTTACGCATATATTATTAAGTATTTTTAATTATTCCGCCACAAAATTAAGCAAATAAAAATATTTTCTGTAATTTTGCACGGAATTGTTATATCAGCTAAACGATGCACCGACTGCTACGATACATAGCACTATGCCTTATGCTCCTCTGCACGCTCCCAGCGGCCGAGGCACAGCAACTGCGCATAGGCGCCGATTTCACAACCCTATTCGACAACAAGGAGTACTCGTCGATGGGCTTTGATGAGTCGTGGACACTCTTCAGCAGCCGCCTCACCCCCAAGGTGGGAGTAGACTGGGCCGAGCGCAACGAACTGCGCGTGGCTGTCGATTTGGTGCAGGACATAGGCTATCACGCCAAGTTCCTGTCGGATGCACATCTGCAGCTCTACTACGCCTATCGCGCGCCTCGTCTGAAGCTGATGGCCGGTATCTTTCCTCGTGAAGAGATGCGCGGTCTTCGTAGTCCGCTATTCTTCGACCGCACCTATCGCTACTACAACAACCGCATAGGTGGCGTATTGGCACGCTTCGAAGCCGCGAAGCATCCGGGGGCCTACGTCGAATTTGTGTTCGACTATACGGGAATGCGCGACTTCAATACACGCGAATCGTTTATGATAATCACCTCGGGTGAGGATGTAATCGGAGGATTCCGCTATGGCTACGACATTATGGTGGGTCACTACGCCAAGGATGACAACCCCGACACGGACGATGGTGTGGTGGACAACATCTTCGCAACGCCACACATCGGCTACGACCTGCATTTAGGAGGTTTCGACCTCACGCTGCAACTCGGCTATATTCAGTCGTTGCAGCGCGACCGCCACTTCGAGGACAAGTGGCTTGCACCGATGGGCGGTGAGCTATACGTTGCGTTAAGTCGCTGGGGCGTAACACTATCCAACAGACTATACGTAGGTGAGAACCTACTCCCCCACTTCGACCGCTACGGCACAGACCTCTACCACGGCAAGCTCATATATCGCACAACCGAAGGGTTACACAACACCATTACGGCATCCTACGGCAACAGCTTTTTCAAGGATACAGTACGCCTGGAGGGAGGCATAACACTCGAGTACGACGGCATAGGCTGGGGTACGCGACAGTGGCTACAGGTGAGCATCGCGCTCGACTATGGCTTTTGCAAAAAGAGTAAAGAATAACAAACGAAAAACACTATAAGTTTATGACAGTAGAAGTAAATGAGGTAAAGGAGAAGTCATTGAACTTTCTCGAGGAGATTATTGAGGAGTCGATAGCCAAGGGCGAAAGCCGTGTTCAGACACGCTTCCCACCCGAGCCTAACGGTTATCTTCACATTGGCCACGCCAAGAGTATCTGCATCAACTTCGGTCTTGCAAAGAAGTATGGCGGTAAGTGTAACCTGCGTTTCGACGATACTAACCCTGTTAAGGAGGATACCGAGTATGTAGACTCTATCAAGCGCGATATCAAGTGGTTGGGCTTTGAGTGGGCTGGCGAGTACTACGCATCGGACTATTTCGAGCAGCTCTACGACTGGGCTGTTGAGCTCATCAAGAAGGGCTTGGCCTATGTCGACGACCAGACACAGGAGCAGATTCGCGAGACACGTGGTACTATCTCGGAGCCTGGTAAGCCATCACCTTGGCGCGACCGCTCTGTAGAGGAGAACCTCGACCTCTTTACACGTATGCGTAATGGCGAGTTCGCCGATGGCGAGAAGGTGCTTCGTGCCAAGATCGATATGGCACATCCAAATATGCTCTTCCGCGACCCTATTATGTACCGTATCATCCACGCCGATCACCATCGCACTGGCGACAAGTGGTGCATCTACCCTATGTACGACTATGCTCACGGTCAGTGTGACTCTATCGAGAAGATTACTCACTCGATCTGTACTTTGGAGTTCGACGTACACCGCCCATTGTACGACTGGTTCATCGAGGCGTTGGAGATCTTCCCTTCACACCAGTACGAGTTTGCTCGCTTGAACCTCACCTATACGATGATGTCGAAGCGTAACCTTCTCAAGCTCGTTCAGGAGGGTGTAGTTATGGGTTGGGATGATCCACGTATGCCTACGATCTGCGCATTGCGCCGTAAGGGTTACACCCCAGCTGCAGTACGTGCATTTGCCGAGATGGTGGGTGTTGCAAAACGCGATAATGTCATCGATCTTGCAAAGATGGAGTTCTGCGTACGCGAGGACTTGAACAAGGTTGCCGAGCGCCGTATGGCAGTCCTCAACCCACTCAAGGTGGTTATCACCAACTGGGAGGAGGGTCGTGTAGAGATGCGCCAGGCTGTAAACAACCCCGAGGATGAGGCAGCAGGTATGCGCGAGGTGCCATTCAGCCGCGAGCTATACATCGAGCGCGACGACTTTATGGAGAATCCTCCAAAGAAGTATTTCCGCTTAAGCCCCGGTACCGAGGTGCGTTTGCGCTACTCATACCTCATCAAGTGCGAGGAGGTTATCAAGGATAAGGAGGGTAACATCGTAGAGCTTCGATGCACATACGATCCAATGTCGGGCGATGGCTCATCAAGCGATGGTCGCCGCGTTAAGGGTGTAATCCACTGGGTATCTGCGGCTCACGCTATCCCTGCCGAGATTCGTCTCTTCGACACACTCTTCCTCACAGAGAATCCACGCGACACATCGGCTGGCCAGGAGTCTTGGGAGGATAACCTCAACCCTAACTCGTTGGTTAAGATCGAGGGTTGGTTAGAGCCTTCGCTCAAGGATGCAGAACCTACAAAGCCATTCCAGTTTGAGCGCGTAGGCTACTTCTGCGCCGACAGCGACTCTTCACCAGAGAAGCTCGTATTCAACCGTACCGTTACGTTGAAGGATACTTGGGCAAAGATTAACAAGTAACCGAGTGCGATAGTGGCTCGATACAGCCACAACAAACCAATAGCAGATGGGGTATGCAACAGGCATTCCCCATCTGCTATTTTATTCCTACACATTATACTAAACCACTATATATCAGTGCGCAAGTATCCTCCTTTTCCGAAGCTATCGCGCTACTTTGCGTAGTTGGTCTTAAGATACTTTCGTGCTGTAAAATGCGTTGGACGAGGCTCGGTCTCGAGATTGCGTATGGAGTACTTAACGCAGAGTCTGTTCCCCTCGACAACATAGTCGTTGATGAACTGAAGGATAAGGTCGGTCTGCTCGATAAGTGGCGTCACGGCTACAGAGTGATCGGCATACTCCATCGAGCAGAATAGGTAGGGCGACTGCAATTTATCGAGTTGCTTTACGATATACTGCGAGCCGTAGAAGCCTATACCCATAATCGATGCTTTGTTGTAGGGCACGTTGCAATCCGACGTACCGTGAAATAGGAGCATTGGCGCTGGGCAATTCCTGAACTTTGGCTTTCCCGACTTCGAGAATAGCGCTCCTGCGCAAGCCACAACGCCTGCATAGCGGAAATCCCCGGGGAGAACCTTCGCCGCATCGAGACCCTCCGAACGTCCCCACTCCGCCTGAAGTGCTGTGATAGCACCGGCACTCGAGCCGCTGAGCATAATCTTCGAGACATCGACTCCGAGTTGCTCTGCATTATCGATAATATAGCGCGTAGCAGCGTACATATCCTCAACGGCAATATCGACACTATGCTTCATTATGTCGATCATACCAAGCACACCAATCCTTCCGCTCAAGCCCTTGAGGCCCAAGCGATAATCTATCGATGCTACAGATACACCATTGCGAGCTAACTCCTCGAAATAGTGCATATAGTGCTCCCACGCTCTGTCGCCGCGAACAAAGCCACCGCCAAAGGCAAAAATCATACAAGGAGCCGAATCGCCACACGCTGCACTACGGTAGTAGTCGAGCATTAGTTCCTGACCATCGGTTGTTGCAAAGTGAAGTGTACGTCGCTCAACATCCTCTTGAGCGAAGATACTGCTAAAGGTAAGCAGCAGTGTGCAAAGCATCAAAATTTTCTTCATAACCATATAATAATCAATTATTAACCTCTCTTCCACTCACCAATCTCCATATTCCCAATCTCGCCATTGGTAATATCGAAGCGAATTGCCGTACGCACGTGATGCGCACCGTATAGTCCCGCAGCACCAGGATTGATGAATAGCAAGTCGTATATCGGGTCGTACATAACCTTGAGTATGTGCGAATGTCCTGCCACAAAGATCTTGGGGCGCGAGCCGTGTATAAGTTGTAAGGCCTTGGGTGAGTAGTGGCGCGGATAACCACCGATATGCGTCATCAGCACACGCACACCCTCGACCTCGAAAAAGTTGCTCTCGTGGTATACGCGACGCATCACTCCTCCATCGATATTGCCATAGACAGCACGCAGCGGCTTGAAAGCTGCGATACGGTCGGCAAGTTCGAGCGAGCCTATATCTCCAGCGTGCCATATCTCGTCGCACGGCTTGAGAAATTCCTCAAGGCAGGCATCAAAGGTGCTGTGTGTATCTGATATTACGCCAATCTTCATATATCCCAAACCATCGTTTTAGTCACATTTCGTGCAGAAGGTAGTACAAAGGTAGGTAAAAAGTCGAGATATTAGACGCAGTTTGCTAAAAATATCCTATCTTTGTATGGATATCGCGAATCATTAACTTAAAGCAATATAACTATGAAACAGAGAGTATCACTACTTTTTGCACTATCATTGCTCCTGGGCATAATCAGCAGCTCGGCACAGCAGAATCTTGGCCGTGTGGACAACTATACATCTCCCGAAATTGGAGCAGATGGCAGCGTAACACTGCGACTATATGCACCCAAGGCCGAGGAGGTCAAGGTTACGGGTGACTTCCTAACGGGCGAGGCAACGATGATTCGCAACGAGAATGGCGTATGGGAGTATCACAGCGAGCCTCTCGCTTCGGAGTTGTACAGCTACTCGTTTATCGTTGACGGTATGCGCGACGTGCGCGACCCGATGAACTCATACGCAATGCGCGACGTTGGCTCGCTCTTCAACTACTTCATCGTTGGTGGCGAGCGTGGTGATCTGTATTCGGCGCAGAACGTAGCACACGGCACACTATCGCGAGTATGGGCAGATATGGGCGGTGTATCGCGCCGAATGACACTCTACACACCTGCCGGCTACGAGGAGGCGGCGCAGAGCTACCCCACTCTCTACCTACTCCACGGTATGGGTGGCGATGAGGAGGCGTGGGTGGCAACAGGCCGCGTATGCGAGATTATGGACAACCTCATCGCTGCTGGCAAGGTCGAGCCTATGATTGTGGTTATGACCAACGGCTGTACAAAACACGTATCGGCACCAGGCTACTCGCACGAGGGTATGTGGCGCCCTTATATGACTGGTTCAATGGATGGTTCGTTCGAGACTATGTTCCCAACAATCGTCGAGTGGGTCGAGGCACACTATCGCGTCAAGGCAAGCCGCGAGTCTCGCGCCATAGCAGGTCTGTCGATGGGCGGTTTCCACTCGTTGCAGATATCGAAGACCTATCCCGAGATGTTCGACTATGTGGGTCTCTTCTCGGCAGCAATATTCAGAGGCAAGGAGGATGTCGAGATATACAAAAACCTCGAGGCTGGTCTCGAGAAGCAGTTCGCAGCCGAGCCTCGCCTCTACTGGATAGCTATCGGCAAGGATGACTTCCTCTACGACGAGAACGTGCGCTACCGCGAGCTCCTTGACGCAAAGGGTTACCCCTACACCTATGTCGAGAGCGATGGCGGTCACGTATGGCGCAACTGGCGAGTATATCTTTCGCAGTTCACACCACTGCTCTTCCGTGCGGAAAAGTAGAGGCGCGTAGTTGAAGATTTCGGCTTTTTTATTATCTTTGCGCCATATTATGGTGACTATCCCCATAGGGGAGGCCTTATGTTAATCGAAATATGATTTATCTAAAGATAGTTTTTTTCGCAATACTTGCATTCATAGAGCGCAACCCAAAGCTCTGTATCGTACTTGCTCTTTTAGCAATATTTGCCCCTGTGGTATTTAAGTTCGTAGGTTGGATCATTCTCGGCATCATCGCCCTCGCCATCGTGGTTATGGGTGTAATAGCTTGGCGTATGCGCACTATGCAGCGTCGTGTCGAGCGCGAATTCCAGAGCCACACCTCGAGCAACGCAGGAGGTTTCTCGGGTTTTTCGGGTTTCGGCAATATGAACACTGGCGGTATGACTCTCGAGGAGCTTGTGCGCCAGATGCAGGCCCAGGCAAACGCCCAGAAGCAGACGAACAACAATTCGTCGACAAACGGTGCAAATAGTTCGACTTCGCGCGTTCGCGATTCGCGCAACGATGACTACGTCGATTTCGAGGAGATTAAGTAAGAGTGCACAGCAATCAGCAAAAGCATAGAAATGATACAACTACTTAAGAATATAGGACGCTACTTCATTCTTTTGGGCAAGGTCTTTTCGCGCCCGGAGAAGATGCGTATATATGGCAGACGAATATGGTTTGAGGTCGAGGCCCTCGGCTTCAACTCTATCTCGCTCACAGCCATCATCTCAACATTTATCGGTGCTGTTGTAGCTCTGCAGATGGCTATCACGCTCGAGTCACCGTTCATCCCCAAGTTTATGATTGGCTACGCCACACGCGAGGTTATGGTTCTCGAGTTTTCGTCGACGGTTGTTGCGCTCATCCTCGCAGGTAAGGTTGGCTCAAACATCGCATCCGAGATTGGCACGATGCGTATCACCGAGCAGATTGATGCTCTCGAGATTATGGGTGTTAACTCGGCATCATACCTCATTCTACCCAAGATTGTGGCTACGGTGCTCTTCTTCCCACTTCTCACACTCTTCAGTATCTTTGTCGGCATCATCGGTGGTTATGCCATAGGTGCGCTTACGGGCATTATGCTTCCGGGCGACTATATCGAGGGTTTGTTCTACTACTTCGAGCCCTTCTCAATAACCTATGCTCTTGTCAAGGGCGCGGTATTTGCCTTTATCATCACCTCTATCTCGGCCTATTGTGGCTACTATGCCAAGGGCAACTCGCTGGAGGTTGGTCGTGCTTCGACACGTGCCGTTGTGGCAAGTTCGATTACGATTATGATTTTTGACCTTATCCTAACACAGATTATGCGCGTATGATACGAGCCGACCACATATCAAAGAGTTTCGAGGGCCGTCCTATTCTCAAGGACATCAGCGTTGAGTTTGACACAGGCAAGACCAACCTTATCATCGGTCGCAGTGGCTCGGGTAAGACCGTACTGCTAAAATCGCTCGTCGGCCTGCACGACGTCGATCAGGGTCGCATCTTCTTTGATGAGACCTGCTATACGGAGCTCGGCTTCAAGGAGCGCAAGGCAATACGCAAGGATATCGGTATGATCTTCCAGGGAGGTGCTCTGCTCGACTCGTCAACCGTAAGAGAGAATGTGCGTCTGCCACTCGATCTGTTCACCGAGATGAGCGATGGCGAGAAGCGCGACCGCGTAGACTTCTGCCTCGAGCGCGTACGCCTCGCAGGTGCCGACCACCTCTACCCCTCGGAGTTGAGTGGTGGTATGGTCAAGCGTGTAGCCATAGCTCGCGCCATAGTACTCAACCCACGCTACCTGTTCTGCGACGAGCCAAACTCGGGTCTCGACCCACAGACATCGGTGGTCATCGACAACCTTATCCAGGATATCACACGCGAGTTCAACATCACGACAATTATCAACACGCACGATATGAACTCGGTGATGGAGATTGGCGAGAAGATTGTATATATCCACGAAGGTCAGAAATGGTGGGAGGGTTCAAAGGATGATATTCTTCTCTCGGACAACCCCGAGCTTAACGACTTTGTCTTCGCCTCGGCGATGGCAAAACGCGCCAAGAGTGTTGCTCGATAGCACCTCTTGCGCTATTTTATTTAGTTTTTTGGCAATTCATTTGCTTTATCGAGTAAAAAATAGTACATTTGCGTAATGTATCGCCCGAAGAAGGACTATTAAATTTTTAATTCATTATAAAATAATTAACGACTATGTCACAGATTAAGATTGGTATCAACGGTTTCGGTCGTATCGGCCGTATGGTATTCCGTGCTGCTTGCGCACAGGCAGACAAGTTTCAGGTTGTAGGTATCAACGACCTTTGCCCAGTAGACTACTTGGCATATATGCTCAAGTATGACACTATGCACGGCAAGTTCGAGGGTACTGTAGACTACTGCGAGGAGAAGAACCTCCTTATCGTTAACGGCAATCCTATCCGCGTAACAGCAGAGAAGGATCCAGCACAGCTCAAGTGGAACGAGGTTGAGGCAGAGTACGTTGTTGAGTCAACAGGTTTGTTCCTCTCTGCAGACAAGGCTCAGGCTCACATCGAGGCTGGTGCGAAGTATGTAGTTATGTCTGCTCCTTCAAAGGACGACACCCCAATGTTCGTATGCGGTGTTAACACATCAGAGTACGCTGGTCAGAAGATCGTTTCTAACGCTTCTTGTACTACTAACTGCTTGGCTCCTATCGCTAAGGTTCTTAACGACAACTTCGGTCTTGTTAACGGTCTTATGACTACTGTTCACTCTGTAACTGCTACACAGAAGACTGTAGACGGTCCATCATTGAAGGACTGGCGTGGTGGCCGCGCAGCTTGCGGTAACATCATCCCATCTTCAACAGGTGCTGCTAAGGCTGTAGGTAAGGTTATCCCAGCTCTTAAGGGTAAGCTTACAGGTATGTCTATGCGTGTTCCTACTTTGGACGTATCAGTTGTTGACCTTACAGTTAACCTCGAGAAGCCTGCTACTTACGAGGAGGTATGTGCAGCTATGAAGAAGGCATCTGAGGGTGAGTTGAAGGGTATCCTCGGCTACACTGACGAGGCTGTTGTCTCTTCAGACTTCCTTGGTGATGCACGCACTTCTATCTTCGACGCTACTGCAGGTATCGCTATCAACGAGACATTTATGAAGGTTGTTTCTTGGTACGATAACGAGTGGGGTTATTCAAACAAGGTGCTTGATCTTATCTCAGTGATGAAGGCATACAACAAGTAATTTGTTGTAATAAGGCAGCATCTGCTGCATCTCAATCCAAAGAGCGAATGGGAAATACGCTAAGTATGTCCCATCCGCTCTTTCTCTTTATCGCTGCAGCATCTGCTGCCTTCTGACAACAAATTAGGGTGTGCAGGTGGGTAGGTGGTGAATTAGGGAAATTAGGGAGATTAAGGAATTTAATGAGTTTAAGGAAATTAATGAATATAGGGGCGTTAAGGAGCAGAGTGCTTTCCAAAGGCGCGCAAGCCCTCCCTAAATTCCTTAAATTCCTTAATCTCCCTTAGCCCCCATCCGCAGGTGCGTACCCACGCTTGCGTAAGCCTATATCGCTACCAATAAAAAGAGCTGGGTATTACCCAGCCCTCTGTTTATAAATCATTATCTACTACTTCTCGAACTTTGCCTTAGCCTTTTCGAGCTGTCGCTTAATAATATCCATAGAGTTATCTATTGCCTCCTCAAAGGTGAATGCACGCTCCTCAACACGAATATCGCTGCCTGGAACGTGAAGCGATATCACTACTACTTTGTTGCCCTTCTCTGAATCGGGATCGAGACGCAAAACCACCTCTACATCACCCGCTCTCTCATCGACAAAGCGATCCAATCTATCCATCTTCTTCTGAATGAACTCAAGGAGCTGCTTGCTCGCATCGAATTTTACTGACTGAATCTGTACGTTCATAGGTCTAAAGTATTAAGTTTATAAATAGTGCCCGATGCTCTCGCGGCATCAAGCTGTCCTGCATATCTCGGACCACAACCCAATTTTCTCTCATCTCTTGTCTCGCTCACGCGGATGCGCCGTAGCGTATGCCTCTTTGAGTTTGACTATATCGAGATGGGTGTAGACCTGCGTAGCACGCAACGAGCTGTGACCCATAAGCTCCTGTATCTCTCGAAGGTCGCTACCATAGTTGAGCAGATGTGTCGCAAAGGTATGGCGTAATACGTGGGGCGATGTACGACCCTGTATTCCAGACTCTTTGAGAACCCTGTCGACTATACGCTGTACCATTCGTCTATTGATACGCTCGCCTTTCAGAGATAAAATTAATGCTTTTTTTTCATCTGTGCAAATATTTTGCGAAAATATTTGAATAAAATACTTTTTTAGCACCGCACCTACCAACGAAGTGACTGGCTGAATACGCTCCTTACCACCCTTACCCATCACACGTATCGTGCTAAAATCGGCCGCCACATCCTCTCTGTCGGCCTCGACAAGCTCCGAGAGGCGTAGTCCCGTAGTATAGAATAGCAGAATGACAAGTCCATTGCGCAGACGCTCGAAATCATCCGAGGCAATATCGGCAGCAACACGCTCCACGACATCACCGATACGGCTATCGGGGAGATATACAGGAAGTCGGCGCGACGCCTTCTGCGCGCGCACCTTAAGCATAATGTTTTCTGTGATCAGGCCACGCGAACGCATCCAACGCCAGAATGTGCGTAATGTGGCAATATATCGGTTAATAGTTGCGCTCTTGAGCTTGCGACTAGCGAGCGACATTATCCACTCGTCTATATGCTTACGTTTGATTGCTGTGGGATTGAACTCTTCGGGCGCAATATTGCAGTGTGCCAGAAAATCGGAGAGGTCGTGACGATAGTTACGCACCGTGAGAGGCGAGTAGCGTCGCTCCGCCTCAAGCCATAGTATGAAATCGTCGATAATCACGCTGCACCTATATATATTATATTGTGCGCAGCAGAGCACTCTCTGCGCTACTTGAAAAACTTATAGTGGAATATGAGCAGATAGACTACAGCCACCGAAATATAGGAATCGGCAACATTGAACACCGCACCAAAGAAGTATCCGTCGCCACCCACCAGGAAGTCTAGCCACGATGGGCAGTTCTCCCACTTAAAGAGCGGAAGATGTATCATATCAATGACCTTACCCGTAAGGAAACCTGTGCCCTGCGCCTCGATAAACAGACCGTAGAACATACTGTCGACCATATTGCCGATAGCACCAGCCAGGATGAGTACAGCACCAACGATAACACCTTTGGGCACCTCGCTGCCCTTGCGCAGAAGATGAGCAATACCGTAGCCTATCGCACCAATCATACACAAGCGGAAGAGGCTGAGGATAATCTTTGCCCAATCGCCCGAGCCAAGCTGCATACCGAATGCAAAACCTGGGTTTTCGACATAGCATAGATTAAACCACGAAAATACCGAGATACGCTCGCCAACCTCCATATTGGTGTGTACAAGGAGCTTAACTAACTGGTCGAGAAGAACGAGTAAAACTACACTAATTGCGACCTTATATCCTGCAGAAATATTTTTCAACTTCATAACTATCAACATTATATATGTTTACGGCACAGCATTTGCTCACCGTCATATCGTTTTAAACAAATTAATTTTGCACAAATATACGAAAATTAAAAAAAATATACTACTTTTGTGCATCGTTTCGATGCCCAGATGGCGAAATGGTAGACGCGCTCGTTTCAGGTGCGAGTGCTTAACGGCGTGTAGGTTCGAGTCCTATTCTGGGCACACAGCGAAAGAGTTTCCTTTTGGGGAACTCTTTTTTATTTATAGTATGACGGCTGCCAACGAAGTGCTAACCACGAAGCACAGACGCAAGCATCCCCCAAAAAAATAATGGGTTGTCCGAACGGATAACCCATTTTAGTTTGCATACCCTATAAGCCGAGTTCTGTACCCTCTTGCGAGGGCCTCCATCATTTATCTACGACGACAATCACTTGCCGCCTCTAGCAACCTACCCCCCGACATTGGACGAGCAACCCTTAATTGTCGGTATACACGGTCTTGCAACCCACGAGACGTACTGCCGAGGAGCATTGCTACCCTCGCGGTGGGCTCTTACCCCGCCTTCTCACCCTTACCCTTACGGGCGGTCATTCTCTTCTACGCTACTATGCTCTCACGAACATCAAGCCGTTAACTTGCGCGGTGCTCTATGTTGCTCGGACTTTCCTCCCCCACCTTGCGGTGGCAGCGATGGAGCGTGTATGCGCTGCAAAGATACAAAATATTATCTATGCTGCGACACTCTATAGCAACATTAATTTGCCGAATGGCATTTTTCTACCTACTGGCTATAGTTCCAGCGCCTCAGTGTATCGCCACACCACCTCTTGACGAGTTCTTCTCGAGTCGAACTATAAGTATAGCTGTTTTGTCTGAATGCCCCGATGCTCGCTACATATTTCGCCACACGACCACCTACACGCTCGAAACCTCCGAGCGAGAATGCTCGATAGAGCTGCTCGGTCATCGCCACAGGGTCAGCCACGAAATCCTCGAAACGCGCCTCGAAGAGGTTGCCGCTGCGTATCAGCACTTTATCGCGTTCGTAGCGCTCGATAAGTGCCTTATAGGTTATGAGCACCTCTCGCTCAAAGCCATTCATATCGAAGCTCTCGAGCGTTGTCGAACGTATCGTACGACTGAAGAAGTTACAGGTCGACTCAAACACTGCATAGGGGTTACGCACCAAGTAGAGAAACCTCGCATCGGGCCATATCCTTAATATCTCGGCTATGCGCGCCGTATGCGGAGGGTTCTTCGACAGAAACATATCCTTTTGTTGAACGTGAAGTGCCGTTGCCACAAGTTCGCGCATTGCCCTGCGCCACAAGGCTCGTTCGCCCCCACCTACACCATTCATCAGCAGTGCTCGCTCACGCCAGTAGGCGATGCGTTGTGGCGAGGAGAGAGCGTGATAGAACGACAGCGGAGTCATATTCGACAGCGCCACCTCCTCCTCTTGCGGAGTATCGATACCGAGAGGCATACCATCCGCTGCACGCGACGAGGGAATGAACAGACCTGCAATGTAGCGCATTGGCCTATATCCGCGTAACATAAGATGCGGAAATATGGTCTGAAATGTCGTGCAGTAGCCGAAGCGCTCATCCTGTGTGAGGAGATTGTGCACGTATGTTGTACCACTACGCCAATGACCGATGATAAATATCGGAGCGTGCTGCTCGCCACACAGTGAGAGCCTGCGATAGTGACGCTTATTCAGCTCGTAGAGTGGCGACAGGAGGCGTTGCACGCAGCGCGTAGCTATTCGCTTGCGACGATAAGCGTCATCCTTTGCAAGGCCCTCGACCACCCTGTCGAATGTCGCACTATCGGCACCTACGAGGGGACTGGCTGGAAGTCGTTCGAAATTGAGTATGCCCATAACCTATCCTCGCAGCTCAATATCTATACCATAGCGTAGACGCAGCTCCTTGCAAAAGCGCTCCACGACACTCCGTGCCTCTCCCACAAAGCCCATCTCCGCGAGCGAAACAGCACGTTGCGACAACTCGCACGAGGGCGCATCCTCGCCCACAATCATACCGACAGCCGATGTGTAGTTGCTCATCGGATCGATAAGTATAAAGGCTCCCGTCGAACGGTTGTGGTCGTAACTGTCGAACATAAGCGGTGCAGTGGTCTCGATCGATAGCTCAACTATCTCGTTCAGACGTACAGACGATGTCGCGACCCTCTCCGCACGATTGATATCAACACGATAGTGAATCGATATTATACGCGCTCGCGTCTCGCGCGTGGTATGTTTCAGATAGAAGAGTTTTGCTCTGTCGAGTGGCTGCTCATCCATCCATACGACCATCGCACGAATGCGGTGTCCTACCGAGGGCATATCCCCGACGTGAACAAGCATCTCGCCACGCGAAAGGTCTATCTCATCCTCTAGTGTTACGACTACCGACTGCGGCGCAAAGGCCTCGGCGAGCGATCCATCGTAGGTAACAATATCGCGAATGCGCGACTTGCGGCCCGAAGGTAGTGCTACAACCTCGTCGCCCTGTCGGACGATGCCCGAGGCTATCTTCGCAGCAAAGCCTCGAAAGGTATGGTCGGGGCGTAGAACATACTGCACTGGCAGACGAAACGCTCCGAGATTCGTGTCGTTGACTATCAACACACTCTCGAGATGCTCCATTAGCGACGGCCCATCGTACCACGCCATCGAAGCACTTCGCTCGACAACATTCTCCCCCTCGAGTGCCGAGAGGGGTATGCAGCACAGATCATCGATGTGCGACTCCTGCGTATCCATCCACGTGCGATATTGCGTAACGATACTCTCGAAGCGCTCACGACTATAGTCCACAAGATCCATCTTATTGACAGCCAGCACCACGTGACGTATACCGAGCAGCGATACAATATAGCTATGGCGCAACGTCTGCGTCACGACACCCCGACACGCATCAACAAGAATTATCGCAAGGTTGGCAGTCGAGCCTCCCGTAATCATATTTCGGGTATACTGTTCGTGACCAGGCGTGTCGGCAATAATGAACTTACGCTTGTTGGTCGAGAAGTAGCGGTATGCCACGTCGATAGTTATACCCTGCTCACGCTCTGCACGCAGTCCATCGCACAGCAGCGCATAGTCGATATGCTCTCCGGCGCTTCCCACCCTTCGACTATCGCGCTCCAAAGCCTGAAGCTGATCCTCGTATAGGCGTTTGCTGTCGTAGAGCAGACGACCTATAAGTGTCGACTTGCCATCGTCTACCGAGCCTGCAGTGAGCAGGCGCAACAGCTCCTTGCGCTCGTCACGCTCCAAAAATTCATCTATTGTTGCCACCTCCATTGCTATTTGTTTAAAAGTATCCATCGCGTTTCTTCTGCTCCATACTCGCCTCCTGGTCGAAATCTATCACTCGCGTTGTACGCTCCGACCTGGTCGTGGCCATCATCTCCTCGATAATCTTCTCGACAGTATCGGCCGAGGATTCGACAGCTCCCGTAAGCGGATAGCAGCCGAGTGTACGGAAGCGCACAACACGCCACTGCGCACGTCGACGCATCTCGTCGGGCATACGTTCGTCATCAACGAGTATAAGGTTGCCATTCAGCTCGACTACCTTGCGGCGCTTGGCAAAGTATAGCGGCACAACGGGTATCTGCTCCAGACGTATGTACTGCCAAATGTCGAGTTCGGTCCAATTCGAGAGCGGAAAGACTCGTATGCTCTCCCCCTCGCCTATGCGAGTATTGTAGATATCCCACAACTCGGGTCGCTGATTTTTAGGCTCCCACCGCTGAAAGGCATCGCGGAACGAGAAGATGCGCTCCTTTGCTCTACTGCGCTCCTCATCGCGTCGCGCACCTCCAAATGCCGCATCGAAGCCATATTGCCGCAGAGCATCGAGTAGTGCTTGTGTCTTCATCAGATCGGTATGCACCTTGCTGCCGTGCGTAAATGGCCCTACGCCCTGCTCATATGCCTGACGGTTGTACTCAACGATGAGCCGCCACCCCTGCTCACGCACATAGCGGTCGCGAAACTCTATCATCTCACGGAATTTCCACTTCGAGTCGATATGCATCAGCGGAAAGGGTACGCGCCCCGGAGCAAAGGCCTTCTCGGCAAGTCGCACCATAACCGACGAATCCTTGCCTATGGAGTAGAGCATCACCGGATTGCGGAACTCGGCAGCAACCTCGCGTATTATGTGTATAGATTCGGCTTCGAGAGCCTTAAGATGCGTCAAACGATAGGACATAAGTAACTATTTATAGGGTTATTCTCGGACGAAGATATTGCGACACCTCATCTACGCACTCCGCGACACTACGACCATCAGTATCTATTGTAAGTTGCGGAGTAAGAGGTGGCTCAAAAGGCGAATCTACGCCCGTGAAGTTAACAACACTCCCACAGCGTGCCCTGCGGTATAGACCCTTGACATCTCTACGCTCACACTCCTCTAATGGGGTGCTAAGGTATATCTCCACGAAGTCATCACTACCGATGATATGTCGTGCTAAGTGGCGTAGTTCCTCACGCGGAGTGATAAACGTCGCCAGAACGATAATCCCAGCGTCCAAAAACATACGACACACCTCCGCGACACGACGAATATTCTCCTTGCGCGCAGCATCGCTAAAGTTCAAATCGCTGTTAAGCGCCGAACGCACATTATCGCCATCAATGATATGGCAAAGATAACCCTCTGCGGAGAGTTCTCTCTCTACAGCAAGAGCCAACGTGCTCTTACCCGAGCCCGAGAGCCCCGTAAACCATACTACAATGCCCCGTTGCTTAAGCTGCTGCTCCTTAGCTTGACGCGAGGTGACACGCCCCGCAATCGGATAAATATCATTCATCTGCTATATGTTTTAGAAAGACCAATATATCGGGATTAGCACCATAGATATTACAAATGCTATACCATTTAGCGGAATGCCAACACGCAAAAAGTCACGAAAGCTATAGCCACCAATACCCTGCACAATCATATTAGTTTGGTAGCCAATAGGCGATGAGAAGCTACACGATGCAGCAATCGTTATCGCTACCATAAAGGGCATTGCACTGACGGACATCTGCTGCGACACAGCAAGTGCAACAGGAAAGGCAAAGGCTGCCGCTGCATTATTCGTAATTAGCTCGGTAATTATATTAGTGACTATATATAGTAGTGCCAAAACCACTATTGGAGAGTAATCGTTAGCCAACCCTACAAGACTATGCGCCATCCAATCGGCAAGCCCCGAGCGTGTCATTGCTGTACTAATAGCGAGTGCCGAGGCGATGGTTACAAGGATGTCCCACGATATAAACTTGGTGTATTGCTTAGCTGGAAATATCCCCGTAAAGGCCATAATCACGGTAACCACAGCTGCCCAGAAGAACATATCCAACGACTCTTGAGGCAGTAGTCCCTGCATAAAGGGCATATCGCCCAGCGTAGCACCTACAATCATCACAAGTAGCAGCACAAGCGCACTCCACTTACGCAGTGGTGTGCTTTGCGGCGTGTGGTCGTGGTCGTTGGTGAGGATGAGAAAGACGCTCGAATCACCCCACGTGGGAATAAAGCTACTATCGGCAGCCAGCAGCAACGTATCACCCTCGCGGAAACGTAACGACGAAATATCCGCGACAAGTTCTCCGCCACGCCGAAGTTGCAGAATGTTGGCATTATAGTGTCGCCGAAAATCGAACTCGCCGACAGCGGAGTTTATACCCGGAAATCGCGGGCCTATAACCGCCTCAACGATATGATATTTACCCCTTGATGCTAAGCCATCGACCTCGTCTATAGTATCGTCGGGCAGAAGACGCGCGCCAATAAATATCATATATATAGTACCGACAATGGCTATGGGAGCACCCACATAGCCGAGTTCAAACATAGTGAAGCCCTCCATACCCGCACCAAGCATTAAGGCGTGCACCACTAAGTTTGTCGAGGTGCCGATAAGCGTGCAGATGCCACCGAGAATAGCGGCATAGGAGAGCGGTATGAGAAACTTCTTAAGAGGAAGTCCCACACGTCGCGCCCACGCCTTGATATGTGGGATGAATATTACGACAATGGGTGTATTATTTAGAAATGCCGAGCCAAAGGTTACAACGCTCATTATATATGTTAGTCCCTTGCGCACCGAGCTATGCTCCTTAGAGGGGAAGATATAGCGCATAATAGTTCCAAGCGCATCGCTACGCCTGACACCCTCGCTAACCAAGAAGAGCAGAGCTACGGTTATCATACCCCTATTCGAGAAGCCCGCCAGCACCTCATTAGGCGTGAGGATGCCTAAAGCCAGAAAGAGTACGACAATCGAGAAGAGGAGTATGCCCGCACGCATCTGCTCACGAAAGAGCATCCACACCATAAAGATTATCGATGCGAGCACAACATATTTTTCATATCCAAGCATAGTTGCACCACTATTTTAGGGGCAACCATCAAAAACTATGCCGACAAAGGTATGAAAAAAGAGTACCCTATAACATCTCTCCAACCACTTCGGACCTTATGCAACACTGGTTTGGACAGAACGAAAAAAAAGAGTCTGCTCAACCTTTCGGTCGAACAGACTCTTCATACATATGGTGATGGTCAGCAGACTATGCCCACTTAACCAAAGCAAAGTCCATACGGTGCTCCAACTTATCGTTAGAAGGGAAGATACGCAATGCTACGTCAAACATACCTGTCTGCTCTGGCTTGTAGTCCAAAGCGAGAGTTACGGTATTGCCCTCTGCAGCTACAACCTCCAAGCGGCGTGTCTCGACAACATTTGCAGCCTGACCAGCCTCGATCTGTGTAGCTACTACCAACTCGGCACCGATATCCTCCTTCTGCAAGCCTGCGAGGTCGAGGGTAAGCTCGAAGTGGTACTTCTTACCTACGTACATTGCCTCGCTCTCAATCTCTGCACGCTTAACGTCGAGGATAGCGACATTGTCCCAAGCTGCTGAAACCTTACGCTTCCAAGCTGCGATCTCGCGAGCCATCAAGTAGTTGTTCTCAACGATGAGACCCTTACGCGCTGCGAGCTTGTTGTAGAAGCGCTCCTCGTAGTCGATGAGCTGACGGTTCATAGTAAAGTTTGATGCGATGTCAGCAACACACTTCTTAACCGAGTTAACCCAGCGGTGTGGCACGCCATCCTCTGCGCGATCGTAGTACAATGGTACGATCTGCTCCTCGATAGTGTTGTAGATCATCTCTGCATCCAACTCATCCTGGAAACGCTGGTCGGCATATGTGCGCTCCATAGGCAACATCCAACCTGCGCCCTCCTTGTAGCCCTCAACCCACCAGCCGTCGAGAACCGAGAACTGCATAACACCGTTCATAACGCACTTCTCACCTGAAGTACCCGATGCCTCCAAAGGACGTGTAGGCGTATTGAGCCATACATCGACACCCTGAACCATACGACGAGCAAGCTCCATATCATAGTTCTGCAAGAATACAATCTTACCTACGAACTCTGGCATTGCAGATACCTCAACGATACGCTTGATAAGATCCTGACCTGGCTTATCGTTAGGGTGAGCCTTACCAGCGAAGATGAACTGTACAGGACGCTCCTTGTTGTTAACCAACGCAGAGAGACGCTCCAAGTTGGTGAAGAGCAAGTATGCACGCTTGTATGTAGCGAAACGACGCGCAAAACCGATAGTAAGAACGTCTGGACGGATGCTCTCTACAACCTGTACCATCTGGCGTGGTGACTGCAAACGTACCTGTGTAGGATCGCTGAAGCGCTTGCGGATAGTCTTGATAAGACGCTCCTTGAGCACCATACGCTCGCTCCACAACTCTCTGTCGTCGATCTTATGTACGCCCTGCCAAGCTGGGATATCGTAGGTGTGACCCTCGAATGCCTCGCCGAAGTACTTTGCATAAAGACGACGCAAGTTAGAAGCTACCCAAGTTGGGAAGTGAACACCATTGGTTACGTAGCCAATGTGAAGCTCGTTCTTGAAGTAACCTGGCCACATATTACCGAGTATCTCCTTTGAAACCTCGCCGTGGAGCCAAGATACACCGTTAACCTCCTGCGAAAGGTTGCAAGCCAAAACCGACATAGAGAACTTCTCGTTGTGGTCGCTTGGATTAGTCTTACCGAGGTTGATGAACTGATCCCAAGTGATGCCCAATACGTCTGGGTAGTGTGACATATACTGACGAATCATAGACTCGGGGAATGCATCGTGACCTGCAGGTACTGGTGTATGTGTTGTAAAGAGTGACGATGAACGCACTACCTCCAAAGCCTCCGAGAATGAGAGGTGCTTACGTGCAATGAGGTTGCGGATACGCTCCACGCCGATGAATGCAGCGTGACCCTCGTTGCAGTGGTAAACCTCCTGCTTGATGCCCATCTTCACAAGGGCACGGATACCACCCACGCCGAGCAAGATCTCCTGCTTGAGACGGTTCTCCCAGTCACCACCATAGAGGTAGTATGTTACCTGACGATCCTCCTCGAGGTTTGCCTCGTAGTCTGCATCGAGCAAGAAGAGGTCGGTGCGACCTACCTGGCACTTCCAAACACGTGCCGAGAGAGTACGGCCAGGAAGAGCTACCTGAACAGTTACCCAGTTGCCAAACTCGTCACGTACTGGCGAGATAGGAAGCTTGAAGAAGTTCTGAGCCTCGTATGTCGCCTCCTGTGCACCCTGTGCTGAAAGACGCTGAGTGAAGTAACCGTAGCGGTACAAGAGACCTACAGCAACCATAGGCACGTTACGGTCTGAAGCCTCCTTGAGGTAGTCACCAGCGAGGATACCAAGACCACCAGAGTAGATCTTAAGCGATGAGTGCAAACCATACTCCATTGAGAAGTATGCTACCTTTGCGTGCTCTGGAGCTGGCTTCTCCGACATATAGTCGCAGAACTGCTTGTATACAGCATCCATCTTTGAGAGGAACTCCTTGTCTGCGAGCAACGCCTCGTAGCGTGCAGCCGAAATCTTATCGAGCAAAGCGATAGGATTGCGGTCTACCTTTACCCAAAGCTCGCTGTCAGCAGCCTCGAAGAGCTCCTGTGCACCTGGAGTCCAGCACCACCACAAGTTGCGTGAAAGCTCCTCAAGTGGCTTAAGACGCTCGGGCACACCCTTCTCTACCATCAAACGGTGCCAAGTAGGCTTGTTTGAAGTGAGCTGCTGGCGGAGGAAGTTGATCTGCTCACCACGGCTACCACCGTCGAAGATTACGCGGTTGGTGCGTGATACAGAGTTGTCCAAAGCCTCCTCGTATGCCTTCTGGTACTCCGAGAAGAGCTTCGACCAGAGAGCTGTCGATGAGATGTTAGCAGCCGAACGACGTGTAGCAGCGAACTCATCTGCGCTCATATTCATATACTTGCGGAGAGTATCGGTAATCTGGAATACCACCTCACGCTCGTTGTAGTCGTCGCGACGTACGATATCTACACCCACGTGGTTAGCGAGCTTCGATACCCACAAGCCGAAGCCTGCCAATGTTGTAGTCACTGTAGGTACGCTGTATGCTACCGACTCCAATGGAGTGTAACCCCAAGGCTCGTAGTATGATGCGAATACAGTGAGATCTACACCTGCCAAGAGGTCATAGTATGACATATTGAATACGCCATCACGACCATTGAGGTATGTAGGGATGAAGATAACCTTCACGCGTGAAGCTGTAGTCGAGAGAATGCTGCCCTCGATGCTCTGCGATACCTGATCCCAAGCCTCTGCCTCGAGGTGGTGTGTGAGGTAGCGCTTCTGTGCTGGGTCGATAGCCACGCCCTTGTTCTCGAGGTGCTCGATAAGATCCAAACGAGCGCCTGCTGTAGCTGCTGGTACGGCGATAACTGCCAATACGTCGCGCTCGAGGTTGTTTGTAGCGAGCTGCTTCAACGACTCGAGGAATACATCGATACCCTTGTTGCGATACTCATAGCGGCCGCTTGTTGCCACGATCAAAGGATCGTTGCCGAACTCGTAGCCCCAAGTAGCTGAAGCCACGTCGATAATGCGCTTGCGCGCAGCAGCACGCTTTGTCTCAAGCTCCTCACCCTTTGGTACGAAGCCATTCTCGAAACCGTTAGGTGTGATGCGTGTTACCTCACGACCGAGCAAATACTTACACTCGTTAGCTGTAATGTCGCTAACTGTAAGGAATGCATCGGCATAAGTTGCAGCCGACTTCTCCAACGAGTGCTTTGCCATCACGTTGAACTGACGAGCAAGCTCATCGGCGTTGAACTTGTGAAGGTCGTTGTAGAGAGGCAGACGGTTGCCAGCGATGCAGCGACCCATTACTGTAGCGTGTGTAGAGAATACAGTTGCTACGTAAGGCGCGTTGTCACGCAAGTAGAGCGAACCTGCTGCAGCCATCCACTCGTGGAAGTGAGCCACAACCTTGTCAGATGTAGCGCACATAGCCTCTGCAAATGTCGAGATAACCACACCCGCAGCGTGACCGAAGAGCACTGGCTCAACATAGTCCCACTGGCCAGACAAAGAGTCTACGTGGTATGAATCCCAAAGCTGCTTGAGAATTGCATCCTTCTGTGAGAAGAACGACTTGAAGTCGATAAGGATTGCGATTGGAGAGCTCTCGATAGCCCAGCGACCGATACGCACACGCACACCCTTGTTGTAGAGCATCTCGCGCAAAGCTGCCATAAGCGTTGCATCCTCCTGGAACTCAGGATTTGCAGCGTCCTGCGAGAAGTCAGGACCGATAGTGATGTACTTATCGCCCATCAAGCCCTTGACGGTGGGAGCCTTCGAGGCAATTACCGTATGGATGCCTCCCACCTTGTTGCACACCTCCCAGCTAACCTCAAATAGGTAGTCGGGGGTCAGATTTACGTTATTCATATTCTATTAATTGTTATAGATTATTCAATACTTTATAGCTATCCAACCCCTACTCTTGGTTAAGAATAGGGGTCGTGCTTTACATAAGTAAATAATATATCTCGGCACAAAGGTAATACAAATATTCGACAAGAGAAAATCATTTTAAATATTTTTAATAAATGGTCACTATGGGGGTATGAATGGTCGATTTTACCCTCTGAACGGGGATTTTTCAGCACCGTTTTGTCAAACTACCAGAATTTCAGCTCTCGTTTAAGCCTCAAAACCCAGTTTTTGAAAGACTATATATAATAAGGTACGAGCAGTGTAATCTCGCTTTTCGCCACAACGCTACGCTCAACGCGCAATAGCTCGCTTCACCATATTACTACCGTAAATAGCGCATAGCAGAGCACCATTTCAGGCATAAAAAAAAGAGTGAGTCCACAGCATACTAAACGTACGCAAGGAACTCACTCTTAAGCTATAACGTCAAAACAGCGTCGTTACACGCCTCTCTTATGAGAGAAGCGTGGTTATTGCCGCAATATTACGTTCATTGTCTACTGCCTTACCCTCGGCTGTGTAGGCGTGGGCAATGGCCTCGGCGAAGTGCTTCTCGACCTTGTTACGGACAACCTTCATCGTGCTGTTCACAAGGCCATTCTGCTCGGTAAATGGCTCATCGGCCAGGGCAATAACCGCTGGCACCCATCTATCGGGGAACTCGCTGGCATAGATACCGCCATTGCGATACTTTGCAATCTCGGCGGCAACAATCTGCGCTGCCTCCCTGCTACGTGCCTCACCCGTAACACCTCGATCGTCGAGCAGACGGTTGAGGTTATCGCGCGATGCCACGACAAGAGCTATGGTATATGGGTTCTGGTTGTTGTAGATCATAATCTGGTCGATATATGGCGACTTATCGACCATAGCCTCCTCCATACCCTCGGGACTATACTTCTCGCCATCGCTCGAGATGAGCAGACTCTTGAAGCGGCCCAGCACATAGAGGAAGTTATCTTTGGACATATAGCCCATATCACCCGTATGCAACCAGCCATCGCGAACCGTATCGGCCGTAGAGTCGGGATTCTTCCAGTAGCCAGCCATCACGTTCTCGCCACGAATGACAATCTCGCCCTTCTCGCCAACAGGAAGTTCGCGGCCCTCGTCATCCAAAATCTTGATATCGAGAGGCTTCACCAGACGGCCCGACGAGCCAAAGCGATGATTGCGCTTCGTAGGTGCATTTGTCGAGATTACGGGCGTTGCCTCCGAGAGACCATAGCCCTGGAACATTGGGATGCCTATAGCGTAGAAGAAGCGCTGCAACTCGCTATCGAGAAGCGCACCACCACCGATGAAGAACTGCAACTCGCCACCAAAAGCCTCGCGCACCTTCGAGTAGAGAATCTTGTCGAAGAGCACTACAGCAGGCTTAAGCAGAGCTCGCCAGCCACGGCCCTTTGTGTAGCCATCGGCCTGATAGAGGTATGATGTACGGAGTGCGAGTTCGAATAAACGCTCGGTAGTCTTACCTTTCTTACGTATCGAGGTCTCGATATTCTTGCGGAAGTTTTTAGCCAACGCAGGCACCGAGAGCAAGAAATGAGGACGCACCTCGCGAATGTTGAGTGGGATGTTCTTGAGTGTCTCCATTGGCGTGCGACCCACCTCGGTAGTTGCTACCGAAGCACCGCAAGCGATCATAATGTAGAAGCCTACGACGTGCGCAAAACAGTGATCCAGAGGCAGGATGATGAGTGTACGCCAGTGCGAAGGTATAGAGACAACCGAGAGTGCCTGCTCGACATTTGCCGTATAGTTACGATGTGTGAGCACAACGCCCTTTGGATCGGCCGTAGTTCCCGACGTGTAGGTAATTGTGGCCATATCGTCGTTCGTGAGCGCCTGACCACGCTTGAGAAACTCCTCGGCATTTGCCGCAAGGTACGCCCTACCCTGCTCCATAAGCTCCTCGATGGTACGCTCGCCATCGACAAGCATCTCGCTGCGCTCACCCCACACGATGATGTGCTTGAGGTCGGGAAGTTCGGCAACGATACGACGCAGCTTCGGAAGCTGCTGGCGCGAGACGAAGATAGCCTTGACGTCGGCGTGACGCAAGCGGAAGAGCAGATCGTTGGCCTCCTCGAGTTTAATCGAGAGAGGGACACTCACTGCACCGGCATAGAGCAGACCGAGCTCCGAGGTAATCCAGTTGTTGCAACCTTCTGCGAGGATTGATACACGGTCGCGGGGCTCAATACCCAGCACCGCAAGACCTGCACCAATGGCCAGAGCCTGCTCGCGTGCTTCGTTATAGGTTGTAGGTTCAAACTTGCCGTTATGCTTCTCCAGGAGGAACTCCTTGGCACCATACTTGGCAACCGACTCCTCGAAAAGATCTATGATTGTGCGTTTCATAATGGTGTGCATTTAGATACATTAAGGGGTCATCCAGCCACACCGGACAACCCCTCAATTTATTGATTATCGAACAAGAATAATGTAGTCGTGAGCACCGAGATTTGCAGTATAGCTCGAGCCGAGGTTTACCATCTCGCCTGTCATAAGGTTGCGCCACTGACCTGTAGCTGGAACGTTGACTGTAGTAGAGCTTGACTGGTTTGTGAAGTTTGCAACCATAATCACGTTGTCCATCACGAGCTGCTTGCCGCTCATATCGCTGTCACCAACCTTCCAGGTGTGTACCGCAAGGTTGTCCTGACCGTAGATATGCTCGTTGTCGCTACGATACTTCAACACTTTAGACAATGCTGTGTATACGGCCTTGCGATTAGCGTCATCGAAGTAGTCCCAGCGTACTGGCTTACGGTGTGTACGGTAATCGTCACCCGAACCTACAACGCCATTCTCGTTAGAGTTGATCGAGAAGTCGTAGCCGAGCTCACCAAACTGCCACAACATCTTTGGATAAGGTGTGAGGAAGTGGAAGGCATATACCGCCTGGAGGTGCTTCGAAATTACGCTCCAGTCATCCTTAACATAAGACTGACCGTAGGTAATTGCCTTATAGGCGATACGCTCCTCATCGTGTGTCTCGATGTTGTTCATACGGCCACGCTTGAAGTCTGCGAAGTTACTCTTATTCTCGCCAGCACGTGTTGCATACTGTGGACGAGCTACCGATGGCTTCGCACCATCCTTCATAACGTAGATTGTCATATTGTCAGGCGAGAAGTAGAAGTCGTACTTAACACCAACCTGTGCATTTACAAGCACATTAGCGCCACCATCGAGCGAAATAACCGCACCAATGTTACGCAACTTTGAGCCATCGGCAACACCATACGACTCGTTCCAGTTACGATTCTTACGCACCTTAAACACGCAGCCCTCCTTGTTGGCATCAGCGAAGACAACATCCTCGGCAACCAAGAAACCACCGCGCTCAACGAACGCGATATCGTTAGACCAATTGTTACTCTGGAAGTCACCCATAAGGCTCCAAGAGCCAGAGCCTGTAGAGGTACCGCCCTCATACCAGCCCATAACCGACTCCATATAGCCGTTCATCTGGTTGTTGTTCCAGCAAAGACCTCCTACGTTATCGTAGAGCTCGGTCTCCTCTCGCTGATCGCAGAAGTGCTCGAAGATGATATATGCATCGGGTGTTACCTCGCGGATAGCACGTGCATAGTCCGACAATATCTCGATACGCTCAACCGAATAACCACCAGCATCGTAGTTGCTAGGATTCTGAACAAGACCCTTTGTAAGGTCGAAACGGAAACCATCGACCTTGTACTCCGTAAGCCAGAACTGGAGAACCTCCTTGAAGTAGCTGCGAGTCTTTGGGTAGAGGTGCTTGAAATCGTGGTATACGCTCCAGTTGTGAGGCGCCGACACGTTGAAGAATGGGTTATCCGAAGCTGTGCAGTTCTTCGAAGAGTCCCACCACATCTTTGCCCAAGGGAACTGACCTGTAGCGTGGTTGAATACTACGTCGAGGATAACGGCGATACCACGCTTGTGACACTCATCGATGAAGCGCTTGTATGCCTCCTCGGTACCGTATGCCTTATCGGGAGCGAAGTAGAAACAAGGGTTGTAGCCCCAAGAGTCGTTACCGTCGAACTCCTGGATAGGCATAAGCTCGATAGCATTTACGCCCAACTCATCCAAATAGTCGAGCTTGGCCAAAGCACCATCCACCGAGCGGTCGAGGGTAAAGTCGCGGAGCAAGAGCTCGTAAACGGCCAATGAGTTCTCGGCTGGACGGTCGAAATCCTTAACGCTCCAGTTGTACTCCACATCATCGATATCGAATACCGATACGATGTCGGTAGTGTACTCCGAAGGGTATGCCTTGAGATTAGGGTATACCGATGCGTTGATCCACTTGTCGTTCCAAGGGTCAAGAATCTTTGTTGCATATGGGTCACCAACCTTCACTGTACCGTCAACAAGGAACTGGTAGCCATACTCAACACCCGACTGAAGGCCCTCGACAGTCACCCAGAAGTAGTCGCCATCGCGCTTCATAAGGTGCTTGTTGGTTGGGGCGTAGTTGTTGAAGTCACCGAGCAACGATACCGACTTCTTGCCTGGGGCATAGAGTACGAATGTTGCCGATGTGCCGTCGATAGTGACACCATCCTTAACGCCTGCTGGACGTGCCTCGTTCTGGGTCTGACCCAATACGGCTACAGTCACACTATCCTCAACTGTGTTTGTGCCATCGGTAGCTACAGCGCGGAAGATAACATCCTCGGGAGCTACCGGAGAGTAGCTGTAAACGACCTGCGACAATGCGCTCTCTGCTACAACCTCGTCGTTCTTGTAGAGCGTAAGGCTTGTTGCGGCCTTCTGGTTTACGACAACCTCGCAAGTCTCGCCGACCTGGTATACCGAGCCATTTGCAGGGCTAACGATAGCAACCGACAGACCCTCCTCGACAATGTCGATGAAGATATCGTTGCCGTTGTCCTTAACCTCGATAGAGTTGTCAGACGAGCGGAATACGAACGCAAGCTTCTCGATAGCCTCACCCTCAGGCACTCCATAGTAGGCACGAGGGCCGCCCTTGATTGTGAGGTACCAGATGTTGTTGCCCTTGTTCTGGAGCTTGCAGTCGTCGATATTCACACCCCAGTCAGCCTTGACATACTTCCAGTCGCTTAGGCTTGTGCTCAGGCTTGTGAGTACACCTGTATGAGCATAGAGCTCGCCAGTGAAGCCTTCGGCAGCCGTACCCTTGGCGTTGAGGATAACGGTTACATCCTCGGTCATAGCCTCGGTAACAAACGCTGGGCTTGTAGAGATGAAAGGCAACTCGGTGGGATCCACAGGGACCTCTGGGTCATCCTTACCCTCATCCTCGGGCTTCTCAGTTGGGTCGTTTGGTGTAGGTGGGTAGTACTGGCGCTCGGGCTCACATCCTACCGCAATCACTGCCACTAAAAGTGTCAGCAAAAACAATCTGAACTTTTTCATCGTGTCTCTATTTTAGTTATTCTATTATTGCGTTGTGTATCAACTCTCGCAGTGCACGTATGCACGCGTTAAGGGCAAAGTTACTCATTTTTTCGCTAACCGCCCGACTTTCGCAACCCCGATTTTACCCGATGGCGGTAATATTGAGCCGAATGGAGCGTTTCAACCGACGAGCGGCAACACAAAAAAAGGAGAGTAGTCATACTACCCTCCAGCGCTACGAGCAAATCTCTCGTAGTATCTACTCTCTCTCAACAAGATATGCCGACAACTTCTCGCGCCACTCATCGGGGATGGCCACCGTCTGCTGCAACTCGAAATCGAAGGCCACCATAACCGATGAACTCTCCGTAAGACACTTATCGCCACACATAATCTGCTGGTGCAGTGTCATACTCTTATTGCCGATGCGTGATACGTCCGTAACCACGACGATATCATCCGCGAGGCGCACCTGACCGTAATAGTCGGTATGCGTCGAGGCAGTGATGATACGCAACTTATCGAACACACCGGTGATACCCAACACCTTAGTGTAAAACTCCGTCTTGCCCATATCGAAGTAGCTCTGCTGCCAGATGTTGTTGACGTGCATAAACGAGTCGACATCCGAAAAGCGCTTCTGTACAGGGGTTGTAAGTCTCTGCGCCATACGCCACTACTGTCTGATAATCTCAATCTCGCCACCCTCGCCAAACGCGATAATCGAGCTTGGCTTGAGTGTTGGCTTACCCTCGAAGCGAGGATTTACCACATAGTCCACACCGTCGATAATCTCCTGGGCAACCTCCTTGAGGCGCTTTGCCGTAGGCTCGCCCGAGATATTTGCCGAGGTCGAAACGATAGGCTTGCCGAACTTACGCAACAATGCCTGGCAGAACTCGTGCTGTGGAACACGCACGCCGAGTGTAGCAGCCTCGGGGATGAGCGACTTGGCAACACCCACAGCACCCGGGAGGATAGCCGTAAGAGGCTTATCCGAAAGCTCCATAACCTCGAAGGCGATACCCGGAGCGCGATTCACATAGCGTACAACCATATCGGCATCGCGACACAAGCACAACATCGAGTGCTTATCCTCGCTGCGCTTGAGCGCATATACCTTCTGCACAGCCTCCTCGTTTGTTGCATCGCAACCGATGCCCCACACCGTATCGGTGGGATAAAGGATGAGACCTCCAGCGCGGAGCACCTCAACACACTTCTCTACTGCTTTCTGCATATCTTTACTTCTTTACCAACTCCTTGAAACAGTGACGACATATTGGCTGATAGGTGTCGTGAGCACCCAGCACCACCTGCTTATCCTCGGCCGTAAGACGGTGCGAGTGGTGCGCCAAATCGCCGCAACGCACACAAATGGCGTGCACCTTGGTGACATACTCAGCCGTAGCCATAAGCGCTGGCATAGGACCGAAAGGCTTGCCCATATAGTCCATATCGAGGCCCGCAACGATGACTCTGACACCGCTATTTGCCAACTCTCGGCATACGTCAACGATACCCGCATCGAAGAACTGCGCCTCGTCAATACCTACAACATCGACATCCGAAGCCATAAGCAGGATGTTCTGCGCCGACTCCACGGGCGTAGACTGTATAGCGTTAGCATCGTGCGACACCACCTCCTGCTCCGAGTAGCGCACATCAATCGAGGGCTTGAATATCTCGACCTTGAGGTTGGCAAACTGCGCACGCTTCATACGGCGAATAAGTTCCTCGGTCTTACCCGAGAACATTGATCCACATATCACCTCAATCCAACCCTTATTTTTATTGTTTTCCAAGAACATAGCGATAAATCTTTATAACTTACACATCTACATACTACTCCTCGATACGAGTGATACGAGCACCCAGCGCATTCAGGCGTGTGTCGATATCTCGATATCCGCGATCTATCTGCTCGATATTCTGGATAGTGCTTGTTCCCTCGGCACTCATCGCTGCGATAAGCAATGCCACACCTGCACGAATATCTGGCGAGGTCATATTGGCAGCACGCAATGGCAAGCGGTGGTCTAAGCCGATGACCGTAGCGCGATGTGGATCGCACAGAATAATCTGCGCACCCATATCGATAAGCTTATCGACGAAGAACAAGCGGCTCTCGAACATCTTCTGATGGATGAGCACCGAGCCCTTGGCCTGGGTTGCTACAACCAGGAAGATAGACAATAAATCGGGCGTGAGGCCTGGCCAGGGTGCATCGGCAATGGTCATAATCGAGCCATCGATAAAGCTCTCGATGCTATAGTGGTCCTGCTGTGGGATGTAGATATCGTCTCCACGCTGCTCGAAACGTATACCCATACGCGCAAATTGCGCTGGGATGATACCGAGGTTGTCGTACGACACGTTCGTGATGGTGAGCTCCGAGCGATTCATTGCCGCCATACCAATGAAGCTACCCACCTCAATCATATCTGGAAGCATCGTATGCTCCGTACCTCCGAGCGACTCCACTCCATCGATGGTAAGCAGGTTGGATGCGATACCCGAGATACGCGCACCCATACGGTTGA
The DNA here is from genome assembly GCA_017629145.1 of Alistipes sp. GTDB lineage: Bacteria > Bacteroidota > Bacteroidia > Bacteroidales > Rikenellaceae > Alistipes. The sequence goes on along the minus strand of JAGBXR010000010.1, from coordinate 4,974 downwards.
GCATCTTGCACAACTGCTGTAAGTAGGGCTCACACGCTGCATTGTAGATTGTCGTGCGACCCTCGGCCAAAACGGCTGCCATAACGATATTGGCAGTACCTGTAACCGACGCCTCATCCAAAAGCATATATGTACCCTTAAGACGCTTTGCCTCAACGGTATAGAACTCATCGCTGATATCGAAGTTAAACTCCGCGCCAAGCTTTTGAAAACCGATAAAGTGGGTATCCAGACGACGACGACCAATCTTATCGCCACCTGGTTTAGGCATAAAGCCTACGCCAAAGCGCGTGAGCAGCGGGCCAATCATCATCACCGAACCACGCAACTTGCGACAACGCTTGTGATAATCTGCCGTGCGCAGATAGTCGAGGTTGATATCGTCTGCCTGCAGCGCAAAGCTATCGTCCGACAGACGCTCTACCTTGACACCCATTGCTGCGAGAAGCTCCAAGAGCTGCATCACATCGGCAATAATGGGTACGTTGTGCAAAACTACACGCTCGGGAGTGAGCAGTGCAGCGCATATAATTTGTAGTGCTTCATTTTTAGCACCTTGAGGTCTGATCTCACCCTTTAGGCGATGACCTCCTTCAACTTTAAACAGAGCCATATTTCAAAAATTTTATCAAAGGTACGAAAAAAAAAGAATATAGCACACACTTTTTGCAAAATTAGTTTTCAACACTACACCTGTCAGTTGTAGTTAAAAAGTCGAATTTAGCGCTGTTTACGCACCCTCGCCGCCCCCTTTTAGGACTAATTTTCGGCACATTATACTATAATATTGTCCCATATGTCGCACATTGATACCTCGCAAAAACAAGATTGGCCATTTTGTGTTATCTTTGTAACAATTATATGTTATACATATTGTATGCATCAACTACTAACCAACATTAACAATAATATTGGCATATCACCCGAGGGAGATATCTACATTGGAGATGACCTCAAAATTCTTAGCTACGATGCCTCGACAACCAAGATTGCCGCGCCTACCAAATTAGATAAGGCAGCAATCATTCTTTGCACCGAGGGAACGCAGCATTTGAGGATAAATCTTCGTGAGCATATGCTTGAGAGTCAAACGCTCGTAACGCTAATGCCTGGACAAATCATCGAGGCATTTGAGTGCAGCGAAGACTATAAAGCGTATGCTATAATCCTCTCGAAACGCTTCATCGACGCGGTAAATATCCCCGGCTGGCAACAGAGCTACATATCGATGTACAACACTCCGATGCTCAAGCTCGACGACACCCAGCTTCAGGCGTTTCACACCTTCTTTATGATTCTCTATCGCGCGGCAGATGATGCCGAAAATCCATTCCGCTTGCAGGTTATCGAAAACCTCATCCGCGTATTCTACTTCGGCGGTATCAGCCGCTTGAGAACATCGGTACACGCCAGCAACAACGTCAAGAATAGCCTCATAGAGCGCTTTATGGAGCTCGTTCACGAAAACTACCGCACCGAGCGACTCGTTGGCTTCTATGCCGATAAGCTATGTATCACACCCAAATATCTGTCAAAGCTCGTCAAGGAGCACACTGGACGTTCGGCGAGCGACTGGATAGAGAGCCACGTGATACTCGAGGCACGCGCAATGTTGCAGTCATCGGATATGACAATTCAGCAGATTGCCACCTCGCTCAACTTCTCGAACCAGAGCTTCTTTGGCAAATATTTCAAGCGCGCAACAGGCATATCGCCCAAGCAGTACCGAATGAACAAGTAGCACTATACCCTTCGACAAGGCCGCAAAAAACGGAGGCTGTCCAACGAACTGTGTTGGCAGCCTCTTCTTTGTACTGTGCAGATAGTGTGCAATGTACGTTCGTGCATTGCACAAAGCCCTCCAACTACCACACAATAGGTTCTTTGCCCATAGAGAGCAGATAGCGGTTAGCCGCCGAGAAGTGCTTGCAGCCAAAGAAACCACGATAGGCCGAGAGTGGCGATGGATGCACCGCACGAAGTATAAGGTTGCGCTTCTGGTCTGCAATCGAGCCCTTCTTCTGCGCATAGTTACCCCACAGCATATAGACTACACCCTCCTTGCGCTCGGCAATAGCACGCACCACAGCATCGGTAAATCGCTCCCAACCGCGTCCTGCGTGCGATGCTGCCTCGTGAGCACGCACCGTAAGCACCGCGTTGAGCAGTAGCACACCCTGCTCGGCCCAGCGATCCAGCTCACCCGACACAGGCATTGGAGAGCCTACATCGTCGGCAACCTCCTTCAATATATTCTGCAACGACGGCGGAAAAGCCACACCCTCGCCCACCGAGAAGCATAGGCCATTAGCCTGACCCTCACCGTGATAGGGATCTTGGCCAATGATTACCACCTTGAGCCTATCGAACGGACATTTATCGAATGCTCTGAATATGTTGCGAGGCTCCGGGAAGACCACACCCGAGCTATACTCCTGTTTAACAAAGCCTACGAGTTCGTCGAAATAGGGTTTCGAGAACTCCTCCGCGAGAATCGCCTTCCAATCCTCGGCAATGCGTACGTCTGCCATATCTATAAGTGTTAGTGGTTGCGAAGATAATATTTTTTTCTTAATTTTGCACATTACTTTAAACCTTAAAGATATGAAACGACAACTAATCACGCTCCTAACACTTATCCTTCTGCCCTCGATGCTCTGGGCGCAGGAGTCGGTACGAAATATCATCTACCTGATTGGCGATGGTATGGGACTATCTTCGGTTACTATGATGCAACTCGTCGATGGCACACCTACGATTTTCGACAAGGCCGAGAACATCGCGCTTACACGCACCTCGTCTGCGGACAATCGCGTAACCGACTCTGCAGCAGCAGGTACAGCACTCGCTACGGGCAGCAAGACCAACAACACATACCTCGGACTAACCCCCGATGGCGAAGAGCTATGCTCGCTCACAGCACTCGCATCGGCGCAGGGCAAGGCTACGGGTACGGTAGTCACCACATACCTTCAGCACGCGACACCTGCGGCATTCTATGCGCATAGCGACAGCCGACACAATATGCCGCTTATCACACGACAGCTCGCCTCAAGCCACCTCGATGTAGCCATTGGTGGCGGTATGCACTACTTCGTGGAAGAGTATGGCGCAGATGTAGCCAAGAGCCTCGAGGCCGAGGGTAAGAGACTCGCTACAAGCCTCGAGCAGGTAGCTGCAATGAATGGCGATGAGCGCGTTGTAGCACTCCTTGCCGACTATGAGATAGGCGCGGATAGCGGTGATTATCTGCGAGATGCAACACACGAGGCAATCCGCATTCTGGAGTCACGCGGCGGCGACAAGGGCTTCGTGCTGATGGTCGAGGGATCGCTGATTGATGGTATGGGACACGGCAACAATGCCGAGGCTATGCAGAGGGAGATGCACGGCTTTATGGCAGCTGTAGAGTGTGCCGTAGCCTATGCTGCCGAGCACGACGATACGCTTGTTGTCGTTACGGCTGACCACGAGACTGGCGGTCTTGGTCTGGTTAGTGGCAATGCCGACTTCAACCTCAGCGAGCAGGGCGTGGAGTATCGCTGGTGCACTACGGGCCACTCGGCACAGATGGTGCCCGTATATCTCTATGGCACAGGCGCAGAGCTCATCAACGGCATTATGGAGAACTCGGAACTCGGCGCAAAGCTTAAGCAACTGCTGAAATAGATTGGACTAACAAGGTTGGATTAAGATATATTATTTTAGACACGCAGTGATTGCGCTCTTCCTTGCACACCCTAATTTCTTGTTAGAAGGGGTTAGATGTTACTATAGTACGAAAAATGTCGAATGGAACATACCAAGCGTATTCCCCATTCGACATTTTGATTGAAGAGGCGCAGATAGCCCCTTATAACAAGAAATTATTCTTTCCAGAACAACATCGAATCCTTAACCTGTCCCTCAGGAGTGTAGACAATCTCACCATTCTCATCAACACCGTAGAGCTGAATGAGATAGACATCGATATTGCTCACTTGGAACTGGCCCTTGGGCACAAGAATACCAGCATAGCGCGCACCCTCATCGAAGTTGACAGTCACGACATCCATCACCGCATCGAACGTATACTCGAAACCCTCACGCGACACTTCGGCAGTGCGCTCCGGGTCGCTGTAACCCACCATCTCGCCATTAGTTGCACCGAACGTCACGTCGTAGTAGGTCGCAGTAGTCTGGTCGTAGCTATACCATAGCGTGGCATTTAATGTCTCGAGCTCGGGATAGCTCTTCGCCTCCTCTTCGGGATGGCAGCCCACGAACGCCACAGCAAGCAGCGCGCAGACAAGTGTTTGTAGCAATCTTTTCATCGTATCATTAGTTTTTATTTGTAACGCAAAGTTGCACAAAGGTAGTATATTTTGCGTGAAGTTACACCTATATATTAAAAATTTAGGGGTTAAGTGGCTGTGGTTTAGATTTTTTTTGTACCTTTGCAGGCCTTTGTGCGCGTGCGAATCGTGACGAGGAGCATAAACACGAGGCAACTAACTAATTATTAACAATTTAACGAGCGATTGTATCGCAAAACATTTTTTCCATTATGGAGCAGAACATTTTTGTAGCGAACGAGAATTTCGATTGGAATGCGTTCGAGAATGACCTTGGCATTTACAACCAGTCGAAGGAGGAGATTGCAGCGGCTTATGGTCAGACTTTGTCTAACGTAGCTGTAGGCGAGGTAGTTGAGGGTACTGTAAGCGAGATCAACAAGCGTGAGGTAACTGTAAACATCGGTTACAAGTCTGAGGGTCTTATCGCAGCAACAGAGTTCCGTTACAACCCCGATTTGACAGTAGGCGACAAGGTAGAGGTTTACGTTGAGTCGGTAGAGGACAAGGGTGGCCAGTTGGCACTCTCACACAAGAAGGCTCGTCAGCTCAAGAGCTGGTATCGTGTAAACGAGGCTTTGAACAACGACGAGATCATCAAGGGTTACGTTAAGTGTCGCACTAAGGGCGGTATGATCGT
>JAGBXR010000009.1 GCA_017629145.1 Alistipes sp. | reverse complement strand
ACCTATACGATAAGATGTATGTCATCCGCCCTCAGTTCTTCGTGCCCATCATCACGCTGCTCACGCAGGCAGCAAAGCGCAGCATCGAGTATCAGCGCGAGCTTGCCCTATCGCGTAACCAGACTGTTGATATCACCAACTTCGAGGCGAAACTTGCCGATTTCCAGTCCGATTTCAATAGGAATGTGACACTTGCACATAGCCAGTACGAGGCGGCAATCAAGGCTATCGAGGCATCTATTAAGGACTTGGAGAAGGTGCGTGATAACCTCAAGAGTTCGGGTCGTAACCTCCGTATCGCCAACGACAAGGCTATGGACCTCACTATCCGCAGCCTCACCTATATGAATCCTACGATGCAGCAGATGTTTGCCGAGGAGCGTAAGGCGCGCAAGGAGCGAGAGAAGGAGTAGATCTATGAGCGGCAATATCGGGCGCTTGTCGTAACACGATATCCGCATCGGGTAGGCTGATGTAACTTTATAACTCCTCATAGGTAACAATGGGGTCGTACTCTTCAGGGATGTACGACCCCCATCTATTTCGTCGGACGCGACTTATGCTGTCGTTGTGAAGTCGCAAGTATGCCTCGTTGCTATTTGGTGCGGCTGTTCCAAACTGCGGCGCACGCATAAACTCCGTAACCGAGAAACTATCGGACAGCTCATATCTCTCACCCTGCTTGCTGCGCCGTACTGCCACAATCGAGCCAAATGTATAGGCACATATATCGCCCGTAGTGAGCTCCTTACCTACCATAAACCAATCGCTCTCGAACTGCTTGATAAAGTATGGTGCCACCTTAACTATCTGTAACTCATTCCTATCCCTGTCATTGATACGCAGCTCGACAACAGCACCCTCCTCCATAGCCTCTATTAGTGGCTTATAGTATCGAAACGATAGGTAGCCGTCGAGCGATATGCGTCCCGCCAGCCGAGGGTTGGCAAAGAGGGCATTGCTTATCTGAATGTGCGACAAGAGCGACTCTTGCATATTTCGTAGGTCGATATTACCCGACCACTTGATGCGATATTTGTAGCCGCTGCTGCTGCCGATATCTATACCGAATAACTCGCCTATCTTGTTGATATGGTTGCAGAATGTGCGCCTCGATAGGGGTGCCCCCGTATCATTTATTCGCGATTGCTGCCAGGCACTACTTATCTCCTTGAAGGTGATGCCGTCGTGACGCGCTATCAGGTCGAGCAGCCACACATATTGATTGTAAACATTTCCTGCCATAACTCCACATTTTTTTTCGATACTGCAAAGATAATATAAAGTTGCGAAATGTTTTGGCACAGCTTTACTCTATTTTTGTCCTTGTAACAAAAAATAGGGTATTATGAGAGAATTGAAATCAGTAGGCGAGAGCCGTAGAAACGAAGATGCGTGGACACGCGTGATGACCGTAGTAGATGGCGAGGTGGTATGTGGTGAGATGCTCGTTGAGCGACGAGTTACCGTGCGCTTGGAGTCACCTGTGTGCGAGACGATGACCATCGAGTCGGTGGTGCCTGATGGCGAGGTTTTGGAGTTTACACGCTACGCCGAGGAGGTGTTGCGCCTGCACTACCAGCGTTGCGAGCAGAGGCGTATGGCCTTCATTCGTAAGAACATCGACACGATACGCGATAAGATTTTGCCGCTATGGTTCGAGCGCGAGGCGCTTTCGGCATTGTACTATGCTGAGATAGAGGATGTGCACAAGTCGCTACGACGCAAGCTGCGAAATGGAGACAAGACGCAACGCGAGTACAACGAACTCTACAGTGGTGTAAAGAGGTATAGTAGTGACGAGTATCACAGCGGTTTGAGGTGGTACGACAACGAGCTAAATCGTGAGCTTATGGCGTTGCGCGTGGAGGATGGCTTTCATATCGATATATTAGATGCACGCGAAATTTTCGGTCATAGCGTCTGGGAGGATTGCTTGCAAGTTCGCCATCTGAAAGGCGATGCTCGTCAAACCATTATTATGCAGATTGCACGAGGCTTTCGCTGTTTTAATAGGCTCTATAATATTGAACCAGAAAGCTTTAATGTCGATGATATCCTCGCAAACTACGACACTATTTCGGTCATTGGCTTTGGTGATATAGTGCTTGCTGCGGCGTTGCATAAGGGTGACGATGTGGTGGCCGTTATGGCACGCGACAATGTTCAGGGACGCCTTGCTCTGCGCCACCTTGTGGGCGATGAACTGCTCGCACTACTGCTTCCCAAACGCGTCCATAATGCTGTCACGCGTAAGGAGCAGAACCCTATCGCCGAGGTTCGATTTAGCCGTCCAAGACGCTATTTCCATTGCGTGCAATAAAGCTACGATATGGCAAAGCCGATGTTAACCCGCAAGCAGTTGCAGTTCCTGAAGCGAGGTATGCAGCTGCGCTATTGGGTGGAGGTTAGCGGCGCTGTGGAGCGCTATTTCGATAGACATAGCCTCTATCGCGTACCTAATATGTTGGCGAGTGAGATATTGCAAGTCGATGACGACGAAGTATGGCCTCTTCAAGACGGATTTCACTACAATAGGTCGGTGGGTGATAATGGCGAGATGTTTACGAAGATAATATTGGGATTAACAAGCGATGCCGCCTATCATAAGGTGGTGTCAAATATCGAACTCAGCTATGCAAAATTTCTCAGTGACTACCGACCCCTTACTGCCGCCTCTCCCTGCACCATTAAGCAAGCGATAGATATCATCGATAGGAGCTGTCGAGCTAATAATGATGATGGCTTTAACGAACTAACACAATCGTGGCATCGCTCTCTGCGCAGTAGCCTGGCACGCCTCAAGATGGCCGCTCACCCCAACCAAACCATTCTCGAGCATATCGACAATGCCGACTATCTTCTGGGTGATGTCGTACCCCTGTGCCTACATATGTTGTAGGCAAGACCTCCTTAAAACAAACGAGCAACAGAGATTGACTCTGTTGCTCGTTCATAGTTTGGTGAATCCGCCGGGGCTTTAATCCTTTTCTATTACTCTCAATTACTCAAAAAGTTGTGTTTGCTTTGAGATTTACACTCACACGACACTCACTACACTTACTGCCTCATCTTGCCAAATTTCATCTCGTCTTTGAAAAGCTCATATACATAGGCGGAGCTTTCTATATAGAGTCCACTCTCTTCATTTCAGAGCTTAGCAAATGTTTCCGAGTTGTGGAATTGGGTAACTGCTGTTACCAAATCAACACCATTATTCCATTTATTCTGATCAATTCATTGCGACATTACACGCATCAATAGATTGATTAAGCATCTCTATCCAATTGGTGAGTAATGGGTCGTTTTCACCGTCGGCGATAGCCTGCTCAAGTAGTCGCTTTGCTTCACTATATGATGTGATTGCCTTCTCATAGTCGCCGATAGCTTCGTAGACAAAACCCTTGCGTGTGAATGCGTTGACATCTACTGATGGGTGGTATCTTACAGCCTTTACAGTTTCTGCCCAGCTATCGATATATGTTATCATATCAGCATAGTGATCTGTCTGCTCATAGAGAGTGTCGAGCATACGAAAGGCATAATCGTATAGTCCACTATAGTAATCCTCATTACCGGTTGAGACATACTGTACTCCTATCATCATAAAATCGAACTGAAAACACTTTATCATTAGTTCTCGTGCCTCTATAACAGGTAGGTGATCGTATGCCAAGAAACCGAGAATCTCATCGTGGAAAGTGAGTCGCACCTCGCTATTAGTTAGTGCAAGGTCTATAATTATTTGATTACCTCGATAGAGTTCTACAGCCTCTGCCTGGCGCTCCTCATTGCATAGCCACACAAACTTATGCCACAACTCTTCAGCATCGTCGTAGGTTTT
>JAGBXR010000008.1 GCA_017629145.1 Alistipes sp. | reverse complement strand
GTGATAGTGGCGCTCCTTCGCCACCTCAATCCAAAGAGCGAATGGGAAATACCTCAAGTATGTCCCATCCGCTCTTTCTCTTTATCGGTGGTAAATTAGCGCCACTCTGACAACAAATTGGGGTGTACAGGTGGGTAGGTAGGGAATTATGGAGATTAGGGAAATTAAGGAATTTAAGGAGATTAAGGAGCGGAGTGCGTTCTAAAGGCGCGCAAGCCCTCACTAAATTCACTAATTTCCTTAAATTCCTTATGCTCTATCAAAGGGCGCGCAAGCCATCCCTAAACTCCTTAAATTCCTTAATCTCCCTTAGCCCCCATCCGCAGGCGCGCAAGCCCTTCCTAAATTCCCTAAATTCCTTTAGCTCTATCCCGCTCTAGCCCCACACTCCCCATACGCCCTATTCCACATTTTTGGAGTGGGCTATGCATCAAAGCTAAAACTCGCATACCGCACTTCTTGCTGTCAGACTAAAAAAAAGTGCTAAATGTGCTATGATTTACAAATTATTATTATATTTGCATCTTGAAGAAGTAGGTTATTGTTAAAATTTTAATTAATGTCATCGACTGAAATAGAGCAAAAAACGATAAAACGATGACTATTGAGGTGTAGAATAGAGAAAACAACGACAATACAACAATTAACTATTAACAAAAAATTATGAAAACATTGAAGAATTTTTTGATGCTTGCCTTGATGCCTCTTATGGTTTTGGCACTCGCGGCAGGTTGTAAGAAGTCAGAGGGTCCAGTTGATGATCCACAGGATCCAGTTGGTCCTAACGTGACCAAGGATGCTGTGATTAACCTCAAGAGCACAGAGGTTTCTGTAGGTGTTAGTGCTGGTTCAGCTATGTTAGAGTACTCTATCACTAACGAGCACGCAGACGCTAAGATTTCAGTTGAGACTGATGCTGAGTGGATTTCAGATTTCGACACATCAGTTACTAACTTTATCCGCTTTAACTACGAGGCTAACCCAACAGAGGCAGAGCGCGAGGCTATGGTGACTGTTAAGTATCTCTATGCTGAGGATGTTACATTCGTTGTATCACAGGCTGCACCATCAAATGGTACCTTCACATTGGAGAACATCGACGTTACTTCAGACTACTTCTCAATCACTGTTGATGTAATTCCTACAATCAAGAACCAGCCTTATATCATTATGTCAGCTTCGCCCGAGTATATCGAGGCTTATGAGCTTGAGAGTGATGAGGCTCTCTTCGCTGATGACTATGCATATTTCGAGTACATTGGATCATACTATGGTAACACTGCGCTCGAGATTATGCAAATTCGTGCTAAGATGGGTGACGCTCGTGTTACAGTAAACAGCGCAGTTCCTGGTGAGAAATATATTTTCTATATGTATCACTTCGATCCTCAGAGCGGTTCATTGACATCAAAGATTACTCGTATCGAGGTTACAGCAGGTCACCCAGAGATTGGTGAGGCAGACTTTAACTTCCAGTATGAGATCAACGGTCCAGATGTAAAGACTCAGGTAGACCCTGTAGGTTTTGAGGGCGACTACTACTTCGATATTATGACTGCTGAGGAGCTTGCTGCAGCTGAGACTGCTGGCTTCACTAAGGAGGAGTACTTAGTTAAGTGGTGGTCTAACATCGTTGCAAACCTTATAACCTATGAGCAGATGACTACAGATCAGGTTCTTGCAGAGAACACTTGCTGGGGTGAGGATCGCAACACTTGGGACTATGAGCTTATGGCAAATAGCGACTACTACATCTTTGCTTTCCAGCTCGAGGCTAACAGCTTGTGCTGCTCAACACCTAAGTATGAGAAGTTCACTACAGGCGATGCTGTGATGTCTGACAACGAGCTTAGCGTGTACGCTACAAACATTACTTCACGTGCTGCAACATTCTCTATTCTTACCACTGTTGCTGAGGATCCATACTCATTCTCTTGGGCTACAGCTGAAGAGTGGACAAGCTATGGTAGCACAGATGAGGAGCGCGTAAACAACCTCCTCAAGCAGTATGTATTTGACGTATATCGTGGCGACAAGACTTTGAACGTTACAGATCTCGAGGCTGATACTGAGTATGTTCTTTACGCATTCGGTAACCACGGTGGTGTTGCTACAACTGCACCTGCTGTAGTTGAGTTCAAGACTGCATCTGATGCTCCAGGTGAGGCTTCTATCTCATTCAAGGATCTCGGCTACTACGATGCACAGGATCTTGTCTACTTGCCAGGTTGGAGCTTCCTCGAGAGCGACTCATACGTTGGTAAGGCTATCTATCCTATTGAGCTCGAGATTACTCCTGCTAACCACGGTGCATATACATTTGTAATCTACAACTGGGGCGATCGTACAGATGAGTACAACGATGAGCAGTATATGGGTGGTTTGCTCTATGAGCTCAGTGAGCACGGCTCATTGAAGGCTAACTACACCTACTCAATCCTCGACTTCAACAACCGCTATGTAGCTGTGGCTATCGTTGTTGACGCTAACGGTCAGTACAGCGAGATGTACAAGAAGGAGATCTACTGTACATACGACGGTGTGAACACAGATATTGAGGCATTTGCTAACTGGTGGGATGCAATGCAGAGCGGTAGCTCACTCAGCTCAGTATACTCATACAATAAGCCTATGCAGCAGAAGGCACAGCGCTCAAATGTAAAGGCTTCGGAGCGTGCTGAGATCGTACGCGAGAACAAGGTTGTTGCTGAGGATGTTATTCCTGCTACTCGCTTCTAATAATTTGTTGTGATAAGAGGTCATCTTTGACCTCTCAATCATTGGCTCGAATGGAATGTACGTCAAGTACTATCCATCCGAGCCAATTTCTTTATCGAGGCCAAATCTAATCTCTTCTGACAACAAATTAGGGTGTGCAGGCAAGTAGGTAGTGAATTAAGGAAATTAGGGAGATTAAGGAATTTAAGGAGTTTAAGGAGTTTAAGGAAATTAATGAATATAGGGGTGTTAAGGAGCGGAGTGCGTTCTAAGGGCGCGCAAGCCCTCCCTAAATTCCCTAATTTCCTTAAATTCCTTATGCTCTATCTAAGGGCGCGCAAGCCCTCACTAAACTCCTTAAATTCCTTAATCTCCCTTAGCCCCCATCCTCACCCTTTCTTAGTTGGCACTTTTCGTTGCGGTACGCAATTTGTATTACTGCTATGCGTAGATAGAAGCTCCGGTCGCTGTGGCGGCAACAGAGCATATCGTTACTTGTTAATTTTATCGCAATATGAAAAGAGCAGTACTTACATTTGTTGTCGCTCTCTGCACGATGACAGCGACAGTAGCCTCGGCTCAGGAGGAGTCGACAAAGCTACGCTGGGGAGGTCTTACGACCAACCGCTTTTGGGATAATTGGGAGGTGGCAGCAGCCTTCGGTAACTCCTTCCTTGGAGTGTCGAACAACGACCCTGGAAAGTTCAAGGATCGTAACAGCTGGAATGCCAACATCAGCTTCACCAAGTGGGTAGCTCCCACGCTCGGTATGCGTATGCAACTGGATGGCGGTCAGTTTCAGAACTACTCGATGGATCCGATGACCTATGGCGATGGCCTCTTCCACTCGCCCTATGTCTTTGTTCACGGCGACATACTCGTTAACCTCTCAAATTGGATAGGTGGCTATCGTGACAACAGAATATACTACGCCATTCCATACGCGGGTTTCGGTGTTACGACGATGAACTTCACTGGCTCGACCGGCTCGAAGAATACCGAGTTTGCGGTGTCGGCAGGTATGCTCCACAAGTTCCGTGTTTCGCGTCAGTGGGATATCGAACTCGATACCCGCGCGTGGATGTTTCGCGAGGGCTCACTTGCACCCGAGATACGCGGCACTGGTAAGTTTGCTGTAGCCTTCTCGGCATCTATAGGTGTTGCCTACCGCTTTAACAAGCGCTATTGGACTCCAGCCCTCACCGAGGTGGATGTTGCAGGATACGTTGCAGCGATTGCCGAGTTGAGTGAGGATCTCGCGGTGACCGATGCAGAGCTTGTGGAGGTGGCGGCTGTGGCTACGAAGCTCAACGACGACAACAAGAGCCTCAAGGCGCAGTTGGCAGAGTGCAAAAAGGCGGAGCAGCAGAACCCCGTAGTGGCTACTTGTTCGATGAGTGAGGGTGTGGTCTTCTTCAACATTGGCGAGGCAAAGCTTACGGATTATGCATTGGCTACGCTCAACGGCTATATCGACTCGCTGAAGGGTACGACGAGCGAGATTACAATTACGGGTTATGCCGATAAGGAGACCGGAAATGCCGCTATCAACAAGCGTCTTTCGGAGGAGCGCGCCGAGGCTGTGAAACTCTACCTTGTTGAGCACGGTATAGCTCCCGAGCGCATTGCTACAAAGTGGGTGGGCGATACGCAGGAGGCATTTACAACACCCGTTACGCCAATTGTAAATCGTTGTGCGATAATTGAATAGTGGGGTCGATTTTCCTGGATAGAGTTATGGCTGTCTAACCACGCGGTTGGACAGCCATAACTCTATTTCAGCATATTGTAGTGGCAATACATCAGTTTGCCCTCGTCATCGCGCAGGTGCATACCTCCACCTCGACAGAATTGCCATACGCGACATTGGGCGCACTCGCCCGTACGTGTCCACTCTCTGTGGCGGAACTTCTCGAAGCGGTGTTGCCACACATCCCAAAAACTATCGCGGTAGATGTTGCCCTGCGTATAGTTTGCTCTTACGCTTGTGCAGCCCGAGATGTCGCCATTCACACGAATCGAGGCTACCGAGACACCAGCGTTGCACATATAGAAGTGGTCGCGCACCTCGGCTTCGTAGCCTCCGAGAAAACCCTCGCAGGCGTAGTTCAGCGCGATACGGCCCTCGTTGCGTGTCTTGCGTATGAACTCCATAAGTGTGCGGAACTGCTCGGTATCGAGGTGTAGCGACTCATCTTTTGCTGCACGTCCTGCCGGAAATATCGAGAATATGCGCCAGCTCTTGATCCCTTCGCCGATGAGAAACTCCTTCCACGCCTCGAGGTGTGGAAGCAGCTGCGGTGTCACACAGGTGATAACATCGTAGGCGAGACCCTCGGTAGCGGTGATGAGGGATATCGCGGCACGCGCACGTTCGAAACTTAAGTGGTTGCCGCGTATGTGGTTGTGTATCGCCTCGAAGCCGTCGAAGCTCACCGATATCGAACTCAACCCTGCATCGAGTAACGAGCCGAGGCGTTCGCGTGTGAGTGCCATACCGTTGGTCACCATTCCCCATCTGTATCCGCGACGTGTTACCTCGCGACCAGCCTCCTCTAAATCTTTGCGCACCAGCACCTCTCCTCCCGAGAATATGATAAGCACGCGACTGGGATCGGTGTTGGGTGTCACCTCCTCATCGAGCACGCGAAGAAAGTCGGCGAGAGGCATATCGCGCTCCGTAACATCGGTGCGGCAGTCGCTGCCACAATGACGGCACGCCAAATTACAACGAAGCGTACACTCCCAAAAGAGTGTACGCAATTCGTGATTCTCTACGGCCGTAGTGTAGAGACTATTGAACAGTCGGAGGGCTATGTTCTTGCGTAGCCCGAGTCTCTTACCCTTTATGCTCATCGATAATTATTCCTGTTGTGCCTCCTTCTCGGCTGCTTTTGCCTCCATCTCGGCAACCTTGCGTGCTGCCTCCTCCTCTGTCAGAGGTGCTGCTGCACGACCATCGGGGAAGAGCGCAGGGCCCTTGTTTATGGTCGCCTCCTTGGTTTCGGCTGCTTTTGCCTCCATCTCGGCAACCTTGCGTGCTGCCTCCTCCTCTGTCAGAGGTGCTGCTGCACGACCATCGGGGAAGAGCGCAGGGCCCTTGTTTATGGTCACCTCCTTGGTCTCAGCTTCCTCGCTCAACGGCACGGCCTGGCTGCCATCAGGGAAGAGTGCTGGGCCGCCAATAGTCTTGAGCGTATCTGTCTGCTCGCTCTCGGTGGTGCGAATCTCCTGCAGTCTATTCTGCGCCTGCTCATCGTTCATAGGTGTGATGCGCTCGCCATTGGGGAATGGAACACCATACATAAGTATAATGTGTGTATCGATGCTGTCAGCCTTGATTGTTGGGTTCTGGCTATCTTCTCCTTTGGTGCTACTCTTCTTCGTGCAACAACAAGCTGCTGTCGAGAAGCCGAGAAGCGAGAGAAGTGCAATCTTGAGCTTGGTATTCATAGTCGTAAAGTTTAGTTCACGTTTCTGTGTGTATAACGCGCAACCAAGGCTCTTTAGTGTGTCGTAGCCGATGTGTTGCACATAGCACATATACATTACAAAGGTAGCAAGTTTTTCTCGTTTATGCAATATGAGTGCGAAAAAAGGGTCTAACGCTTGCAAGCTACGATGAAAATGTTTAACTTTGACCTAATAAATGATGCTCTACTATGAAGGGACGTGTCAAATGGTTCGACAACCGCAAGGGTTACGGCTTTATTCGTAACGATGCTGGCGAGGAGGTGTATGTTCACTACACCGCCCTTGTGGGTGATGGCTTTCGTGGTCTCAAGCATAATCAAATGGTAGAGTATGAGCTCGTTACAACCGATAGTGGTAGGGTCGAAGCCCGAAATGTAACCATCCTAAAATAGTTCGAGCTGCTCGGGTGCGCAGTTAAACGACAGGCGGTGATATGGCGAGAGTCCATATTCGCGTACCGCCAGGCGATGCTGACGTGTAGGGTAGCCCTTATTCTTATCCCATCCATACATAGGAAACTCTTCTGCGAGGCGTAGCATATACTCGTCGCGGTGGGTCTTTGCAAGGACCGACGCTGCGGCGATGTTGGCATATTTGCCGTCACCCTTCACAATTGTGCGCCAAGCAATGTCGAGCGAGGTGTGGAAGCGGTTACCATCGATAACTACAAATTCGGGGTACGGGTCGAGTGCCTTGATAGCTATGTTCATACCCTCGATCGAGGCGTTGAGGATGTTTATGCGGTCGATGCGCTCGGCTGTAACCTCGGCAACGTGCCACGCTACGGCCTCGCGTTCGATAATCTCGCGTAGTTTGTTGCGGCGAGCCTCGGTCATCTGCTTCGAGTCGTTGAGCCACGGATGGTGAAAGTCGTTGGGTAGAATGACTGCGGCAGCGAATACCGAGCCGGCAAGACATCCGCGTCCTGCCTCGTCGCAGCCAGCTTCGAGAAGCTCCGTTTGGAAGGTGTTTGCAAGCATAACTTATCGGTTAATCTCTGTGTGGTGTACTTCGACCTGATATACGGTGTTGTCGGGAGTTAGACCCTCGTCGAGTGAGTGTAGGTAGTGTAGCATAGCCTCACGCACGCTGACGCCTGTAGGACGAAGATTACGCTCGACAAGCTCCTTGTCTATATAATTCTGTGCTATGTAGTTGCACATCGATACGCGATAGGTGCGCTCCTCCAGATCGAAGCGTATGTCGAGGGCGTCAGGTTGCGCTGCAGGCTCATTGCCGAGCACTATGCTGTAGGGCACGTCGGAGCGTAAGTAGGCGTAGTGCGACTCTTTGTCGGGGCGCTCGGGACTACCGCTGTTGTACTTCTCGAGGATAAACTTGCGAATCTCGGCGAGGCTCATCTCGCCAACGTAGATTGTCGAGAGGAATGGGTCGTTGTTGAAAATATCACCGCGTGTGATATCGCCAGCGAGGATATTCGAGAGGCGTATGCCGCCGAAGTGGTAGAATGTAATCTCGGGTGTGAAACCATCGGCATAGGGGTAGTTGGCGAGTGCATTGATTGTAAAGTTTGCTACGCCATCCTGCGTTGCAAGGGCGTTGGCGTGACCCTCTACGGTGCTTAACTCGGGGTTGAGACTCTTGATGCGAGCGACCATTGCTGTAATATTTTCGTCGGCAGCATAGCCGCTGAGTTTTGTCTGCTTGTACGTTACGTTCACAACCTCGGAGTTGTTGAACTCTATGTCGGCAACAGTCACCGAGTGCAGATTTTTGCCATTTTGCGATATATGGCAGGTGTTGATATCCTCGGCAACCATGTCGTGTGAGTGGCCACCAGCTATCCAGTTGTAGCAGGGCTCGAGGCTTGCCAGCGAGCGATCCTGCTCCCAGCCCATATGCGAGAGAAGAATAGTGAAGTCGCTCGCTGTATCGACTTTGGCGACAAGGTCGTGGGCTGTGGTAAGGTCTGTAGTGAAGCTAAATGGTGCGAATGCCTCCTCGCCACCCAAAGGGCGGCCGTTATTGTCTGTGTCGACAACTCCTGCTATGCCAATTGTGAAATCATCATACGAAAATGTCGTGTATGGCTCAATCGTGGGGTAGTTCTCGGGGGTTGTGAGATTAGCACATACGAAGCGGAAATCTGCGGCATCTATCATTGCGGCAAGCACCTCTGCTCCCTTGTCGAATTCGTGGTTGCCGAGTGTTACAACATCGTAGCCTATGGCATTCATAAGCTCAATCATCGGTATGCCAGGCTGGGGACTATCGTCAATGAAGGCGTTGCCCGTAACGCGGTCGCCCGAGTCGGTGAGTATCACATCGCCCTGTAGTTCATACTCCGCAACAAGGCTTGCAAGTTGTGGAAGCATATTGATATTGGCGTGGATATCGTTGGTCGTGATGACAAAGATATGGCGGTTGTCGTTGTTCGTCTGTGGTGTGCAGGCGCAAACTCCAAGAAGCAAGCAGATAAGAAATATCGTGTACTTTTTCATAAACTTTATTTAATTTATTGCTTCAAAGTTACAAAAAATTACTATCTTTACACGTTGTTTAATTAAAATTTTGAGTTATGCAGGTGCAAATGTTGGAGTTGATATGTCTCAACAGCGACTCTCGCCTCACTGTCGAGGCTGGAACCACGCTTATGGACGTGCTCTCGAAGATGGAGTTCGAGAGGCCATATCCTATACTCGCGGCACGTGTGAACAATCGTTATAAGCCGTTGAGTTACCCAGTCTATAAGCCAGTGACTGTCGAGTTTCTGGATGTGCGTAGCTTCGAGGGCTACCGCGTATACCAGCGCACGATATGCTTTGTCCTGCAGATGGCCTCAACGCAGCTCTTCGCAGAGCGCAAACTCCGCGTGCGTCATACGCTCGGCAGTGGCTTCTACTGCGAGTTCGACGACCGCAAGTCACTCCGTGCTGAAGAGATTGTCGCGCTCAAGCGCCGAATGACAGAGATTGTAGCTGCGGCTATGCCAATCACGCGCGAGAAGCAACTCGCCCAGGATGTGGTATCGCTCTACGAGCGTTTTGGCTTCGACGATAGAGTCGAGCTGCTCAGCACGCGTCCACATCTCTACAGTACTGTAAACTATATGGGTGGTATGCCCGGGTACTTCTATGGCGTGTTGGCACCATCGTCGGCCTATGTGCCACACTTCGATATAGTGCCCTACTACAACGGTCTCTACGTATCGCTCCCTTCGCGCTCGAATCCCGAGCAGATAAGTCGTACGGTGAGTCTCGACAAGATGTTCGACATATTCCACGAGTATCAGCAGTGGATCGACATTATGGGTGTTCCGACTGTCGGCGATCTGAATCGTCGTGTTATGGAGGGCGATGCTTCGGAGCTTATCAAGATTGCCGAGGCCTTCCACGAGAATAAGATAGCATCTATCGCGCGTCAGGTGGCCGATGCCAACCTCGGTCGCGGTGTGCGTATGGCTCTTATTTCGGGACCTTCGTCGAGCGGTAAGACTACATTCTCGAAGCGACTCGGAATACAGCTTCGTGTATTGGGCTTCGACCCTGTGCTCATAGCTTTGGACGACTACTTCGTAGAGCGCGACCGTACACCACGCGATGAGAATGGCGATTACGACTACGAGGCGCTGGAGGCTATCGACCTCGAGGCTCTCAACGACCACTTGCGCCGTCTCTCGGCTGGCGAGAGTGTCGAGATTCCGCGCTACAACTTCATCACCGGCAAGCGCCAGTGGCACGAGCAGCCGTTGCAGCTCAACGAGCGCTCTATCCTCATCCTCGAGGGTATACACGCACTTAACCCACGACTCACACCGGGTATCGATGACGACCAGAAGTTCAAGATCTATATATCGTGCTTCACGTCGGTGGCTATGGATAACTTCTCGCGTATACCGACAACCGACAATCGACTGTTGCGCCGCAGCATTCGCGACAACGCAACGCGTGGCAGCAATGCGCAGGCAACCTTCGAGCGTTGGCCAAGTGTGCGCCGTGGTGAGGAGAAGCATATTTTCCCATATCAGGAGAATGCCGATGTGATGTTCAACTCTTCGCTATTCTACGAGATATCGGTGTTGCGCGCCATTGCCGAGCCAGTATTGCGCGAGGTGGCAGATACAGCACCAGAGTATGCCGAGGCACACCGTTTGCTGCGTTTCCTCGATAACTTCATACCTATCCAGCCCGACGAGATACCGCCAACATCGCTGCTCAGAGAGTTTATCGGTGGCAGTTCGTTCAAATATTAGAGAGCGAGCAATAATTCGCCGAGCTGATAGTTTAAATATTGACAACCTATTAAGTAAAACAAATAACAACTATAAACTAAATTACTAAAGATGAAAACCTTTGATAGCTTTGTAGACCGTCACACTGGTCTAAATTCTGCTGACGATTTGAAGCAGATGCTTGCAACAATTGGCGTAGGCTCTGTAGAGGAGCTCTTGCAGCAGGTTATCCCACAGAACATCCGTCTGAAGAAGGATCTCGACCTGCCAGCAGCTATGAGCGAGTATGAGTATGCAGCACATATCGCCGAGATTGCGGCCAAGAACCGTACGCTCCGCTCATTCATCGGTATGGGTTACTATCCTAACGTAGTGCCTGCCGTAGTTACACGCAACGTGTTTGAGAACCCAGCGTGGTACACATCATACACTCCATATCAGGCCGAGATTTCGCAGGGCCGTTTGGAGGCGTTGCTCAACTTCCAGACAGCTGTGCTCTCACTCACAGGTATGGAGGTGGCTAACTGCTCACTCCTCGATGAGGCAACAGCTACAGCTGAGGCTATGTTGATGATGTACGCTATGCGTTCACGCGAGGCCGTGAAGCAGGGCCGCAATCAGATTTTTGTCGATGAGAACATCTTTCCACAGACATTCGATGTGCTCTTGACCCGTTCAGAGCCATTCGGCATCGAGATTATTCGTGATGACTTCGCTACATACAACTTTACGGGTAAGGAGTTCGGTGTAATCTTGCAGTATCCCGCAGCTAATGGTGAGGTGCGCGACTATGCAGCATTCGCAGCAGCAGCACACGAGGCTGGCGTAAGCGTAGCAGCTGTTGCCGACCTTCTCTCGTTGGCACTTCTCAAGGCACCAGCAGAGTGGGGCGCAGATATCGTAGTGGGTACAACACAGCGTTTGGGCTGTCCTATGGGCTTGGGTGGTCCAAGTGCAGGTTATATGGCAGCGCGCGATGCACACAAGCGCCTTATGCCAGGCCGTATCATTGGCGTTTCGGTAGACCGTCTCGGCAACAAGGCTTTGCGTATGTCGTTGCAGATGCGTGAGCAGCACATCAAGCGCGAGAAGGCTACATCGAACATCTGTACAGCACAGGCGTTGATGGCATCAATGGTAGGTTTCTACTGTATATATAATGGTAAGGAGGGCTTGCAGCGTGCAGCGCTCAACGCACATACCGCAGCTGTAACAGTTAAGGAGGCGCTGGAGGCTATGGGCTACGTAGTACGCACCAAGGCTCTGTTCGATACTTTGGAGGTTGAGGCCGAGGCTTCGGTAATCCAGGATATCGCACTCTCTCGCGAGATCAACTTCTACTATCCTGCAGACGACTGCGTGCGTATGTCGTTCGATGAGGTGACTACCGACGAGGAGTTGCAGAGCGTTGTCGAAATCTTCGCAGAGGCTCGCGGTAAGAAGGCCAAGGCCGTGAAGCGTGTTGAGAAGGCAGCGATTGCCGAGAATGTAGCGCGCCAGAGCGACTTCTTCACCGAGCAGATCTTCAATGCATACCGCACCGAGACCGAGATGATGCGCTATATCAAGCGCCTCGAGCTCCGCGATATCTCGTTGATGAACTCTATGATCTCGCTTGGCTCTTGTACTATGAAGCTCAATGCAGCACAGCTTATGCAGCCACTCTCGCTCGCTGGCTTCCAGAATATGCACCCATTCGCACCTGCTGATCAGGCCGAGGGTTACCGTCAGCTCATCACCGAGCTCGAGGGCTATCTCGCAACAATCACCGGTTTTGCTGGCTGTACACTCCAGCCTAACTCTGGTGCCGCAGGTGAGTACGCAGGTCTTCTTATGATTCGTGCCTACCACCAGAGCCGCGGTCAGGGCTACCGTAACATCATCCTTATCCCATCATCAGCACACGGTACCAATCCAGCATCTGCTGCTATGGCAGGTATGAAGATTGTTATTGTTGCGTGCGACGAGAATGGTAACATCGACGTTGAGGATTTGAAGAAAAAGGCCGAGGAGCACAGCTCGGAGCTTTGCGGTCTTATGGTTACATATCCATCTACTCACGGTGTCTTCGAGAGCCGTATACGCGATATCGTAGATGCAGTACACGATGCAGGTGGTCAGGTATATATGGACGGTGCAAATATGAATGCACAGGTGGGTCTCACTAACCCAGGTTATATCGGTGCTGACGTATGTCACCTCAACCTCCACAAGACCTTCGCTATGCCTCACGGCGGTGGCGGTCCTGGTGTTGGCCCTGTATGCGTTGCAGAGCACCTCGTTAAGTTCCTGCCAAGCCACTCACTTATGGAGACTGGTGGCGAGGAGGGTATCACCGCAGTATCGTCATCACCTTGGGGTTCGGCGATGTTGCTCCCTATCACATACGGTTACATCCGTATGCTCGGCTTTGAGGGCTTGCGTCGCTCAACAGAGATGGCTATCGTCAACGCTAACTATATGTCATCGGCACTCAAGAGCGAGTACCGTACATACTACTCTGGCGAGACTGGCCGCGTAGGTCACGAGATGATTCTCGACCTCACACACTTCAAGCGCGACTACAATATCGACTGTGGCGATATCGCTCATCGTCTTATGGACTACGGCTACCACGCGCCTACACTCTCATTCCCTGTACACGAGACCCTTATGGTTGAGCCTACCGAGAGCGAGTCAAAGGCGGAGATGGATCGCTTCATCGAGTCGCTCATCAAGATCAAGCGCGAGTGCGAGCAGGCAGCTGCCGAGGGCAACGCCGATAACGTTGTTGTCAACGCACCTCACACCGCACGCGAGCTCGCTGGCGAGTGGTCACACCCATATACTCGTGAGGAGGCAGCCTTCCCTCTTGCTTGGATTGCGGAGGGTAAGTTCTTCCCATACGTCACCAAGATTGACAATGGTTATGGTGATCGTAATCTTGTTTGCCGCTGTATGGAGTAATTTCTTGTGATAGTAGCGCATCTGCTGCATCTCAATCGTTGCCCCAAATAGGAAATACATCAAGTATGTCCTATCTGGGGCAACTTCTTTATCGCTACAGCATCTGCACCACTCTAACAAGAAATTAGGTTTTCGCATCTGCGTCACTCTGACAAGAAATTTGTTGTGATAGTAGCGCATCTGCTGCATCTCAACTTCTTTATCGAGTTTTTAATAGGTAGTCTACCTATAACTACCCACCGCTACCTATCATTATTTACCATCCTCCCCTAACTTAAGACACTGTCATTAAATAAGATACTTATAAAAATAACGATATTTACATCATAAAGAATCTCGCATATTTGCGACAATATCTGCATAATTTTGTGATTATGCGAGAAAATAGTGGTCTATATGCATAAAATATCGAGCTGATATGCTGATTATTCGGAAAATATACATATATTTGCCACCCTAAGATTATGCGCAAAATTTATTAAACACACTAAAAAAACAAATTATTAACTTTATGAAAAATTTTAAGCATTACCTTTTTGCGGTAGCGGCACTATTGGTCGGTTTCGCATTTAGTGCTTGTACGCCCGACACTCCCGAGGAGCCAAAGGCGGAGGCATCGGTACAGATCAATGTCGCTTCTGTGACAGCTAATGGTGCTGTAATCGAGGTTGTGACAACAGGTGTTAGCAGCTTCGCTTACCTCCAGAACGAGCTTGAGCTCCCCGCTACAGCTATCTATGGTGGTGGTACTATTGTTGAGGTTGCCGATGCGTCGGTTAGCACAACATCTGAGGTTAAGTTCTCAGGTCTTGAGTCTGAGGTATCTTACACAGTATTCTTCGCAGTGAAGAATGCTGATAATGTTCTCTCTGAGACTGTCTATCCTATCGAGTTTACAACAGTTGGCTACACTGAGGCTCTTACTGTTGTTGATCGTATGCTCGATGGTTTTGCTGTACACGTAACTGTTCCTGAGGATGTAAAGACACGTGGCAATGCGTTGCGTTACTCTACATCATCACTTGCTATGTACAACTATATGAAGTCATTGGGTTCTATGGAGCTCGATATGTTGCTCTACAATGCTCAGCAGTACATTACAGAGGATAAGACTATCATCTACGATGAGGTACACAGCACAGAGCGTGATGAGAATGGTGATTTGATCTACGATGAGGAGGGTAACCTCGTATCGGCAAGCTACGCTGATCCTAAGGTTCCTGGTGAGCCTGGTGTATTTATGGTTGGTGAGTTCGGCTATATGGATAACCCAGATGAGAACATCGTATATGAGGATGGTGAGATTACAACTGTTTACGAGGATATGTACACAGGTAATGGTACTGTAATCTGGGCATTCCCTGCAGGTTGGAGCAATGGTTACTACCGTCCTGAGTACGATTGGCTAAATTGGATTAACGAGCTTGAGACTGATGCTTATGACACCGAGAAGTATTGGACAGGTTTCTACAAGCGTATTCAGGTTGATACACTCGATCCAGAGACTTTGGATGGTACTGTTGATATCAAGGTTTCTAATATGACTCCTATCAATGCTATCATCGACTTCACTCCTACTGACAATGTAGTATTCTACAACGTCATCATTCTCGAGGAGAGCGATTTCCAGGGCTCTGTAATGCCTCTCTTGGACAACAACGAGGCGTACTTGCGTTGGTTTACAGGTTCATACTTCGCACTCTACACATTTGGTGTTGAGATGGCTACAGGTTCTACAACACTCCGTCTTACTGATTGGTTTGCAGATACTAAGGGCTTCGCTGGTAAGCAGTTCCGCGTACTTGTATCAGCTATGGGTGACAACTCAGGTATGACACAGAGCTTCGTTTCAACAACATTCACTCTTCCTGAGGTTACTAAGCCAGCTCCTGAGGTTGTTGTAACAGCCGTTGAGGATAAGGATCCTTACATCGCTACATTCAACATCAAGGCTCCTAACAAGGATGTTTACGAGGCATACTTCGCTTGTAACTATGTTCGTGAGTTCGACAACATCCTCGATAGCTATACCTACCTCTCACTCCTCCAGGATATGGGTAATAAGTTCGGTAACACCGAGATCGAG